>WGEO01000255.1 GCA_015492715.1 Phycisphaerales bacterium | reverse complement strand
GGGCGTACGGGATACGGCGCCAGAGACTCCGCAGCAGCGGGCGGACCAGTTGCCAGCCCTCGATCGTGATGATGCCCTCCGGGCTGGGCGTGCCCACGCGAGGGAGCGCAAGACGCGAGGCGATCCGGGCACGCACACGGGCACGCAGGGCGTCGAGGTCGAGGGGATCGCCGTCGACGGTCGGGGGCGCCTCGGGGCCGGCCAACGCCCGCGCCAGCACCCGGGCCGCCTCTTCCCATCGCTCCTGTTCAACCAGGGCGCGGATGAGACGCCCGCTGAGTTCCCGGCGGGCCACGGTCGCGTGCTCGGGCGGTCCGGCCAGCAGCCCCTGGCGAAGGGCGCGCACCGCGAGATGCCCCTGTCCTTGCCGCTCGTAGATGGTGGCGGCATCGAGCCAGGCATCGGCGGCCGCCGACGCCAGCGGGAACCGGCGCGCCAGGGCCTCCAGGTCGCGCGGGTCCGGGGCCTCGCCCAGGGCCATCCGCTGCGATGCGGCGGTGGCGGCGTAGCGGGCGTACAGATCGTCGCCGGTAGCGTCGATGAGGGCACGCAGGCGACGGGTGGCCTCGAGATCGGCACGCACGGACAGGCGCGGGCCGGGCCAGCGGGCGTGGGCAAGATCTTCATCGGTCAGGATCGACTGATAGGCATCGACGGCGTCGGCGAAGCGCGACTGTTCTTCGAGCCAGGCAGCCCGCTCGATGAGGGCGGCGACACGCTGTGATGGCTCGCGGGCGACGGCGTCGAGTCGTGCGATCAGGCCCTCGCGCAGAGATTCGGGCACGGGCGTCTGCCCGCGGACCATCTGCAGCACCATGGTGAACAGCCGCCTGCGCGACAGGTCTCGCACCGTCTCGTCGGGCAGCGCATCGATCGCGCGTGCCGCCCTGTCGAGGGTCTCCAGCAGGCGCTCGCAGCGCCCCGCCTGGACGCTGAGTCGTGCGAAGGTCAGCGCGGGCGATGGGTCGTCCGGCTCGCGCTCCATCCGCTCGCTGAGCACGCGCTGGGCGACGGACCAGACGAGATAGCCGTGCAGGCTGGTCGCGCCGCAGGCGACGATCTGCCCGCTCAGGGGCACGACCATGCCGGATCGCTCGAGGTCGAGCCATCGTCGCTCGCTCGGCGTCGCTGCGTTGACAATGAAGAGCCCGCCATCCAGCGGCACGACGACCTCCCGACCCGCGGGCACGACACGCCCAAGGACCCTTCTGCTGGATGGATAGGGTGCAAGACGCACGCCGGCACGCTCGAAGTCCTGCATGGGCGTGAAGGTCAACTGCGTGTCGCAGACCGCGACGAGGACGCCCGCGACGCCCAGGAGATAGCGCGGCTCGCCGATGGTGCGTGCGTCGCGCACGCCGAGGATCCTCCCGCTGGCGCGATCCAGACGCAGGACCTTCGAGCGATCGCTCGTGAGGACGAAGACCTCATCCCCATGAACGACGGGCGGCGACAGTGCGAACGCCTGCCCGGGGTCGAACGCGCCGAATGTGACGCCGGGATGGACGCGCTCCCAGAGGAACCGCCCGTCGTGGGCTCGGATGGCGCAGACGACCCCGACCTCGCTGGAGACATAGCAGATGCCGTCGCGCAGGGTCAGGTCGCCGCGCGCAAGCCCGCCCTGCGTCTGGTAGGGCAGTGAGCCGGCGGAGCCGATCAGACGATGCCAGAGCACGCGACCGTCCTCGAGGTCCAGGGCGAAGAGATAGGTGCCCAGGCTCCTGCGGGAGGCGATCTGCTTGCGGACGAGCACCAGCACGCGCCCGGCGTCGATGACGGGACGCCCGACGAGCATGGCGCTGGCGAGCTCCGGATCGGCCTCGCCCGGATGCCAGGACCAGCGCACCGTCCCCGTGTCCCTGTCCAGGGCGTGCAGGCGGGGGTCGCCGAAACGCGTCGAGACCCCGCCCCGCCCGTAACTGACGATCCAGCCGGTGATGGCGCACACGGTGTCGCCGAAGGCGGCGGTGGGCGAGATGTCCTGCATCTGCGCCTCGGGGGCGGTGCGCCCGCGTCTGCGCAGGTTGGGGATGGCGCTGGCGCGCGGCCAGCCCTCGGGCTCACTCGACCAGCGTCGCTCGAAGGTGAAGCGATCGATGCTGGTGATGCGCTCGCCGTCGCAGACGATGATCTCGTCGCTGGTCACGCAGGGCGTGATCCACGGCGCGAAGACCTCGAAATCGACCTCGCTGGACTCGCCGCGCGTCACGCCGGGCAGGTCGATGGTGTGGAGCGGCGCCGAGACCATCTCGGAGAGATCGACGGGACCCGCGTCGTCCATCGGGGTATGCACAGGTTCGACGACCGCGGGCGGAGGGGTGATAGGCTCGCCCGGATCCCCTGCGAGCGTGCGCGCACGCCGACGCACCTCGTCGCGCGGGATGTAGCGTGCGACGACGGCGTAGAGCGCAACGAGGCGTTCGTCGCGGTCCGGATGATCCAGCAGTTCTTCGAGCAGGAGGCGGGCACCCTCGAAGTCCGCCTGTTCGAGGTGGTCCTGAGCGAGGCGCAGGGCGCTCTCGTAGCCCGCGGTCGTCAGGAGCCGTGTGCGCTCGACGAACGACGGGCCGCGCTCGGCGAGCAGGGCGCGGGCTCTGGCGTTCTCCATCTGGCGATAGAGCGTCAGCAGGTCCGGACGCTCCCGCAGGTACTGGTGGACCCGGCGACGGACACTGATGAACCGCCCCGGATCGTCGTCGACCTCGATCAGACGATCCCCGGACTCGTCCAGCAGGCGCTGGAGCCCGCGCACGGCCTCGGTCTCGTTGCCCGATGCCAGCAGGGAGGGGATGAGCTCCATCGCCTCGCCCGCCAGCGGCGCGTCGTCGACATAGACGGGGTTGACCTCGGGCGCCTGAGCGGAAGCGAGCGACACGCCGAGGATGATCGGACCCAAGGCGATCAGCGCGCACTCGGACCCGAACAGGCGGCGCAGGCGGCATCCCCCGGTGCGAGGAGCCGTGGGCTCGCCCCGCCCGCTGCGACGCCCCGCAAGACGCAGGACGCCCGATCCGATCCCGGGATTCGTGTGGAGGGAGATGGTCGCGACATTCCGGCAGGCGAGCCCGAGGACCCGGCGCATCGTCGTCCTCATCGCCGTCATCGTGCTCACCAGCATCGCGGATCTTCTCCTGACACTCACATACGCCCGCGGCGTCGGAATGGTCGAACTCAATCCGATGGCGCGAGCCATCATGGCGTACGGCTCGCCCGCCCTGCTCGCCGCCTGGAAGATGGGCCTCGTCGCGGGTGCGTGCATGATCATCTTCATCGGCAGGCGGTCGCGGTTTACCGAGGTCGGGGCCTGGATCGCGTGTGCGGTGATGGCGATGCTCACGGTCCACTGGCTCCGGTATATCCATACCGCCCACGAACTGACGCCCTATCTGGAGGAGGTCAGCGAGCACGCGGGTGACAGGTGGGTCGCCATGACGCCGACGCCCTAGCGCGATACCCTCTGGGCCATGATCGGTTCCATCGGCGTCCGCTGTTGCGGGATCCTGCTGTGTTCGTACCTTGTCGGGTGTGTCGGGGGAGGTGCCCCGTCGGCCCGCGTCGTCGATGCGAGCGTGGAGCAGGTCGCAGGTGGGTCATCCGTCGTTGCGTTCGTGGTCGAGGCCCGCACGCCGACGAAGGAAGCCATTCCCATGCCCCGTATCCGGTACGAACTGCGCAGCGCCGGGCGGGTGCTCTTCCGGGGGGTGCGAAGCCCCGAGGCGACCATCCCGCCCGAGGGTTCGATCACCTTCCGTCTGCCCGTGCCGCTCGAAGAGCCGCCCCACGGCCTCGCCTACGAACTGGTCGGGGAGATCCGATACATCGCGCCGGGAGCCCTGGCAGAGGCGTTCTACGACAACGGGCTGAGTCGCCCGAGCATGGCCCTGCGCGATCGCGGCGTCATCGACCTCGATGATACCCCCTAGCCTGCGGAAAACTCCTCTAGTGGATCGGCGTCCGCCTCGCTCAAGCGGATATCGACACCACGCAAAGAGCCCCCCAGCCGCTCACGCAGACGCCCGAGATACCCGCGTTCGGTGTTGGTGTGCCCGCAGAGGATGACCCCGAGCCCCGCGTGGAGCGCCTCGATCACGCTGTGGTGGCGCATCTCGCCCGTGATGAACGCCTCGCAGCCCTCGCCGCGGGCGATCTCCAGCAGGCTCTCGCCCGCCCCGGGCACGACGCCCAGATGCGAGACCGGCACATCGGGCGCGGGCGAGGCGATCTGGATGCGCGCATGCCCGAGGAAGCGCTGCAGGCGGCGCGCCAGGTGCGCCGGCGTAACCCCCTGATCGAGCACGAGGCGACGCCCCGCTCCGACACTCCTCTGCGGCAACCCTTCCAGTTCGTACACATCGATCGCGGGCTCCTCGTAGGGATGGAACTTCCGCAGCGTCTCGACGGCCAGGGCGGCGGCCGAACGCGGGCAGATCATCTCCAGTCGGTGCTCGCGCACATGCTCGAGTCTGCCCGCCTTGCCGATCACCGGGCGGGACTTCTCGCTGCCGAGGAAGGTCCCCTCGCCTTCGACGCTGAACGAGCAGACCTCGTATTCCCCGATGCGTCCTGCGCCGGCGGTCGCCAGGGCCGATCGCACCGATTCGAGATGCTCCGCAGGCACGAAGGTCACGACCTTGACCCGATGCCCCGCCTCCTCCCAGACCGGCGTCAGGGCCCGACAGTCGCCCGCGATCTTGCCCGGCTCGGGATCGTCGCTAGCCAGCCCCTCGCAGAGCCAGTCCGTCACCCCGCCCTCGGCGGCATCCAGAGCCGTGTGCGGCGTGTAGACGCTGATGCCGCCCTCGATGCAGCCCAGCAGGATGCGTCCCCGGCTGGTCTCGCTGGTGATCCGACGGACAGGCTCCCAGATCGGCGCGTGATAGGCGACGATCGCCGACGCGTTCATCGCGCGGGCCTCGCCAACCACCCGCTCCGTCAGGTCGATCGTCAGGAGCACCGGCCCCGACAGGTCGTGCTCGGGGCGCCCCACGAGCAGACCGACACGATCCCAAGGCTCGGCAAAGCGCAGGGGCGCGATCTGTTCCATCGCCGTGACGAGATCGAAGACACGCATCGCGGCACTCCTTCCGCGCCACAGGGTAGCGCCCCACACCCGACGCCCCGCCCGTGATACGCTCGTCTCCGTGATCTCCCGACGCGCTCACGCCAAGATCAACCTCTTCCTGCGGGTCGGCCCGCCCCTGCCCGAGGGCGATCCGCACGCGGGGCTGCATCCGATCCTCTCGTGGATGTGCCCGATCGACCTCCACGATGAGATCACCTTTGAGCCGCTGCCCGCGGACGAGCCCTCGCAGTTGAGCATCGAATGGGCGTCGGATGCCCCGCGTCCGGCGCCCATCGACTGGCGTCTGGATTGCGATCTCGTCTTCCGGGCCCACCGCGCGCTGGAGGAGCACGCGGGGCGGCTGCTGCCCATGCGGATCGCCGTCCGCAAGCGGATCCCCGTCGGCGCCGGGCTCGCCGGCGGCTCCAGCGACGCGGCCTGCGCCCTGAGAGCCATCAACGAACTGTGCGGGCTGGGGCTGGATGGCGACGCCCTGCGCACGATCGGGCACACCCTGGGCAGCGATGTGCCGTTCTTCCTCGACGAGGTATCGCCGCCGCGCGGCGCGATCGTCTCGCATCTGGGCGATCGCATCGAGCGCGTCGAGTCCATCCCCGACGAGCGGGTCCTGCTGATCCTGCCACCCGTCGCATGTCCGACGGGCGAGGTCTATCGCGCATTCGACACGATGGCTTCGCCCGTGGCTCGCATCGACGACGCCGATCTCCGCTCGCTGATCGCCCGCGGAGGCCTGCCGATGGATGCCCTCACCAACGACCTGCTGGAGCCCGCGTGCCGGGTGGAACCCCGCCTGCGGGAGATCCTCGAGGCGTGCTCGGACGCCCTGGAGGGTGAGCCGCTGTGCATGTCCGGCTCGGGAAGCACGCTCTGGTGTCGAGACACCCCGCAGACTCGCACGCGGCTGGAGGCCCTCGCCGCCCCGATGGATCTGGTGCTGTGCCCGGCCCGCCTGGGCGCCGGGCGCTGACCTCTTTCTATGATCGCCCGCGACTTGTCAGGAGGGCCGGTTTGATGCAGGACCCCATCCCGCCACGCCCCGGGCGATACATCGGGATCGACCTGGGCGGGACGAACATGCAGATCGGGCTGGTCGATCTGGACCATGAGCCCGGCGAGTGTGCCCAGCACGCCGAGGTCACGATCCATCGCAAACTCAAGACCAAGGCCGAACTGGGCCTGGAGGGCGTGCTCGAGCGGATGCTGAGGGGGATTCAGGAGGTCTGCGACGAGGCACGCATCCAGCCGCGAGACCTGACCGCCATCGGGCTGGGCGCCCCCAGCCCCGTCGATCCCTATCGCGGGATCGTGATCCAGGCGGTCAATCTCCGCTGGAACGATGTGGCGCTGGGCGAGATCCTGAGCAGGCGTCTGGGCACGCGCGTCTTTCTGGACAACGATGTCCATGTGGCCCTCGTGGGCGAGGCCCACTTCGGCGCCGGCGCGCAGGCCGACCCCCTGCTGGGTGTCTGGGTCGGCACGGGCGTCGGCGGGGGGCTCATGCTCGGCGGGCGCATCCACTATGGCAAGCGGTACACCGCCGGCGAAGTCGGGCAGATGTGGCTCGAGCCGTTCGGACAGCCCGGGCTGCGCACCGTCGAGCAGTTCTGCTCGCGCACCGCACTCGTCAACCGCCTGCGCCAGTTGATCCTCAGCAACCACAAGACCATCGCCTATGACCTCGTCGAGGGCAATCTCGATCGCATCCGCTCGAAGGTCCTCGGGCAGGCCTACGCCAGGGGCGACCCGCTCGTGTGCGAGCTGTGCGATCACGCGGGCCTGCTGCTGGGCACCCACATCGGGAGCCTGCACACGCTCCTGGGGCTCGAACGCTGCGTGCTCGGCGGGGGGCTGACAGAGGCCCTCGGCGAGCCGTGGGTGGAGAAGGTCCGCGCCCAGGCCCGACGCGTCAGTTTCCCGGACTCCAACAAGGACCTCGATGTCGTCGCGACGGTGCTGGAAGACGACGCGGGCATCCTCGGGGCCGCCGTGCTCGCGGCTCAACGCATCGACGATCCGGCCTTCCAGATTCCTGCAAGAACGCCGGCAGGCTGAGAAACCCCGCCCGCGCGACGCGGAGGAACACGACCATGATGCTCAGCACGCTCATCGCCTCCATCTGCATGGCAACCTCGCCGGTCGACGATGTCCAGCCCTCGAGGGTCATGGGCTATCTTCGCGCCCTGCCCGAGCAGCGGTCGCCTGCCCCGACGCCCGCCCACGCCGAGGGCCTCGTCGAGACCGAGCACTGGATCGAGGTCACCCTGCGCGACATGGGCTACGAGGTCCAGCGACAGCACCTGATCGTGTTCTCCCCGCCGGAAGGCTCCCGGATCGCCGAAGAGGATCGCGCCTGGCACAACCTCTGGATCGAGATCCCCGGGAGCGAGCGACCGCAGGAGGTCGTCATCGTCGGAGCCCACTTCGACGCCGTACCCACGACGCCCGGCGCCGACGACAACGGGACGGGCACGGCGTGCGCGCTCGAACTGGCCCGTGTGCTCCGGGGAACCGCGCCGAAGCGCACGATCCGGGTCGTGTTCTTCAACCTCGAGGAGATCGGACTCGTCGGCTCGCGCCTGTATGCCGAGAACATCGTCCGCCCGCAGATCGAATCCGGCGAGATCCGCGTCGTGGGGATGGTGAGTCTGGAGATGCTCGGGTACTTCAGCGACGAGGAGAACTCGCAGCGCTCGCCCGTGCCGGCGATCCCCGGCGTCTTCGAGCCTCGCACCGTCGGCGACTTCATCGCCCTGGTCGGTTCCTCAACAGATCAACCGTTCACGCGCCCGCTTGCCGAGGGCATGCGTCGTGGCTCGCCGGATCTGGATGTGTTCGTCTTCGACATCCTGCCGACGCCGATCCCGGACATGCGCCGGAGTGATCACGCCCCCTTCTGGGACATCGGTGTCCCGGCGTGCATGCTGACGGACACCTCGAACTTCCGCACGCCCCACTACCACCGCCCGAGCGATCGCGTCGAGACGATCGACCGCGAGCGATTCATCCGTGTTGTCCGGGGTGTGGTCGCGGGGATCTGGGCGCTTGCGAACCCGGAAGGGGGCTCTAGCCCCGCTGCTCGCTGATCTCCTGGATCATGGCATCGAGGGCTGCGTCCAGGCGGGTCTCCTCGTCGTAGACCCCGGCCTCGATCTCCCGGCGCAACTGGGCCACGAGGTCTTCGCGGATACCCGGCACATCGCGCAGGCGCTGCAGCATGACCGATAGCCGTGAAACCTCGACCTCGTCCGAACCCCGACGGATCGCGGGCGAATCGTTCTCACGCCCGGGCTGGTCCGGGCGCTGACGCGTCGGATGCTCGAGCCGCGCCGGTCCCTGGTCCGCCCCGATGCCCGAAATGTCCGCCATGGATTCGGCTCCCTTCTGCCGCAGTCGCACACACTCTACCATTCGCTGGCGCGCGGGTGTTCCACGATGCCCGCGCCGACAATCAGCATATCGGCTGCCCCATAACGATCGCTTCAAACAAGAGTTTTATATCCCTTATTTCGTAACCAATTGATAGCAAAACACTTCAGCGAGATAACCGGAATGCGGACGCACAGAAAAACTTTCGCCACACACGGGGGGGGGTTCCCTCTGTTTGCCTGGATCATCGCGGCCTCGTGCCTCCTCGGAGCCTGTGCCTCGAGCGGTCCGGGCGAGGCGAGCACCTCGCGAGCACGCGAGCGATCCGTCGCCAGTTATCGAGACGAGGCCCGCGAGGTCCTCGCCAGCAACACCCCGTCGGCGCCGCCTGCCAGGAGCGGATCGAGCACGGACGGTCGGGGTGCGGACATGCACGAAGACACCAGCGCCTGGAGCGTGCTGATCGCCCAGTTCCCCGCGACGCCCGAGGGTGAGGCCCAGGCCCAGCGATCGCTCACCCTTGTGCGCTCCAGGGGCAGGCTCCCCGGGGCCTATCTCGAACGGCGGGGCGAGGCCATCGCGATGCTCTACGGCAGGCATCAGGACCTCGAGGACCCGGGGCTCAAACGCGACCTTGCGTATGTCCGCCATGTGGAGATCGACGGCGAACGCCCCTACGCGAGTGCGATCATTGCGCCGCCGGCGAGCGGCGAGATCGTCGGCTCGCGTCCGGAATGGGATCTCCGAAACGCAAAGAAACGGTACCCCAACGCGCTGTACACCCTCCAGATCGGCCTGTACGGGCGACTGGACGGCTCCAGGCCCGATCCCGACGAGTTGGCGGAATATCGCCGGGCTGCCGAGGACGCCGTGGCGCAGTTGCGGGCCGCGGGCGAGCCCGCGTTCTACTACCACGGGCCGACCCGGAGCACGGTCACCGTCGGGATCTTCGACGAGACGGACCACGACCCGAGCAAGCACGGCAGGGGCGAATCCATGCGTCTGCGTCAGGCCCGCGAACGCCATCCGTACAACCTGCTGAACGGCAAGGGGATCAAGCAGCGGATCCGCGACGCCGACGGCAGGCCGATCGAGGTCCTCCAGAAGAGTTTCCTGGTGCCCGTGCCCGAGTGAGGTCTCGTATCATCGCCGTCCATGCGCCCCCGCCCGCCCATCACGCTCTGGCGCCACATCCTCGTCGAGCAGGGCCGGTTGATCGCGGTGACGACGGGGATCGTCGCGCTGGTGGTCTCGTTCGCCGCCGCGATCAAGCCCATCGCCGACGGCAACCTCGATCCGCTGGACGCCCCGCGCTTCATGATGTACGCGATGATCCCGATGCTCGCGTATGTCCTGCCGTTCGCGGGCGGGTTCGGAACGACGCTGGCCTATCACCGCCTCGCCCAGGACAACGAGGCACTGGCGGCCTTTGCGGGGGGCATCAGCCACCGGAGCGTGCTTTTGCCCGCGCTCGTGTCGGGGCTGATCCTTGCCCTGACGCTGCTGGCGCTCAACGAGCAGGTGATCCCGCGATTCCTGCGGTCGATGGAGCAGATGGTGACGCGCGATCTGGCGCGTCTGGTCGTGCGATCGGTCGAGCAGGGACGGGCCGTGCCATTCGGCGATTCGGTGATCTACGCCGACGCCGCCCAGGCCCTCGGACCGGACGAGGACGCGGGGGCCTACGAGCGGATCATTCTGCGGGGCGTTGCGTTCATCGAGACCAGCGACCGGCGAGACGACGAGACGATCGACCTGAAGCTCGAACTGTTCACCTCACGGGCAACGATCTGGCTGTTCCATGGCGCAGAGATTGCGCGAAGGGCCGGCACCGAGGCCCGCGAGGGCACGCTGGCGCTCATCCGTCTGGGCGACGCCGTGCTTCGCAGGGCGGGCGACCGGACCATGGTGCGTGTCAGCGAGCGCCTCGAGATCGGCCCCACATTCCTTCCCGGGGCGTTCAGCAACGACCCGAAGTTCCTGACCTGGCGTGAGTTGCACGAACTTCCCTCGCATCCGGACCGGATGGAGTTCATCGGCTGGCGCAAGCGCGAGCTGGCGTACGAACTCGCCCTCGTCGAGACCTTCGAGGCGATCCGCAGCGAGTTGCGTGAGGGCGGACGGGTGCGCCTGCGCAGGCCGCTGGGTGAGCCGATCTATCTCGAGGGCACGGACATCGCGGGGCGGGAGTTCGGCTGGGAGGTGATCCCGCCCGCCGAGGGCCCGATCGAGGTGATGGTGCTGCGCGACGGCAGGGGTGATACCCGGAGCGTCACCCGCTGGCAGGCGGCTGACGCCGTCCTGCGCCCGATCCGCGAGCCGTCCCGTCAGGAGCGTCGGCTGGAGCTGGAACTGGAACTGCATGGAGCACGCGTCGTCAGCGGGACCGATGACGGCGGGCAGGGCGAGCGCGAGTCGCTGGTCTTCGGCTCGCTCGTGCTTCCGGAAGTCGACCCCGCGGCGCTTGCCTCGATGGATCTGGACGAACTCCTGGCCCGCGTCGACGCCCAGCTGGCGAGCATCGGCCCCAGGCGGGGCGAGGCCCTGCGTGCCAAGCGGAACGAACTGCTCCACAGGATCGAGCGTCTGCGGCGTGAGGTGCTCTCCAAACGCCACGAGCGTCTGGCCATGAGCCTGAGCTGCCTCGTCATGGTGCTGACCGGGGCCGTCGTGGCGCTGCGCCTGCGCTATGCCACCCCGCTGGTCGTCTATCTCTGGTCGTTCTTTCCCGCCCTGGCAGCCCTGATCACGATCAATGGGGGGCAACAACTCGTGCACCGCGCGGGTGAGGCGGGCCTGCCCCTGCTGTGGGGCGGGAACCTGGCGCTCATGCTCTACACCCTCATCGCCTATCGCGGACTGGCCCGCCACTGATGGCTGCGGATCTTCCCACAACCAGCGACGCGCACGCCCCGCCGACGGGCACGCCGGACACAGAGGGTCGGTTTCTGGCTCACATCCCCGCCCCTCGTGCGATGCTCGCGCTCATCGTGCTGGTCACGCTGGTGCGTCTGGTGTGGCTGGCGTTCCTCAGTCCCTATGCCCTGTCCGAGGACGAGGCCCATTACTGGGAGTGGGCCCAGCGCCTGGACCTGTCGTACTACTCCAAGGGGCCGGGCATCGCGTGGACCATCTGGCTGAGCACCTCGCTGCTCGGCGATACATACTTCGGTGTGCGCGCAGGGGCGCCCCTGTTCGGCGCGCTTGCCGCATGGGGCGTGTACCTCCTCGGGCGGCGCGTCTACGGCCCACGGGTCGGGCTCGTCGCCGGCGTGCTCGTGCTGCTCATTCCCGCCTATCAGGTCGTGGGCCTGCTGATGACCATCGACGGGCCGTACCTGGCGTGCTGGGCGCTGTCGGCATGGTGCACGCATCGGGCGCTGATCGATCGACGGGGCTCGGCGTGGGTGCTGCTGGGGCTGGGGCTGGGCGTGGGTTTCCTCTACAAGTACACGATCCTGCTGCTGGCGCTGGGGCTGGTGCTCATGCTGATCGTCCATCGTCGGCGATTCACGCGGGTGAGCCCGTGGGCGCTGGGCGGCCTTGCGGTCTTCGGCGTCTGCCTGCTGCCCGTGCTGATCTGGAATGCGCAGCACGACTGGGTGACGGTGCGACACCTGCTGGGGCATCTCGGGCTTGCTGGCGGAGACATCCCGATCGTCCCCGCGTGTGCGCACAAGGACGGCTTCTTTCCGCTCTGGACGCTCGAGTTCGTGGGGGCGCAGGCGGGCATCATCGGGCCGGTGCTGATCCTGGCGGGCTTGGGCATCGCGCGGATCGTGCGCACGGGGGCATCCGCCGGCGAGTTGCTGCTGCTGTGGAGCGGGCTGCCGGTGGTCGTGTTCTATCTGGTCGTCAGCCTGTTCAGCGAGGGCGAGGCGAACTGGCCGATCGCGGGGTATTTCACGCTGCTTCCGATCGCGGCGAGAGAGGGCGTCGCCGGGATGGACCGCCTGCTGGCTCTGCGCGCGCGATGCCGGCGCGAGAGCCCGCCCGTCCGCGAGCCTGCGAACCTTCGCCATGTGCTGCTGTCGGCGTGCGTGGTCTACGGGCTGGTCGGCGGGCTGGGGCTGCTGCTGCTGGACCCGATCTCGAAGATCCCGGGGGTGGGCGATGTCGCACGGATCGATCGCCTGCGTCGGGGGCCGGTGCTGGCAGCGCGTGTGCTCGAGGAGATCGACACCCTTCGCGGGCAGCGCGGGGGGGAGCCGTTCGTGATGGGCAGCCATTACGGACGCGTCAGTCTGCTGGCGTTCGAGTTCCGGCGCATGGGGGTCGATGGTGTCGAGGTCTTCTGCGCCTCGGCGGTGCTGCCCGCATTCCCGGAGGAGGGGTTGTGCCCGGGTCGCAGGACCCAGTACGACATGTGGGAGGACACGAATCTGCGCAATCCCGCGGTCGTCGCGCGTCTGCGCGGGCGCGATGCGGTGCTGCTGGGCGCGACCCGGCGCCAGTGGGAGGTGGCCTTCGAGTCGATCGTCGAGGTCGGCGGACGACATGCGCCCCAGGACGAGGTCTCATTCATCGGGCACGGGTTCCGGGGCTTTGCGGACCCATCGCCGTAGGATTGCAGCCCGGGATGTATCGCACCAGTTTTCAACGCATGCTGCAACGCGACCGCTGGCGCATCTTTGCGCTCGTCGCGATCCCGTCGCTGCTGCTGGCGCTGGTGCTCGACGGGCCGGCGTACCGCCTGCTGAGCATCAAGGATCATGATCCCGCGGCGTTGTCGGTCGCGGGCGAGGCCCAGGGGGATGAGACGAGCCGCGAGGAAGACGAGCGCACGCCCGAGGAGCGCACGCTTCGCTGGCGGATCGAGCAGCGCCAGTTCTACCACATGCTCCGGATGGTGGGGTATGTCCCCGCGTGGCTGGCGATCGTGATCGCGGCGGATCTGCATCGCAGGCGTCGCCTGCGCGAGCGGGCGCCCGAGGCGATCGAGGACGACCCGGGCCCGCTGACGCCCGGCATGCTGGTGTGCCTCGTGCTCACGGGATTGACCGTGGTCCTGCTCAAGGCGCTGATCGGGCGGGAGCGTCCGGGCGAGCACGACGGGGCGGTCGTGTTCAAGCCGATCCTGAGCGGATTCTGGGACGGATCGAATCTGTCGACGCCGTCGAGCCATGCGGCGATCGCGTTCTGCGGAGCGCTGGTGATCAGCCGCCTTCGCCCGGGGACGGGCTGGGTTGCGATCCCGCTGGCGATCGGGTGTGCGTATACCCGGGTGCTCATGGGGGCGCACTTTCTGAGCGATGTGGTGCTGGGCGCGATCGTGGCGTGGATCGTCGTCGAACTCGTGCTGAGGGACTCGGCGTGAGCATCCTGGACCGTTCCATCGCGCGTCAGTTCCTGCTGAACACGCTGGCGTTGCTGGTGATCCTGTGCGCGTTCATCGTGGCCGTCGACGCGACGCTGAACATCGACCGGTTCGTGAACGCGGCGGACGACCTCGCGGCGCTGCGGGGCGAGGAGGCGGGCTCGCTTGCCCGGATGACGACGACGGCGTATCTCGTCTTCGACCTGTGGTGGCCTCGCCTGCTGCAGTTGCTGCCGTACCTGCTGGGGTTCGTGATGGTCGCCGGGGGCGGGTTCACCTGCGCCCAGATGGTGCGTCATCGCGAGCTGGTGGCGATCCTCGCGAGCGGGCAGAGCCTGCGTCGGGTGGCGCGTCCGATCGTGCTCGTCGGGGTGGTGCTGGTCGCCCTGCAGGTCGTGAATCAGGAGGTGGTGGTCCCGAGGATCGCCCCATTGCTGACGCGCGATCACGGGGACGCCGGGCGCCGCGTGGCGGACGCCGACCGCGTGCCGCTGACGAGCGACGGGCAGGGGCGGCTGTTTCTTGCCTCCCGCTTTTCCGCCCGCGAGGGTCGCATGGACGACCTGTATGTCTGGGAGCGTGACGAGCGGGATCTGGTCGCCCGTCGGATCCACGCCCGCGAGGCCGTCTGGCGCGACGGGGGATGGGATCTGGTCGACGGGGTGGCGGAGCGTCCGGAGCAGGCGGGGGGCATGCCCGAGCGTGAGCCCGTCGCCCGGATCGAGACGGATCTGGATCCGCAGACGATCACGACGATCCAGTATGCCGCCTACAGCCAGAGCCTGAGCTTTGCGCAGCTGGGACGGATGCTGCGTGGGCTGGAGCGCAGCGGGGTGCGGAGCGAGCAGTTGGAGCGACGGCGCGAGCGTCTGGAGCGTCTGCGATGGGGGCGGTTCAGCCTGGCGCTGGCGAACCTGATGGGGCTGCTGATCGGGCTGCCGTACTTCCTGACGCGCGTGCCGAAGAACATGCTGATCGTCTCGATCCGCTGCGCCCCGGTGAGCCTCGGTGCGATCATGGGTGCGATCATCGGGTCCGCGGCACCGATTCCCGGCCTTGCTCCGCAGATCGCGGTCTTCGTGCCCGTGCTGATCCTGATCCCGATGGCGATCGGGCTGCTGATGCGTGTGCGGAGTTGATGGTTATTCTTCGTGTCCGGGTGTGGGATCGCGGCTGAGCGAGCGAACAATGGCGGCAATCGGAGCGGCAGCGTGAGGAGCCCATGACATCGATCGTGTTCTATTTCGAGGTCCACCAGCCGCACCGACTGAAGCACTACACGGTCTTCGACGATCATCCGTTCTACTTCGACGACGAGAAGAACCGTGCGATCTGCGAGAAGGTGGCCGACAAGTGCTATCGCCCGGCGACGCGTCTGCTGCTGGATCTTGTGCGTCGTCACGAGGGCAACTTCCGCGTCAGTTTCAGCATCACGGGGACGGCGCTGGATCAGTTCGAGCGGTTCTGTCCGGATGTCATCGAGCTGTTCCAGGACCTGTCGCGCACGGGGTGCTGCGAGTTCCTCGCCGAGACGGCCTATCACTCGCTGAGTTTTCTGTACTCGCGCGAGGAGTTCCGCCGTCAGGTCGAGATGCACATCGAGCGGGTGCGGGCGCTGTTCGACCAGACGCCGACGGTGTTCCGCAATACGGAGCTGATCTACAGCAACGAGTTGGCGTGTGAGTTGGCCGAGATGCGCGACGAGGCGGGCGAGCGGCGCTTCTATGGCACGCTGTGCGAGGGGGTGGACCGGATCCTGGGCTATCGGTCGCCGAACTATCCGTATGCCCCGCCGGGCGGGCTGATCGGGCGGGAGGGGCGTCCCTTCACGCTGCTGACGAAGAACTACCGCCTGAGCGACGACATCGCGTTCCGGTTCGGGAATCGGGCGTGGGAGGAGTGGCCGCTGAGCGCGGAGAAGTTCGCCCGCTGGGTCGATCAGATCAACGGCGACGGGTATCTGTGCAACCTGTTCATGGACTACGAGACCTTCGGCGAGCACCAGTGGGCGGACACGGGGATCTTCCACTTCCTTGAGGCCCTGCCGGGCAAGGTCTTCGAGACGAATCCGGGACACAATCACTTCAACACGGTGAGCGAGGCGATGCGTCGGTTTGCGCCGGTGGGCGAGTACGATGTGCCGAACGCCATCTCGTGGGCCGACACGGAGCGCGACCTGAGCGCCTGGCTGGGCAACGCGATGCAGGTCAACGCGATCGAGTCGTTCTACGCGCTGGAGGAGCCGATCCTGCAGCGTGTGCGCGAGGCGGGCGAGTCGGGCGACCCGAGGCGTATCGAGGAGGCGGGCTATCTGCTCGAGGACTGGCGCAAGCTGAGCACGAGCGACCACTTCTACTACATGTGCACCAAGTACTGGGCCGACGGCGATGTGCACAAGTACTTCAGCCCGTACGACTCGCCCTACGACGGGTACATCAACTACATGAATGTGCTGGACCACCTGCGCCGACGGGCGGGGGCATAAGGCTTATTCCTCGTAATCGCGTCCGGCGGAACCATCCCTTGTATTGCTCAGTTTGATCCATCCGCGGACATGATGCTTGCGCAGCGGGTTGATCACCGGCGCGGTTGCTTCTGCTGCCCGTCTTTCGCGGGCGTGTCCGTCGACGAAGAGCATCGGCGTTGGGTCGGCGACGAATCCCGACCAGTCGTCCAATGGGCGCGGGGACCGCAGATATGCGACGACACCGTCCCACATCAGCACCTTCTGAGATGGATAAACGACATCCGCTGGCTTCACCGGTCGGAGCAGCGATTCGAGATCCCCGCGAGCGCGACCCGACCACAGTTCCGGTCGAGCCAGGAAGCTATTCGCATAAAAGTATGATGCCGGATATCCCGTACCTGCCCGTAGTTTCGGCACGGTCTTGCCGGGGCTGAACATGGCCTCCCAGTACTCGTCCCAGGGTGCGTGATGCCTGAGAAGAACAGCCCAGGCGGTGTCAAAGGCAAAGTGGGGGAATGTTTCTCCGGCGTCTTCAAGATAAGACGCCGGGTACGGGTGCCCCTCCTGACCAAACGGGAATGTCCCGTAGTCCTTGATGTAGCCCTCGAAAGCACCGCCGATCTGGCGAAGGTTGGCCAGGCTCCGCAGGGCACCTCCTCGCTCTCTCGCCGAGCCGATTGCCGGAAGAGCCAGCGAGAAGATCACGCCGATGATGGCGATGACCGCGATCACCTCCAGCAGCGTGACGCCCGCCTGATGTCCGCGCGGCTGGTTCCGGTCGGCTGGAGTCATACGCCCTCTTCCTACTCAGAATGGCACCGACCCGATCATAACGAAGTTCGGCGCGTAGACGATCGTCGCCGCGGGTAACACACGCCCATTCGAACGCGAGCGTGTCAGCACAATACCGACGAATACCGGCGTCTCTCGATCGTCCATCTCATGAAGCATCGGAACGATGATTTCGAATGAGTCCTCGTCGATGACGAGGTCGCCCCGCTCCGTCCGCCTTACCTGCCCATGTAGGGCTGGAACCCGCGCAACAGTATCAGCGAGTTTGATCTTGGCACGCTCGCCATAGGGTGCCGCCGACCGATCGAGTGGGCCCGACGGTCTCGCGCGGACGACGATGCCTTCGAGTCCGACAGGCCGCATTCTGAACCCCGACCAGATGGCAGGCAACGAATCCCGACGGTCCTTCGGAAGGGAACTGAAATCCAGTGCCCCCCCTCGCTCTTCAAGATACGACGCAAGCGCCTCGGGGGTGCCGTGAAGCACGACCTCCAGGTACGACGCCGCCTCGCTCGCGATCGCATCGGCGAGTGAGCGACTCGG
>WGEO01000254.1 GCA_015492715.1 Phycisphaerales bacterium | reverse complement strand
CTGCAGGCAGATCCAGCCCGGACGACGGCTCACGCCCGTGGCCCCGTTGACCAGGCGGCCGTTGACATACAGCGAGACCGTGTCCTCCACGCAGAGGATCGTGTAGCGATTCCACTGGCCGGGCGGGTTCTCGGCGTCGACGATCTTGCGACAATTGCGTCCGCTGGCTCGCGTGCGATCGGGGTCCGTCTTTGCCTCGATCTCGCCGATCTTCCAGAAGTCGCCCGCGTTCGCGTGCATCAGTTGGGCTTCCAGGCTGCTGGGCCAGATCTTGTCGGGGCCGATGGTGCGCAGCAGTACGCCGGAGTTGCCCGGCTCGCCCGCCCAGCGCCATTCCAGCTGGAGCACGAAGTCCTGATAGGTTCCCTCGGTCGCGATATATCCCGCGGGCTCGCCCGTGCAGATGATCCTGCCGTCGGCGACGCGCCAGGTCATCACGCTGGCGACCTGATCGCTCGTGAAGATCCTCCAGCCCGTCAGGTCCCTGCCGTTGAAGAGCGGCGTCCAGTCTCCGTGCGAGCCATCGGGGCTCGCCAAGGGGCCTCCCAGCGGTCTTCGATACAGCGACTCCGCACGCGGGGGGTCCACCACCAGGCCCGGCTGATACTGCCTGGAGCGGACATGGATCGTTGCGCGCGGCGGATCGACGACGACGGCGGGCTCGGGTGGCTCATGTGCAGCGGGCGCTGTCGGGTTCAGCATGGCCAGGAGCGTGCAGGCGAGAGCATGAAGCATGGCGGATCCTTTCTTCCTGTCTGTGCGCAGTGTATCAGGATGTGGCGCTCACACGCCCGATAACCGGGGGATTCCCTGCTCAACTTGTCGGGCGAGGCACCGGTAAAGGGCTATGCGCTGGCGCGGGGCTTTGTTCGTGCGCGGGCCGTCGGTAGGCTCGGGATGGGTGCCGCATGGCGCACAGGGAAAGAGAGTACGGCATGTCGATCAGGCGGAGTATGGTGAGTGGATGTCTTGTCCTTGCGCTCGTTGCCGGCGGGCCTGCTCTGGCGCAGGCGCAGCGGGGAGCGCAGGGCGGCGGCGCCGAGAAGAAGGAGCCGTTCAAGCCCTATGACGAAGTGATCACGGACAAGGCGATCACCGACGCCGGACTCGTCATCACGCATCTGCAGGACGGCAAGCTGTACTACGAGCTGCCGGCGGACGCGCTCGATCGCGAGATGCTCTGGGTGACGCAGATCAGCCAGACGCGGGCCGGGCACAGTTACGCGGGCATGCCCGTGACCGATCGCGTCGTGGTCTGGCAGATGCGAGGCGACGACAAGGTGCTGCTGCGTGAGGTGCTCTACACGATCCGGGCCGACACGGACGATCCGATCGCCCAGGCCGTCGAGAAGACGAGCGTCTCGCCCATCATCGCGGCCTTCGATGTGCTCGCCTATGGCAAGGACAAGCGTCCGGTCATCGATGTGACGAAGTTGTTCACGACCGATGTCGCCGAGTTCACCGCCGCGGGCGTGCTGGGCGCCCAGAGTATGGACAGCGGGCGGACCTTCATCGAGCAGGTCAAGAGTTTTCCCGAGAATGTGAACACGAAGGTCATGGCGACCTACAAGACCTCCCCGCCGCAGCGTGGGGGCGGGGGCAATCGCGGCAACTTCCCGCGCACGGGCGCCGTGACCGCGGTCATCAGCCACTCGATGGTGACGCTACCGGAGAACCCGATGAGGCCTCGCGTGCACGACGATCGCGTCGGGTTCTTCAGCGTGGGGTTCACGGACTTTGCGGACATGCACAATCATCAGGCCGAGCCGGTGCGCTACATCACGCGCTGGCGTCTGGAGAAGAAGGACCCGGACGCCGAGCTGAGCGAGCCGGTCGAGCCCATCGTGTTCTATGTGGGTCGGGAGGTTCCCGAGTTTCTCAAGCCCTATGTGAAGCAGGGGATCGAGGACTGGCAGCCGGCGTTCGAGGCCGCGGGCTTCAAGAACGCCATCATCGGCAAGTATGCGCCCAGCGAGGAGGAGGACCCGGACTGGGACCCCGAGGACGCGCGGATCAGCAGCATCCGCTGGCTGCCGGCGGACATCGAGAACGCATTCGGCCCGCATGTGCACGACCCGCGCACGGGCGAGATCCTCGAGGCCGATGTCCGCATGTACCACGATGTGATGAAGCTCGTGCGGGACTGGTACTTCGTGCAGGCCGGGGCCGTCGATGAGCAGGCCCGGAAACTCCCGCTGCCCGATGAGCTGATGGGCGAGCTCGTCCGCTTCGTCGTCGCGCACGAGGTCGGGCACAGCCTCGGCTTTCCCCACAACTTCAAGGCGTCGAGCAGTTACACCGTCGAGCAACTCCGCGATCCGGAGTGGACGAAGAAGAACGGCACGGCCCCATCGATCATGGACTACGCCCGCTTCAACTATGTCGCCCAGCCGGGCGACGGGGCGGCGCTCCTGCCGGGCGTCGGGCCGTACGACAGGTTCGCCACCGAGTGGGGCTACCGCCAGTTTGCGCCCGATGCCGACGAGAAGGCCGAACTCGAGAAACTCGTCAAGAAGCAGATCGACAATCCCATGTACCGCTTCGGCGGGGGCTTCGGCGATCCGTCGAGCCAGACCGAGGACCTCGGCGCCGATGCCGTCGAGGCCACGCGTCTGGGCCTGAAGAACCTCCAGCGCATCGCCGGGTTCATCGTGGATGCGACATGCAGCGAGGGTGAGGACTACGACCTGCTCCAGAACATGTACAACGAGCTGTGGGGGCAGTGGAACCGCGAGATGGGGCATGTCGCCAACCTCGTCGCCGGCATCGAGCAGATCAACCTCTACTTCGGCGACGCGGACAAGCGATACTTCCCCGTCAGCGCCGAGCGTCAGCGCGAGGCCGTCGCGTTCCTGCTCGAGCACGCGCTGGCCGAGCCCGATCCGGCGATGGTCAGCGAGGACATCGTGGCGCGTCTGAGTGCCACGGGCGTCGCCGATCGCGTCGCGCAGGCCCAGGGACGCGTGCTTCGTTCACTCCTCAGTGACAGGCGCATCGCACGCATGAGCGAGCTCGCCCAGCGCACGACGAACCCGTATCCGATCGACGAGTTCCTTGGCGATCTGAGCAAGGGGATCGTGGGCGATCTGGGCGAGGAGGACGCACGCCCGAGCCTGTATCGGCGCAATCTCCAGCGTATGTACATCGACACGCTCGCCGGGGCGCTGGAAGATCCGCCGGCGACCTCGGATCTGCCGGCCTTTGCCCGTGCAGAACTCGCCCGCATCGACGCCATGCTGGCAGACGACATGGACGACACGACGACGCGCGCGCATGTCGCGGATCTGCACGCCCGCATCGCGCGGGCCCTGGACCTGGAGGACTGATCGCCCCGCACGAGGCGCGGGCAGATGTGCGCACGGACGCTGACGGGAGTTCGCTGAGAGAGGTGCAACATGCGAAGGACAATCGTTCTGGGATCGGGCCTGCTGGCCTGCTGCGTGCTGGGCGCGTGCAGCCTGACATCACAGGAAGGCGGCATCGCGTCCGTCGCCATGCAGGGCGAGGGCGAGGGCGGATACTGGGTCCACGACCACTTCAGGAATGAGGGACGCCGGGCCGGACCCTTCGACACCGTCGAGGAGGCCCGGCGCGTCGCCGGGCAGCACAACGCGACGCACCACTTCGGGACGCGCACGGCGTATGTCAGCTCGCGCGCCGATGGGCTGGGTGGCTGGCATCGCCTCGAGCCGGGGGCGCCGACGCCCTGGCACTTCCTGGGCAAGCCCCGCGATCTGCCATAGACCGGCGCCCGTCGCTGGACTTCCTCTCCCCCGAAGGCCCCGTCCCCACGCGGGGCCTTCCGTCGTTATGGTCCAGCATGCGGATCAGACGACGGGCGATCCAGAGGTTCAGCAGGATCACGAACGCGCCGCCCAGGATCCACGGGATCGTGTCGAGGTAGTCCAGCTGGCGATCGACGAACGAGCGCACGCCCCGGACGACCTCGCGCCAGGCAGCGGCGCCGTCGGACACCCGGGCAAGAGCGCCCGCGATCGTGCGCACGAACGCGTCCATGCATCCTGCATCGGATTCCGGCGGTGTCTTCGTGCGGGTCTGTGGGCAATGCAGGATTCTCGGACGCGTCTCAGTCCTGCGAGGCCCGCAGGATGTTAACGAGCGACCGCAGAACTTCGCTGACGGACCATGCCTGAGCGCAGCAGCCGTCGGGACGCTGGACACCCTCGACGGGCTCGCCGTCGTAGACCTCCGCCAGCTGCCCCAGACATCCGTCGCCGAGCGAGGCGATCAGCGGCTCCAGCCGCTTGCGCAGGGCAGGCACCTCGCTCGCGGATCGCAGGCGCAGCACGGCGTCGACATATGGCCCGATGAGCCATGGCCAGACGGTGCCGTTGTGATAGGCCTCGTCGCGTCGGCGCATGTCGCCCTCGTAGTGCGGGCAGTACGACGGGTCGTCCGGGCTGAGCGTGCGCAGGCCCATCGGCGTCAGGAGTTCGCGCTCGACCGTCTCCAGGACCGACACCGCGCGATCGCCCGAGACCGGCGCATGGTCCAGACTGATCGCGAAGATCTGGTTCGGGCGGATCTCGGCGATCGCCTCCTCGCTGCCATCGGGGCGGGGCTCCAGACGATCGAAGAGGCATCCGTCCTGCTCGTTCCACATCCGGTCATTGATCGCCTGAGCGCAGGCATGTGCCAGTTCCGTCAACCGATCGCGCCGTGCGGGCTCGCGCGAGGCGACCTGTGCCGCCAGGGCCAGCAGCCCATGGTGCCACAGGGCGTTGATCTCGATCGCCTTGCCGAAGCGCGGCGTGAAGACCTCGCCGTCGTGCGTTGCGTCCATCCAGGTCAGTTGTGTGGTCGCGTCGCCTGCGCGCACAAGGCCGTCCGTGTCCAGCGCGATCCCGAAGTCCGTGCCCGTCCGATAGGCCTCGACGACCTCCAGGCACGCGTCCAGCAGGGGGCCGTCCAGGGGCGTGTCCTCGACCCGGGCCAGTTCGCAGCAGGCCTTGATGAACAGGAGCGAGGCGTCCGCCGTGTTGTACTCCGGCGTGCCCGTCTCGTCGCGGAAGCGGTTGGGAATGAGCCCGTTGTGCCGGTGGCGGGCGAAGGTCTCGAGGGTGCTGCGGGCGTCCTCGAGGCGAGCGCAGGCGAGCATCAGCCCGGGGATGCAGATCATGCTGTCGCGTCCCCAGTCGCTGAACCAGGGGTAGCCCGCGATGATGCTCCTGCCGCGAAGTTCACCGTCGCGTCGCTGGACGATGAACTGATCGCCCGCGCGCACGAGGTGGGCGATCGCCGACAGGCACGACGCGTCCACGCGATCGCCCCCGGCGTGGATGATGGCCCTGCGGGTGGCATCGGCGATGCGGCGCTCGCTCTGGGCCGCGTCCTCGATCGTGCTGGGTTCTTCCGTGGCCTCGCAGGAGGCGTGGAGCGTGAGCACGCTGGTGCCGGCGGCGGGCACGGTGGTCCACTCGAACACGCCCGGGCTGAAGAGCGACTCGAGCGAGGCCTGCCCGCGCTCCTCGTCCTTCGTATAGCGGATGCCCTCCCACCAGGCGGGCTCATCGACGAACAGGGATTCGGGGCTGGCGAGGTGAACGCCGGCGCCGCTTCGCGTGACAACGCACCCGCCCTCGATGGTGCGCACATGGACGGGGATGCGCGCACGCTCGTCGGCCTCGCAGAGTCGGTGGTGGCTCAGCAGACGCAGGAGCGGACGCAGGCACAGGCGCACGACCAGGCCCGGCGCGCGCACGGCGTACTTGATGCGCACGGCGTTCCGCCCGTCGTACAGGTGCACCATCTTCTCCACCCGCACCTCGTGCCCCTGATGCTCGACGCGGTGGACCCAGCGCACGCCCAGCGCGTCGCGTTCGAAGGCGATGAGCGAGGGTGGAGGCGGTGGGGGGGCCTCGTGGGCGGCGAACTGGAACGGGGTCAGGTGCAGACGGGTCGGCTGGGGCGTGTCGGCGGCGAGGATCAGCAGCTCGTCGACCGCGCTGAGCACGCTCACGCGGGCGACCGGGGGCTTCGTCGCCGAGATCAGCAGGCCGTGGTAGCGGCGCAGGGGTGTTCCCGTGACCGAGCCCAGGGCATAGCCGCCCAGAGCGTTGGTCAGGAGCCACTCGGTGTGGGGTGCGCGCACGAGGTCGTCCCTGGTCAGCGACCAGAGGGCCTGCGTTGCGTCGGGGGCGGGGATCGTCTGCATGGGTCCTCCGTGACGGTGCGGGACGGGTCCCGTCCATCGACCAGACTATCGGCGGGCGCAGTGTCCGGGGATGTGCGGACGCGGTCAAGTCCCGTCTTTCACTTGACTTGCGCCCGGGCGGCTGGGACACTATCCCATGGAGACCCTGACCAACCCAGACACGCCGAATGTTTCCGCATCTGCCGCTGCACGCTCGCCGGGTGCGGGAAGGATCGCCATGGAGGGGATCACCTTCGATGATGTGCTCCTGCTGCCCGCCTACTCGGAGGTCATGCCCCGACAGGCGGATACCTCGACGCGACTGACGAGACGGCTTCGCCTGCGGATTCCGCTGGTCTCGGCTCCCATGGACACGGTGACGGAGTCCCGTCTGGCGATCGCCCTGGCTCAGGAAGGCGGGATCGGGATCATCCACAAGTCGCTGTCGATCGAGGACCAGGCCCGCGAAGTCGCCAAGGTCAAGCGCTCGGCCAATGGGATCATCGAGGACCCCATCACGCTGGGGCCGGAGGATCCGGTTCGGCGGGCGATCGAACTGATGCGGACGCACGGTGTGTCGGGGTTTCCGATCACCGAGGACGGCTCCAAGAGCCTTCGGGGCAAGGGGCGCCTGCTGGGGATCCTGACGCGTCGGGATCTGAAGTTCGTGACGGACGAGCAGACCCCCGTGCGCGAGGTGATGACGCGGGAGAATCTGGTCACGGCGCCCCCGGAGACGACGCTGGAGCAGGCCGAGGGCATCCTGAACCGCAACAAGATCGAGAAACTCCCGCTGGTGGATCCGAAGGGGTGCCTCGTCGGGCTGATCACGATGCGCGACATCGAGCGCCTGAGCCAGTTCCCCAGTGCGACGGTGGACGCACGCGGGCGGCTGATGTGCGGGGCGGCGGTCGGGGTGCGCCAGATGGAGCGCGTCGAGGCGGTCATCGAGGCGGGTGTCGATGTCGTGGTGGTGGATACCGCCCACGGGCATTCACGGAATGTCATCGAGACGGTGCGTCAGATCAAGGAGCGCTTCGAGATCGAGGTCATCGCCGGGAACATCGCGACGCGCGAGGGGGCGCTCGATCTGGTCCGCGCCGGCGCCGATGCGGTGAAGGTGGGGATCGGTCCCGGCTCGATCTGCACGACGCGCGTCGTGACGGGCGTGGGTGTGCCGCAGATCACGGCCATCTTCGAGGCTTGCGAGGGCGTGAAGGAGAGCGGGCAGGATGTGCCCGTGATCGCCGACGGCGGGATCCGCCAGTCGGGGGACATCGCCAAGGCGATCGCCGCCGGGGCGTCGAGCGTGATGATGGGGTCGCTGTTTGCCGGGCTGGACGAATCGCCCGGTGAGCTGGTCATCAGCCAGGGTCGCCGCTTCAAGACCTATCGCGGGATGGGCTCGGAAGGGGCGATGCGTCGGGGCTCGGCGGACCGGTACCAGCAGGACGATGTGCGGGATCTGAAGTTCGTGCCCGAGGGTGTCGAGGGGCTGGTGCCGTATCGCGGCCCGCTGGCCGACTATGTGTTCCAGCTCGTGGGCGGGCTGACCAGCGCGATGGGGTACACGGGCTGCGCGACGATCGACGAGCTGCGGACGCGGGCGCGGTTCTGCCGGGTCTCCGGCGCGACCGTGGTGGAAAACCACCCGCACGACATCCGAATCACGAAGGAAGCGCCCAACTACAGCACGGACGCCGCTCCCAGGCGGGGCTGAGGGGCCTCGGAAGGGATGGACGGGCCACAGTCGCGGTGAACCCACGGGGCAGTTGATGAGTAGAGTTGGCACGCGTGGGGGGTTCTGCGCGCAAGAAGAAGGAGGCTCTGGATGATCAAGACAGCGAATCCGGCGATGAGGCCGTTCGAGGAGCCCCAGACCTGGGATCAGGCGCTGGGGGTCTCGGATGCTCGACGAGGGACGATGACGATCGGGGGGGTGGCCCAAGCCACGGGTGTGCAACTGGGCTTTGCGGTCGCCGGGGCGGCGCTGGGCTGGCTCGCCTATGAGCGCCAGTGGCTGCCCATGGGGTCGAGCACGGTCGTCTTCTTGGGCATCTTCGGGGTGTTGTTCCTGGGTGGGCTGTTCATGGCCCGCAGGCCTGAGCGCGCCAAGGTGCTGGGGCCGATCTTCTCGGCCCTGTACGGCTTTGTCGCGGGCACGCTCTCATACGCCGTCGCGTTCATGCTCGGGGGGATCCTGAGCAAGAACCCGGAGTTGATCGGGGCGAGCGAGGGTCTGACGCGCGGGGATCTCGTCGCCCGTGGGGCGGGGGTCATCTTCCAGGCGGTGCTGCTGACCTTCGGGGTGGTGGCGGCGCTGGTGATCGCCGTCGGATCCGGGCTGCTGCGGGTCTCGGGCACACTGGCCAGGGTGGTCGTGATGATGACAGGGGCCCTGATGCTGACCTATGTGGTGAGCATGGTGCTGAACCTGTTCGGGCTGCACATTCCGTATATCCACGAGACCGGCCCGCTCGGGATCGCCTTCAGCGGGTTCGCGGTCGTGGTCGCCTCGCTGAACCTCGCGATGCAGTTCACGATGGTGCAGGACGCGGTGCGGGCCGGGGCGCCAAGGAGCATGGAGTGGTACGCGGGCTACGCGATCATCTCGACGGTGATCTGGCTCTACATCGAGATCCTGATCCTGCTGTACAAGATCTACGCGTCGAGCCAGCGCCAGTAGGATCGGCGATCCTCGGGACATGCACTCAGGCCCTGCGACCCGGCGTCGCGGGGCTTTTCTTCTTTTGCCGAAAAGGAGATATGTGTGCGGGGGCATCGATTCAGCGATTGAACAGGAAATGGCAGACATCGGCGTCCTGCATCACATAGTCCTTGCCCTCGATCCGCAGGCGTCCGGCCTCCTTGATCGCCTTCTCGCTGCCCAGTTCCTCGAGGTCGGCGACCGAGTAGACCTCGACGCGGATGAAGCCCTTCTCGAAGTCGGTGTGGATCGTGCCCGCGGCCTGGGGGGCCTTCGTGCCCTGGGGGATCGTCCAGGCG
>WGEO01000253.1 GCA_015492715.1 Phycisphaerales bacterium | reverse complement strand
GGATGCCGTCGGGCATCGCCATCACGGGATCGAATCGCAGTTCGATCCTGCCGTAGCCCCAGAACGGCACGGGCTCGGCGTCGGGTGGCGGGTCCTCGTCGGGCCCGACATCGGCGAGTCCGTCGCCGTCGGTGTCCCAGCCGACGATGCGCACGCCGTCGATGATGGGCAGGTCCTGCGGGTCGAGGCTCTCGTTGTCGCCGTCGTCGGGTCCGAAGTATCCGAGGGTGGTGTTGAAGTGTGCCGGATTGCCCACGGGGTTGCCCAGCGGGTCGCTCAGGGGCGGCTCTCCCAGCACGGGCGTGAAGGTCATGAGGAGGGCGCCCTCGATGGTCGCGTTGCCCCGGACATCGAGCAGGCCCGCGACGATCACGCCCCGCAGGTGGACATTCTGCTCCGGCGGGCTGTTGAAGGTCCCGATGTCGACGGAGTAGTTGGGGGCCAGGAGCGAGCTCTTGGCGATGAGGTCCTCGTCCTGAGGCTCGGGGTTCAGCAGGGGATCGTCCGGCGCCTCGGGGTGGCGGACCTCGAAGCGGGTCTTGCCCGTGAACTGGAGCTTGTTGCGCACATGGTGGTACTGGACCGGCGCATCGGTCACGATCGAGCCGACGACGAGGCAGTCGTGGAAGCGGATGTTGTTCGAGTAGCGTTTCGTGTCGGTCACACGCAGGCCGTCGATCACGAGCGGGTCGGGCAGCGAGTCGTAGTCATCGGGGTTGAACGAGCCGATCTCGCTGTTGAGCACATCGCCCTTGTCGATCGGCTCGGTCGCCATGAACAGGAGTTGGTTCGGGGGCACGGCGGAGTTGGGGAGCATGGGGGGATGATCGCCCTGCTCGCCCGGATCATCGCCGTAGACCCAGCGCTCGGTTTCTTCCCGGGGCGCCTCGATGCTCGTGTCGAAGGCCATCTTCCCGTAGATCGTCCAGTAGGGATGGGTGTCATCCGTGTAGGTCCGGATCCAGGTCACGCCGACGAAGGTGCAGTTGATGAACAGGGCGTTGAGCCCCGTCGGGATCTCGCAGTCGCGGAAGATCATGTTCTCGAAGACGGGGCGGTAGTACCAGTCGCTGAACTGGGGGCTGTTGAACGGCATCTTCTCGAAGTATGCCTCCGCCCAGTTGTCCGGCAGGCCGTCGCCGTCGGTATCCGGATCGACGCGGAAGTAGCGCGGGAGATTGGTCCCGTCGGGCTTGGTCTCGACATAGGTCTCGAGATCGTCCAGCGGGATGCCCAGCTCGTCGGCGACCTGCTGCCAGAAGTCGTCGCCGTCGGCGGCCGCCTTCAGATCGTTGCCCGCGTCGATGAAGTCGTCGGCCTGCACGACATCCGGCAGGTCGTCGCCGTCCGCGTTGAAGAGCATGGGCGTGAAGCCCTCGTCCGGCTCGATCGCGCCCCAGAGGCGATCCTGCCAGGCGCCCTGGTTGGCCTCCCAGTCGCCCTGATCGACCGCGAAGGCGATCGAGCCGTTGAGTTTGACATACTGATCGAGGCGATCGATGACGCCGTCGCGCCAGCCGAGTTCCTGGTCGGCAAAGACATCGTACACGGGGTCGTAGTCGAGCAGGGGCTCACTCGCGGGGTCCCACTGCCCGTCCATGTTGACATCATCGAAGCCGTAGATCCCGTTCTCGTTGCGGTCCGGACGCCCCCAGTCGATCAGCTTGGCCAGGTCCTCGTCGATCGGCACGCCGTCGCCGTAGAACTCGGCGCTCAGCGCCTCGTTGGGCGTCCCCGCGCGCAGCTCGTCGGAGAGCGCCACCTTGCCATCCTGATTCGTGTCGAACCGATTGATGAACAGGTCGAACTCGTCGACATAGCCGTCCTTGGTGGCGTCCTGGAAGAGTTCGCCGTCGGGGATGCCCTGCTGCTCGATCGGGTGCAGCACGCGCAGGCGGTTGTCGTGATCGACATCGTACTGCTTGATGCCGGCGTAGAGTTCGTCCAGGGCCGCGTCGAGCGCATCGTCGAGATACCGGAAGTCGGTGCGCAGCAGGAGCGGGTCGCCGTACTCGACATCGACATCGGCGTAGTGCACGCCCAGCCCGCCGCTGATGTGCACATTCTTGCCGATCATGATGCGTGTCGGGGCGATCACGGCGTGGCTGACGCGCTTGGTGATGGCAAAGTCGTGGGTGATGGTGCGTTTGAGCGGCTGCCCGTCGCGCGAGTAGGCGAAGTCGTAGCCGGTCACGATGACCCGGATATCCGTGCCGTTGGCGAGCGGGGCATAGGTGATCTGGAACGCCGGCTCGCTGGTCGGCTCGCCGTTCTGGTCGGTGATCTCCTCGAGCGCGACGACGGGCGTGTAGACCCACGAGTCGTCCTTGTAGACGGTCAGGTCCGCGTCCTCGGGGGCGGGTGCGATGATGGGATCGAGCACGCCCCCGTAGGCGAGCGTGTTCCCGTCGGCCCCGTGGTGCAGGGCCAGGGCCTCGGCGATCCCCGCGGGCGGGCTCTCCTCGCTGTAGCCGCTGGGCGGGTCGCGCACGATGATCTCGCCCTCGATGAACTGGGTGTTCCCCGTCCACAGCGCCCAGACGGTGTCCGCGTCCATGTCGCTCTCGGCGATCACGAACCGCGAGCACGCCTCGTTCAGGCGCTGCATCGCGATCGCGAGTCCGGTCTCGGCGGCCCCGCTGGCGCGCATCACATGCAGGTGCGTGCTCGCCGCCCGGATGTTGCCCTGGCTGGCGATCGCCATCGCCGCCACGAGCGATCCGAAGAGCACGAGGAACATCATCGCGAGCACCGAGACCACCCCCCGCCTGCTCCGAGGGATGCGTGCGGGCGCTCGACGGGCGATTCGACGGACGGGCGGCATGGGCGGGCTCCTCCGGCTCACGGGACGACCCAGGTCACACGCGTGACCTCCTCCATCTCCCCGCTCGCGGGATCCCCGGCGCTGACGACGACCGTCACGCGCAGCGGAAACTCGTCCACATCCCGCCCGTCGAAGGTCCCGCTGGGCGGATCGAAGTAGTCGTCCGGCACGACCGTCGCCAGATTGAACGGATCGATCTTCTCGACGAAGACCGCCTGGCTCCATCCCTGCAGCGGGATCGGATCGCCCATCTCGTCGTAGCGGACATTGCCGTCGGCGTCCGTCTCGTAGATGATCTCGCCGACGGCGTTGATCGGCCCCTCGCTCCCGCCGGCCCCGAAGAGAGCCCCGTCGAAGTCGTCGAGGTCGTCGAAGTCCTGAACGGTGATCTCGCCGGGCTCGGCGCCCCAGCCCCGGAGCGTCTGGCCGTCGAGTTCGAGCCCCGTGACGGGGTCGTGTCGGGCCATGTGCCGGGTCAGTTCGCGGATCTCGTTGGCCAGCAGGGTCGCCGTCGCCGCGTGGTTCGACCAGCCGTTGGACTGCAGGAAGGCCCGCTGGGCGTCGACCATGGCGATCACGCCGACACCGATGATCACGACGGCCAGCGAGGTCTCGATCAGGGTGAAGCCCCGTCGTCTCCTGCGCGGGTGCCCCGCGGCGTGGGTCCGTCCACCACTCCGGATGTCCGCACTTCGCCGTGCCATGACCCCTCCTCCACCTCCAATCCTGCGATTCAGCCGACGAGCTGGCTCATCTTGAAGATCGGGAGGATGACCGCCATCGCGATGAATCCGACGATTGAACCCATGATGACGATCATGATGGGCTCGATCAGTCCGGTAACGGCCTTGATGTTGTCCTTGAGCTGCTTGTGATAGAACACGGCGATCTGGTCGAGCACCTCGCCCAGCTTGCCGGACTCCTCGCCCGCGGCGATCATCTGGCAGACGCTCTTGGGGAGCATCCGGTCGCGTGCCAGCGGCTGGGCGATCTTCTTGCCCTGCTTGACCGCCTGATAGACGCCCTGCCAGACGCGCTTGAACAGGCGGTTGCCCGAGATCTCGCCCGTGATCGCCAGCGTGTCCAGCATGGGCACGCCCGCGTTGATGAGCTGGCCCATCGTCTGCAGGCTCCGCGAGATATACAGCGAGCGGAACATCGTCCTGAGCACGGGCAGGCTCAGCTTGGTCTTGTCGAGCCAGAACCCCCCGACCTCGGTCTTGAGGAACATGAACAGGGCGATCAGGCCCACGCCCACGGCGCCCAGCAGCACGGGCCACTGCGCGATCAGGAACTTGCTCACATTCATCAGGAAGACCGTCGCCCAGGGGAGCACATCCTCCTTGCCCTCGAAGATCGTGTAGAACTTGGGCAGCACGAAGGTCAGCAGGAAGATCGTCACGGCGATCGCCAGCAGGCCGATGATGGCCGGGTAGATCGACGCGCCGATCACCATCTTGCGCGTCTCCATCTGCTGGGCGATGTACGACGCGATCCGGTCCAGGGCGTCGGCGAAGGAGCCTGCCATCTCCGCCGCCTGCACCATGTTGTAGTACAGGGGCCCGAACAACTTGGGGTGGCGTGCGATCGCCTGGCTGAACTGCTTGCCTCCCTCGACATCCTCCTTGATCTGCAGCAGGATCCGCTTGAAGCCCTGGTGCGTCGTCTGGTCGGCGATGCCGTCCAGGGCCGCACGCAGGTTGATCCCGGCCCGGATCATCACGCTCAGCTGCGTCGTGAAGTCCAGCACATGCTTCTGGCTGGGCCTGGAACTGTTGAGGGCGCGCAGTCGCTGCAGCACGCTCTGCGTGACGCGCTCGTCCGCGGGCGTCACGCTCAGCACCTTCGCCCCCTGGTTGCGCAGGATCGCCGCCGCGGTCGATATGCTGTCGGCACTCATCGTGCCGCTCTGGACCTGCCCCCCGGCACTGCGGACCTGGTAGCGATAGTTCGGCATGCGTCCTCCGCGGTATCAGGCGGCCAGCTGGCGCTCCAGCTTGTCGGGGTAGACCGCCTGCGCGATCGCGTCCTCCTTGCTGATGAGCCCGTTGAAATACAGTTCCGCGATCGAGGTGTCCAGGCTCTGCATCCCGATCGCCCGGTTCGTCTCGATGATGTTCGGGATCTCGAAGGTCCGCGCCTCGCGGATCAGGTTCCGCACGGCGCTGGTGCACAGCAGCGTCTCCACCGCAGGGATCATCCCGGGGCGATCCGTGCGTGCAAAGAGCGTCTGGCTCACCACCGCCTGGAGCGTCCCGGCGAGCATCGATCGGATCTGGTTCTGCTGCGTCGCCGGGTACATGTCGATGATGCGCTCGACCGTCTGCGACGCGTTGATCGTGTGCAGCGTGCTGAGCACGAGGTGCCCCGTCTCCGCGGCGCTGATCGCAAGGCTCGTCGTCTCCAGGTCGCGCATCTCGCCCACGAGGATGATGTCCGGGTCCTGACGCAGCGCGTGCTTGAGACCGCTGGCGAAGGTCGGCATGTCCTGCCCCAGCTCGCGCTGCTCGATCAGGCACTGATCCGACTCGAACACATACTCCACCGGATCCTCCAGCGTGATGATGTGCTTCGAGTAACGCTCGTTCATCGCCTGGATCATCGCCGCAAGCGTCGTGCTCTTGCCCGAGCCCGTGTCGCCCGTCACGAGCACCAGCCCGCGCGGCAGGTAGGTCAGGCGCGCGATCACCTCGGGCAGATTCAGCGCGCTCAGCGGCGGGACCTTCGTCTTGATCACACGCAGCGCGAGCCCCACCGCACCCTTCTGGAGGTGCGCATTGACACGATATCGGGCCAGATCCGGCACCTCGTAGGAGAAGTCCGCGTCGTGCTGCGCGTCGAAGGTCTGCTGGGCCTCCGGGGGGGCCATCTGCGCCAGCATCTCGCTCGCCTCCTCCGCCGTGAGCGCCGGATAGTCCATCGGGGTCATGACCTGATGGACCCGCATGAACGGCGGATGCCCCGCGATCAGGTGCACATCCGACGCGTCGTGCTCATACGCCGATCGCAGAATCTCGTGAAGGTCCAAGGCTCGCTCCTTGCATGCCGACCCCGGACGCCCGCACCCGGCGCGCGACGCCCTCGACGGATCCGCCATCGGACCGCGACCCGCCCCACTGCGATCGCCACCGGCAGATCCGCCCGGCGCACACCCCCGCACCTCGCCCAGAACGCACAGCCCCGACGCCCCGCCTGTTCGTCAGGTCCGAGAAGCCTCGTCGCGGGCGCGCACCGCCAGCTCGTCGCAACGCTCGTTCTCGGGGTGCCCGCTGTGCCCCTCGACCCAGACGAACCGGAGTTCGTGCGTGCCCATGAGCTCGTCCAGACGCATCCACAGGTCCTGGTTCTTGACGGGCTTGTTCGCCGCCGTCTTCCAGCCGCGACGCTTCCACCCTGCCATCCAGTCCCGCAGCCCGCCGAGCACATACTGCGAATCACTGTGCAGGTGAACCACGCTCGCCTGCTCGAGACGCTCCAGCCCCCGGATCACCGCCATCAACTCCATGCGGTTGTTGGTCGTGCGGGCCTCGCCGCCGGACGCCTCGACCTCACGCCCGCTGTCCCGATCGCGCAGGATGTAGGCCCAGCCCCCCGGTCCCGGGTTGCCCGAGCACGCGCCATCGGTAAAAAGATCTACGACCGGTCGCTCGTCCATGCGGGCCCACTGTAGCCGCAGGCCGGATCCGGAGGCGGGCGTACCATCGCCCATGCCCACCGCGACCGCCGCACGCCGGGTCCATCGCATCGAGATCCGGCGGCAGAATCCGGCCGACGACCCACGCGCCCGCCTCCTGCTGCACGACGCGCAGGCCCTGGGCATTTGCCCCAGCACCGCCCGCGTCAGCCGGATCTACCTCATCGAGGGCGCGTTCGACGACCAGGAGATCCAGCGCATCGCCCGCGAACTGCTGGCAGACCCCATCCTCGAATCGCCGGCCTTCGAAGCACACGATCCGACCGACGCCCGCGTCATCGAGGTCCATCCGCTCCCCGGCGTGATGGACCCTGCCGCCCAGTCCGTGCGCGAGGCGATCGCCGACCTGACGGGTCACCGGTGCGAGGTCGTCACCGCGTGGCGCTACGAGCTCGGGGGCCTGACCCGCGACGAGGCCGACCGCCTCGCCCGTCGCCTGCTGGCCAACCCCGTCATCCACGCGATCCATGAGCGGGCCTATAGCCCCACGGAACTTCCCAAGGGGCGTGAGCGCCGCGTCGAGGTACGGCGCGTGCCCATCCGTGACCTCGACGACGAGCAACTCGCCCGCCTCAGCCGCGAGGCCCACCTCTTCCTCAGTCTTGACGAGATGCGTGCCATCCGCGACCACTACCGGGCCCGCGACGAGGACCCCCGCGAGATCGAACTGGAGACCCTCGCCCAGACCTGGTCCGAGCACTGCGTCCACAAGACCCTCAAGAGCACGGTCCGCTACACCTGTCCCGACGACGACATCGCCTGGCCCGGACGCCCGGGCGTCCGCATCGAGCCGGACGGCTCGATCGTCATCGAGAATCTTCTCAGGAGCACCGTTGCCGCCGCCACCGCCCGCCTCATCGACGACGGCATCGACTGGACGCTCAGCGTCTTCGTCGACAACGCCGGCGTCATCGCCTTCGACGAGCACCACGCCGTCTGCGTCAAGGTCGAGACCCACAACCACCCGTCCGCCATCGAGCCCTACGGCGGGGCTGCCACGGGCATCGGCGGATGCATCCGCGACATCATCGGCACGGGCCTGGCCGCCAGGCCCATCGCCAGCACCGATGTCTTCTGCGTCGCCTTCCCCGACGCCTTCGCACCCCCGGAATCCGAGCCCACGGACAGTGCCGAGGCCCTCCCCCCGGGCTGCCTCCACCCCCGACGCATCCTCACCAATGTCGTCGCGGGCGTGCGCGACTACGGCAACCGCATGGGCATCCCCACCCTCAGCGGTGCCGTGGACTTCGACGACCGCTACATCGCCAACCCGCTCGTCTTCTGCGGGTGCGTCGGCATCATGCCCCGCGACCGCATCCGCGGACAGGCCCGCCCGGGCGATCACATCATCGCCCTCGGCGGACGCACGGGACGCGACGGCATCCACGGCGCCACCTTCAGCAGCGCCGAACTCACCGACACCCACGCCGACGAGTTCAGCCACGCCGTCCAGATCGGCAACCCCATCGAGGAAAAACGCCTCCTCGACGCCATCCTGCGCGCCCGCGACGAGCACGAAGAACCCCTGTTTACCGCCATCACCGACTGCGGGGCGGGCGGCTTCAGCAGCGCCGTCGGCGAGATGGGCGAGCACCTCGGCGCAGAGGTCCACCTCGACCGCGCCCCGCTCAAGTACGCGGGCCTCACCAGCACCGAGATCTGGATCAGCGAGGCCCAGGAACGCATGATCCTCGCCGTCCCCGAGCGGCATCTCGACGCCCTGCACGCGATCTGCCGCGAAGAACGCGTCGAGATGGCCGACCTCGGGCACTTCGGCACGCCCGACGCCGAGCTCATCCTCTACGACCACGACACCGAGGTCGGGCGCATGCGCATGGACTTCCTGCACGGCGCGATCCCCATGCCCACGCGGGACGCGACCTGGGCGCCCTCCCCCGTGACCGTCCCTTCCGACACCAGCGAACACGCCCCGGATGCCCGGACCGCCCTGCTGAACCTGCTGGCCCACCCCGCCGTGTGCTCCAAGCACTGGATCATCCGCCAGTACGACCACGAGGTGCAGGGCAACACGGTCGTCAAACCCCTCATGGGCGCCGGTGCCATCGGGCCGACGGACGCCAGCGTCATCGAACCGGTCCCATCCTCCGGACGCGGGCTCGCCATCGCCTGCGGCCTGCAGACACGCGCAGGCGACCCGTCCCGCGCCGGCGATCCCTACCAGATGGCCCTCTGCGCCATCGACGAGTGCGTGCGCAACCTCGTCTGCAGCGGCGCCGACCCACGACGCATCGCCATCCTCGACAACTTCTGCTGGCCCAGCTGCAACGATCCGGCGCACATGGGCGCCCTTGTGCGCGCGTGCGTCGGATGCTACGACGGGGCGCTGGCCTACCGCACCCCGTTCATCTCGGGCAAGGACTCCCTCAACAACCAGTTCACCCTTCCCGCAACGGACGACCAACCCGCACGCACCATCGCCATCCCCTACACCCTCCTGATCACCGGCGTGGGCATCATCGAGGACCTCACACGCTGTGTCACCAGCGACCTCAAGAAGGCCGGGTCCCTCGTCTGCCTGATCGAGCCACCTGCGCCCCCCACGCTCGCCCAGAGCCTCTACGCCGACCTCTTCGCACGCGATCCCCACGCCCACCCGCAGCGGGCAGACCTCACCGCAGGCCCACACCTGGCGCACGCCATGGCCCGCCTCATCCGGAGCGGCATGGTCCGCAGTTGCCACGATGTCTCCGACGGCGGCCTGCTGTGCGCCCTGAGCGAGATGCTCATCGGCGCATGGAGCACACGCGAGCCCCTCGGGGTCGATCTGGACATCCCGGACGCCGACGCCGCCTGGGCCTTCGGCGAGGGACCGTCGCGCTATCTCGTCGAGATCGACGCCCACCATCTGGACGACCTGCGCGCCACGGTCGCCGAAGCCTGCGAGTCCGCGCGGATCAGCGTCATTGGACGAACCGGCCCGAGCGACCGCCTGACCTGCCCCGCGCTGAACCTCGATGTCCCCGTGCCGACGCTCATCGAGGCCTGGCGGGGCACGCTGGACTGGTAACCCGTCCGCCCCCGCCTCCTGCGCGATCGCCCGCGCGAGAAACGCCGTCTATCGTCGAGGCATGACGCAGACGATCCGCACCCTCATGGACTCCCTCATCGACTACGCCGGCCTCTTCCCGCCGGCCCGCCTCGACATGGCACCCGCCTGCGAGAACTACGCCCGCTATCTCCACAGCGAGCACGCATGGATGCTCGGCAGGTTCATCTGCAGCGCAAGCAGGCTCGAGGAACTCAGCACGCACGGCGCCCTCTCCATGCCCGGCACACACGCCACCAGCGGCTACCGCGAGCACGCCACAAGCCTCGATCCCTGGCGCATCAGCACCGTCATCGACATCGACCTCGAACCGGCCCTGGACGCCATCGTCGCGTTCAACGAGCGCCACAGCAACGAGGACGCCGGCCTCGCCCTCTGCGACACCGTCGAGATCCGCGTCCACGACCCACGAGCCATCGACGAGACCATCGAACGGCTCCCCGAGGCGATCGTCCCCTTCTTCGAACTCGACCCCTCGCAGGACCTGCGCGGCCTGGTCGCCGCCCTCGCAGGCGACGAGGCCTGCGCCAAGATCCGCTGCGGCGGGGTTCAGCCGAGCATGATCCCACCCGCCGAACACATCGCACACTTCATCGACACCTGCGCCCTCGCCCAGGTCCCCTTCAAGGCGACCGCCGGCCTCCACCACCCCGTCCGGGGCCAATACCCGCTCACCTACGACGAGAATCCCCCACGCGCGTGCATGCACGGCTTCCTCAATGTCTTTCTCGCGGCGGCCTTCCGCATCCACGACCCATCCTTCGATGTCGACGAGATGGTCTCCCTCCTCAGCGAGACCGATCCGGCCCAGTTCGTCTTCGAGGATGAGTCCGTCCGCTGGCGGTCCCATGAGATGGACCTCGAGGCTCTGACCCACGCCCGACGGTCCTTCTGTCTGGCCTACGGCAGTTGCTCCTTCGCCGAGCCCGTCAACGAACTGCGCGAGATGGGCCTGCTCGCCGACAGCGCACCCGTGGCCTGACGCTACGCCGCGATCCGGATCGACATCGGCTCTGCGAGCAGACGCTCGAACTCCTCCGCGCACAGCGGCCTGGCAAAGTGGTACCCCTGTCCCCAGGTGCATCCCAGCGCCTGCAGCGTCGCGATGTGCTCCGGCGTCTCGACACCCTCACCCACCGTCCGCAGGCCGAGATGCTGCGCCAACGCCGTGATCGACGAGGTGATCGCGATCAGCTTCGGATTGCCGCTCCCCTCGCGGATGAACGACTGATCGATCTTGATCTCGTCGATCGGCAACTTGTGCAGGCCGCTCAGCGACGAGTGCCCCGTCCCGAAGTCGTCCATCACGATGATGAAGGACTTCCGACGAAGTTCCTCCAGCAACTTCGAGACCTCCGCACGATTGTCCACGATCGTCGTCTCCGTGATCTCCAGCTTGATGTCCCGCACCCCAAGCCCGCTGGAGGCGATCGCCCCTTCCAGCATCTCCACGAACGACGGATGCAGGACCTGACGCTTCGAGACATTCACGCTGACCTTGAAGTCCTCCCCGACGACCCCGCGCCGGCGCCAGTCCGCCAACTGGCGGCACGCCTGCTCGACGACCCATCGCCCGATATCGCAGATCAGGCCCGTCTCCTCCGCGATCGGGATGAACTCCGCGGGCGAGATCCTCCCCAGAGACTCGTGCGTCCAGCGCAGCAGCGCCTCGGCCCCCACGACCGTCGCGTCCCCCAGATCGACGATCGCCTGATAGTGCAGGCTGAACTGCCCAAGATCCAGCGCCTTGCGCAACTCGTCCTCGAGCGCATGAC
>WGEO01000252.1 GCA_015492715.1 Phycisphaerales bacterium | reverse complement strand
GCTGCGGGGGCTTCAGCGGGCTCGGTCGGCGTCGTGGACGGCCTGACAGAATGCGCGGATGCGCGCGGGGTCCTTGACGCCGGGGCGGGACTCGACGCCGCTGGAGACATCGACGGCATAGGGGCGGACGGTGGCGATGGCGTCTGCGACATTGTCGGGGGTCAGGCCGCCGGCGACGATGATGGGCTTGGTGATGTTCTCGAGGTGGGGGACGAGTTGTTTCCAGTCGAATGGGGTTCCCTGGCCTCCTGCGGAGCCGTCGATGAGGATGGCGTCGACCTCTTCGATGGCGTTCCATGTGTCGAGGCGGGCGGCGATGGTTGCGGGATCGAATCGGACGCTCTTGATGACGCCCGGGCCGCACTGCTGGACGAGCTTTGGCGGCTCGTCGCCGTGGAGCTGGGAGAGGTGTGTGGGGCACTGTTCTTCGATGTCGCAGAAGGTGTCGAGGTCGCAGTTCTGGAAGAGGGCGACGCTGGTGATCATGGGCGGCAGTCGCAGGACGAGCGGGAGGGCCTTCTCGGGCTCGATGTATCGCGGGGACTGCTTGACGAAGACGAAGCCGAGGGCGTCGGCGCCTGCTTCGACGGCGGCGTCGATGGCGTCGAAGGAGCGGACGCCGCAGATCTTGATCCGGGTGCGCAGCGGTTTCACGGTCTGACTCCGAGTTCTTCGAGGAGTTCGCGGGCGAGGGCGGTTTCGTCGGTGGAGAGGTTTCCTTCGAGTGCTCGCCTGATGTGTCGTTCGGCGGCGATGGGGTCGTTCTGGGATCGGGCGGCGATGAGTCCGAGCATGAGGCTGATGCGGTGGGCTTCGGGATCGTCGGGCCATGCGGCGAGGAAGCGTTGGTAGGCGAGTGCGGCGGTGTCGTGGTCGGCGATCTCGAAGAGGCGGTTGGCGAGGTTATAGAGACGGTCGTGGCTGAGGAGCGCGGCCTCGAGGCCGAACTCGCTCACCAGGGCGTGATAGGAGCGGGCTGCCGCGGGCCAGTCTCCGTCGTTCATGGCGTCGGTGACCCGCATGCGGGCGAGGGCGACGGGGTCGGTCTGCTCGTCGGGCTCGGTCGTGTGGTGGTTCCTGTAGACGGGGCCCTCGTAGGCGGCCTGGGCGGCCCGTCGGATCTCGGCTCTGCGTCGTGCCTGGCGGAGTGCGGAGAAGAGGTCGTAGGGCTCACGGGGGAGGATGCCCAGGGCGAGGAGCGAGAGGGCGGTCGTGATGCCGAAGGCGTAGCCGGCGATGTGGGCGAGGTGGGCGACGCCTGTGTTGCCTGCGGCGGGGGCGAGGAAGTCCCATGCGATGTTGATGGCGACGAGCCAGAGTGCGGGGATGGAGATGAAGCCGATGAGGAAGAAAAAGAAGAAGCACCGGACATGGGTTCGGGGGAAGAGGACGAGGTAGGCACCCGTGACGGCGGCGATGGCACCGGAAGCGCCGACGGCGGGGTTGTTGCTGAAGAGGGCGTGGGCGGCGGCGCTGAAGGCGGCTGCGGCGAGGTAGAAGGCGGTAAAGCCGAGGTGGGAGAGGCGGTCTTCGATGTTGGGGGCGAAGACCCAGAGGAAGAGCATGTTGGCGAGGAGGTGGAGCCATCCGGCGTGGATGAAGGCGCTGGTGATGAGGGCGTGGGGGTGGAAATCGGCTCCCCAGATCCAGAGGTTGGCGAGGAGTTCGCGGTGGGCCGAGGGGCTGGATCGCTCGAGGGTCGCCATGGCGATGAAGGCGAGGATGTTGAGGGTGAGGATGGTGTAGGTGACGACGGGGGTTCGTTGCTGGGGTCGGTCTGTGCCCAGTGGGATCAGCACGGGCTGATGGTACGCGCGGGGGCGGTCGCGGCGGCCCGAGGGTTCCTACAATACGGACCCGATGCGGGGTGTTCGGTGCGGGGCGTGGCCGTCCGGTGCCGGTGAGAAACGGAAGCGGAATCATTCGACGAGGGAACGCGGGCCATGAGCGACTATGCCAAGGGTCTTGAGGGTGTCATCGCCGCCGAGACGCAGATGTCCTTCATCGATGGGGAGAAGGGGATCCTGGAGTATGTGGGGATTCCGATCGGCGAGCTGGCGCAGCACAGCACCTTCGAGGAGACGGTGTATCTTCTATGGAACCTGCGTCTTCCGACGCGGGGTGAGCTGGATGCGTTCACGAAGGAGCTGCGGGGGCGGTACGAGATTCCCGGCGTGCTTGCGGAGCGGATCCGGCAGTTGCCGAGCGATGCCCAGCCGATGCATGTGCTGCGGACGCTGGTGAGCGAGCTCGCGTTGCACGATCCGGACCCGAACAAGAACGATCCGGCGTCTGCGCGGGACAAGGCGTTGAGCGTGCTGGCCAAGGCCCCGACGCTGGTGGCGTACTTCGACCGGTATCGTCGGGGGCTGGACTTCGTGCATCCGGATTCGTCGCTGAGCTTTGCGGAGAACTTCCTGACGATGCTCAACGGGGAGCGTCCGACGGAGACGATGGCGCGGGCGTTCGACATCTGCATGATCCTGCACACGGATCACGGTCTGAACAACTCGACCTTCACGGCGCGTGTGATCATCTCGACGCTGAGCGATGTGTACTCGGCGTTGACGGGGGCGATCGGGAGCCTGCGTGGCCCGCTGCACGGGGGGGCGAACGAGGGCGTGATGCACATGCTCAACGAGATCCCGAGTGTGGACGCGGTCGAGCCGTACATCATGGAGAAGATCCGGAACAAAGAGAAGATCATGGGGTTCGGGCACCGGGTGTACAAGGCGAAGGACCCGCGGGCGTTTGCGTTGCAGGGGCTCGCCGAGCAGCTCGCCAAGGACACGGGCAACGAGGAGTTGTATCTCAAGAGCGTCAAGATCGAGGAGGTCATGACGCGTGAGCTGGGCAAGAAGGGCATCTACCCGAATGTGGACTTCTACAGCGCGACCACTTACCACAGCATCGGGTTGAAGCTGGATCTGTTCACGCCGATGTTCGCGCTGAGCAGGCTGGGCGGCTGGAGCGGGCACATCATCGAGCAGTTGAGTGACAACCGCCTGTTCCGCCCGAAGGCGAAGTATGTCGGACCGCACAATGTGCCCTATGTGCCGATCGACCAGCGGTAGCGGCGTGTGAGGCTGCGGGGGTGTGGGCAGCGGATATTCGTGGTATCTGTGGTGTCCGCTCGTTTCCGGAGCATGTACGGGGAAGACAGCAGGGGCGTTCTTCTGCTTCGGGTCTGGATGTCTTCAGCGCCGGGTGCGGTTGAGGGGACAGCGGGGAAATCTGGAGCGCCGGGATACGGCACGCCGACAAGCGCCGGCGGATGCGGTGCATGATCGCAGTCGGGGCGGTCTGCGCTCGCGTCGAGATCGACTCGCAGAAGGGATGCTGCGATGGGCGCTGGCGTGCTGGGCGTTGTGCTGGTGGGGACGGTGGTGGGGGGCGGAACGGGCGATCCGGGGCCTGATTTCGTGGTCGCGTT
>WGEO01000251.1 GCA_015492715.1 Phycisphaerales bacterium | reverse complement strand
TGTTTGGTGCCAACGACACGCGGGCGGATCTGACGGGCTCGTCCGATGCCCACAGCCGCAGTTACGGCGTGCCCGACGGGGACCTCGACGCGGACGACTTCTTCTATTACCTGGATATCTTCCGTCGCCGTCCAGATCCGCCGCGCATCGCTGGCATTCATCCGGCACGCCGTCCCCGTCGCCGTCTTCCACCAGCCCCATCGCGATCTCACAACTGTCCGGCATGAAGTTCAGATTGCAGTCCGTCGCGTCTCCGGGCATGAAGTCGAACCCGCTCGGGCGCCACAGGCCCGTGTCGGCCCCCTGCACCAGCGCCCGCAGGTAGTTGCCCGTGTGCCAGTCGAACTCGTACACCCGCGCCTGCGTCAGATGCAGGAAGTCCGGGGGATACCGCCCCTCACGGATATGGCTGTTGCTCACGAACACATTGCCGTTGGGACCCACCCGGATCGTCCACGGCTCCTCCAGCGTCAGACGCGACGCCGTCCCGTTGTGGTTGAACTGCCCCAGCGGGCGCCCCGTCGCCAGGTCGTACGCCAGCACCTGATCGCTCCCGAACGAGCACACCAGCAGCTCCCCGATCGTGTCCACGACCAGCCCGCGCGGATCCAGCAGCCCGCCGTTGTCCGCACGGTCGACCACCACCCGGATCACGCCACCCCCGTCCGCGTCGACCTCCAGCACCTCGTTGTCCGCGGTGGAGACCAGCAGCGTCCCCGACGGGTGCTGCGCGATCCCGAACGGCCCGGCGAGCCCGCCCGCGACCTCGCCCAGGAACGACCCGTCGCCGAGGTCATACGCCAGCACCTGCCCCGTGCCCCGGCTCGTGACCAGCAGACGCCCATCCACCGCCAGCATCCCGCCGGGCTCGTCCAGGCCTCCCGCCCCGGGCGAAACGAGGTCGCCGATCCGAGAGCCGTCGGGCGCAAACTCGACGATCCGGTCGTCCAGTGCGCTGGCGACCAGCACGCGACGATCCGCTGTGACGATCAGGTCGTGCACGCGGGCGATCGAATCATCGTGCACGCCCAGCAGCACGCCCGTCTTGCCGTAGAACTCGCGCACGCCGATCCCCTCGCGCAGCGATCCGATCCACACGCTCCAGGCATGGTCCAGCGCGTCGATGTCCCGCACCCCGTCGCCGTCGCAGTCCTGGCACCCATCGAGGATCCCGTCGCGATCGATGTCCAGCGACATGTCCGCGTTGATGTCCAGGCGATCCGCGATCCCGTTGCCGTCGCAGTCCACCTGACAGCCGTCCGGCACCCCGTCGCCGTCGAGGTCCGGAAGATCGCCCGCCGCGATATCCAGGTCGTCCGGCACCCCGTTGCCATCGCAGTCCGGCTCGCACTCGTCCGGCACCCCGTTGCCGTTCAGGTCATTGCTGAAACCGTCCGCGATGTCCTCGCCGTCCAGCACGCCGTTGGCGTTGCAGTCCTCGCACTCGTCCGGCACGCCGTTGCCGTTGACATCCACGCTCGTTCCATCGGCGATGTCCACGCTGTCGGCCACCCCGTTGCTGTTGCAGTCGCTGTCCAGACAGTCCTCCAGCGAGCCCAGAAACGCCCGCATCAGACGCGTCGAGTCCGTGTGGAACCGGGCGTCGTGGTTCGCATCCCCGCCCGAATAACTCTGCCCGCAGTAACTCATGATCGGCCCGCGCTGCGGGGGCGCAAACGCGTCGTTGCAGGTATCGATCCCCCGATCGTGGGTGTGCGGCGATCCGAAGTTATGCCCCAACTCGTGCGCCGCCACGATCAGGTCGCTGTTCATATGGTCGCCGACCGTCGGGTCCCCGAGCCCCGCGCCCATGTACCCGCAGACGGAGTACGCGGCCCCGTTGCAGACGCCGTTCAGAAAGGCCTGCCCGCCGAACGGAAAGTCCCGCCGACCGCTGCACAGCTGCGCCACATCACGATGGACATGCCCCATGTTCTGCTGCCACTCGGATTGAAACTCACCAAGTGGCCGGTTGCCGTTATACAGATCGTTCGGGTCGGTCCACAGACGCACGAAGGTCAGGACCACGCGGATGCCCGAGTCGCGTGCAGAGACGAAACTCACCTGCCCGTACAGCGCGAAGAGATAATCCAGCGCCCTCACCTCGTCATCGAACATCTCGAAGTAGTCGTAGTCCGTGTCCACCGCGAGCTCGACCATCAGGTCTGCCGGCGCTTCCTCCAGCGGATCCGCCGGCGCTGTCCATCCGCTCGTGTCCGTGCCGCAGGGCAGCGCACGCCCACCCCCGGCGCTGTGCCCGATGCGCACCCGCGACAGGCTCGCACGCCCGTCCTCGTCCATCACCGGTGCCACACCGAACCGTGATCCGCCGATCTCGATGCTTCCGATCACTCCCAGCGTATCCGATCGCGCAAGAAACACGCTCGAATCGCCCTCACCGGCGACCCTTCCCCGCAGCAGCACGACCCGCGACGGGTCATACGCGATGGCATCGTCCCGACCGTGCCGCCGAACCACCACGCCGAGACCCGCCCCATGTACCGC
>WGEO01000250.1 GCA_015492715.1 Phycisphaerales bacterium | reverse complement strand
CCTCAACTCCGTCGAGGCACGACAGACGGGCATGATCGACTTCAACCAGTCCCTCGTCGAACTCGTCGAACAGGAATACATCCACATGCGCGTCGCCATGGAGGCCTCGCCCAATGTCGACGAACTCAAGATGAAACTCAAGAAACTGGGATAGCAGACGACGGGGGGAGGAACACACCCCGCCACGGGGACAGGAAATCGCCCCTGCCTGCCCCATATCCTCTCTGTCCGATCCTTCCAGACTCGCCAACCCATCCGGGCAAAGGGGGAACCTGAGCCGTGAACAGCACCGACCTGCTCCTGAACACGCCGCTGGCGACGGGCTTCACCCTCGTCTCATGGTGGAAACCACTCCTCTTCCTCCCCCCGTTCATCGCGTGGGCATGGCTCATCGCCACCGTCTACGACAAGCACGCCGCACGATTCCACCTCCCGCGCGAGCGATGGAACCTCATCCACATGATCGCCGGCCTCGTCGCGATCCTCGCCGGCGTCTTCCTCCCCATGCTCATAGGTCTCGAAGGCATCCTCGGCCTCGTCGTGGGCTACGCCGCGTTCCTCCTCGTCCTCGCTATTGACACCGCCGCCTACCCCGCCGTCGCCAACAAGGACCCGCGCGTCCCCGAGGGCCATCAGGTCCGCCTCAACCTCGAGAGCTTCAAGGAAGCACGCGCAAAGAAGGCCGAGGCCAAGCAGGCCGGCACCGCCGAACTCGTCGTCATGGGCGCCGACAAGGCCAAGATCCCCGTCCCCAACCGCGACACGCCCGAGTTCGCCATCCGCGTCGCCGCAGAACAGGCCCTCATCAAGGGGCTCGACATCCGCGCAAGCCAGATCGACATCGCCCCGGCCTCACGCGATGGCGCCTACGCCGCCCGCTATCTCGTCGACGGCGTTCCCCAGCCGGGCGACACCTTCTCCCCCCAGGAGGCCGCGCAGATCATCGACTTCTGGCGAGCCGCCGCCGGCATGGACCTCGCCGACAGACGCAAGCCCCAGACCGGCTTCATCCGTGTCATGCGCGCCGAGGACAGGACCATGGAGATCCGCGTCTCCTCCATCGGCTCTCAGGCAGGCCTCCGACTGAACATGAAGATCAACCCCGCCGAGGCCGTCCGCCGAACATGCGAGACGCTCGGCCTCTTCGACACCCAGCTCGAAACACTCCGCGAGATCACCCGGGACCCCAGGGGCATCGTCCTGCTCGCCGCACCCCCGGGACAGGGACGAACCACCACCCTCTACAGCATCGTCAAGATGCACGACGCCTACACCACCAATGTCCAGACCCTCGAGTTCGAGATCGAAGACTCCCTCGAGGGCGTCAAGCAGAACGAGTTCGACCGCTTCAGCGAAGACCAGGACTTCTCCAAGACTCTCCGGTCCATCGTCCGACGCGACCCCGATGTCGTCGGCGTCGCCGAGGTCCCCGACAAGGACACAGCCGCCGAGGCGACCCGCGCAGACCTCGAACGCACCCGCCTCTACCTCTCCCTGCGCGCCCGCGATGCCTTCCAGGCACTCCAGATCTGGGCACGCCTGCTGGGCGACATGGAACTCGCCGCGCGAGACCTGCATGGCGTCGTCGCCAACCGCCTCATCCGCAAACTCTGCGAGAACTGCAAGGTCGCCTACCAGCCCACGCCCGAGATGCTCAGGAAACTCGCACTCCCCGCAGACCGCGTCCAGCAACTCTACAAAAAGGGCGGACAGGTCCTCGTCAAGAACAAGCCCGAGGTCTGCCCCGTCTGCAGCGGCCTCGGATACGCCGGACAGGAGGGCGTCTTCGAGGTCTACCCGCTGGGCGCAGAAGAACGCGAACTCCTCGCACAGGGCAACCTCCAGGCGCTCCGCGCAGAACTCCGCAAGAAGAAGCACATCTCCATCCAGCAGGCCGCCCTCCGCAAGGCCGTCGAGGGCGTCACCAGCATCGAGGAGGTCATGCGCGTCACCGCCGAACCCGAGAAGAAGAAGAAGCCCGCAAAGCCCAGCCCGTCTCCCTCGGGCGCCTGAGCAGACCCGCAGAGGAACGCACCCGCCCACGACCCGCCCCGCACGAGCACCAGCACACCCGAGCGAGCCCACGCCATGATCATGAGCCTCGTCGCCATCGCAATCGTCGCACTCATCACCTACCTCTGGGTCCTCCAGGGATTCTTCAGCGCCCTGCTCCACCTCCTGTGCGTCATCATCGCCGGCGCCATCGCCTTCGCGTTCTGGGAGCCCATGGCCTACGCCATCCTCGAGAATGTCGACGGCAACAAGGGCTTCCTCAGCTTCCTCCCGGGCATGGCATGGGGCGTCTCCCTCGTCGTCCCCTTCGCCGTCAGCCTCGCCATCCTCCGCCTCATCACCGACAAACTCGTCCGCGCCAAGGCACAACTCGACCGCCTCCCCGACTTCCTCGGCGGGGGCATCTGCGGCTTCATCAGCGGCACCATCACCGCCGGCATCACCGTCATGGCCATCTCCAGCCTCTGGATGGACACCGACTGGTGGTACCAGCGCCTCAGCTGGAACGACAACGGCAGGCTCCAGCGCACGAGCAAACTCATCTACCCCGTCGACGACATCACCGCGTCCATCTACAAGGGACTCAGCACCACCACATTCAGCACCGAGACACCCCTGGCCAAGCTCTATCCCAACCTCGCCGATGTCCCGTCCATGATCCGCCACACCCTCTTCGACGGCAACGGCAGGCCCACCATCAGCCCGGACCAGTTCCGCGTCCTCGGCGGCTTCATCGTCGACGCCGACGAGAACTTCCAGTCCGCATTCTCCTCCCCGCAGGAGATCCGGTCCGCCATCTCCGGCGAGCCCAACCCCTACAAGCCCGTCACCGACATCGAGGGCAACCCCCTCGATGTCCCCGGCTCGACCATCGTCGGATACGCCCTGGCCTTCACCTCCGGGGCACGCGAGCGAGGCTCGTCGCAGGTCGTCCTCGGCGCGGCTCAGCTCCGGCTCGTCGCCGAGAACGACGCCGGCGAGGTCGTCGAGGTCTTCCCCTTCAGCTTCATGACCCGCGCAGAACAGCGACGCGACGACCCCGAGGCCCGCTACCTCCGCTTCGACTTCCTCCAGGGAGACTTCCCCGCCACCTACCAGGAGGCCGAGCCCAAGATGGCCTTCGAGTTCCTCATCCCCCAGGGCTACAAGCCCGCGTGGCTCTATGTCAAGAACACCCGCGTCGATGTCCATCCGGGCGTCATCAACTACGACACGATCACCAGCGCCCAGCGGGCCACCCGCGTCCGCGATCGCTCCCTCATCGAGATGACCCGGCGCCAGTTCGACGACTCCGAGGCGGTCACCATCAATGTCGGGCAGAACATCCGGGCCGCCGGCATCGAGATCAAGAACTCCCTGCCCCTGGGCCTCATCATCCGCGACGGCGACAACCGCGGGCTGAAGGTCAACGAGGGCAAGAAGATCGTCGAGGGCGAGCAGAACTGGCCCCCGGCGGCGCTGGACAACCGCGCCCTGGACAAGGCCCTGCGCATCAGCGAGTTCCAGGTCCCGGGCATCTCCACGCTCGTCCAGATCACCGTCACGCCCACGGGGCGGATCGCCGACCCCGCCGTCAACCTCACCGAGTTGCCGCTCAGCGCGGCACCCACCGACGAGCCCATCTACCTGATCGACGACGCCGGGTACGCCTACGCCTGCATCGGCTACGCGTACAAGGACCGCCAGCAGGTCAAGATCCGCTACACGCGATCGAGCGTGCTCTCGGGCCTGCGCGACCTGCCGAGCGTTCCCAGCCGCTCGCGGCGCGATCAGGAGATCGTGCTCCTGTTCGAGATCCAGAAGGGGCGGTCCATTGCCGCCCTGGCCGTGGGCGACAAGATCTACATCAAGTTCGACCCGCCGATCGTCGTCCGGACGCGCTGACGCGTCGCGTTCACGCACAGAAGAAGGGCGTCCCGCGGGACGCCCTTCGTGCGTTGGATGTGGGATGGCGAGGCTTCAGCCGCCGCCGGCGGCGGCTCCGCCCGGGCGTGCGGGTCGGCGTGCGGGGCGCTGGAGCGGGGCGTCGTCGTCGTGGTCGTCCTCGGGCTGGAAGAGGTCGTGGGCGTCGTGCTCGACGCGTTCGATCTGCTCGACGAGGTCGCGGGCGCGATCGCCGTCGCCTTCCATGATGGCCCGTTCGAGGTCGATGCTCAGGTCGAGGATCTCGAGCATGCGGGTGCGCATCGCCCGTCGGTAGTCCTCGTCGTTGGGGTACTTGGCCTTTGCGGCCTCGGTCTTGGGGGCGTTGGCGAGGCCCATCTTCGCCGAGACGATCCCGAGCTGGACCATCTGGACGGCCATGAGTTCGCGCTGGGTGCCCGTGCCGTCGAAGCGGGCGCGAGTGAGGCCGCGCAGCCCGCGGCCGGCGGTCTCCATGGCCCGATGGAAGTCCATCGGCGGTCGGGCGCCGCCCTGGGCGGCCTGTCCCCCGCGTCCGCCCGGCTGGGCGAGGCGACGCTCGGCGGCGGCCCTGGCGAAGGCCATCAGTTCATCCTTGCTCAGCAGGTCGTCGCCGTCGGCGTCGAACTCGGCGAAGATGCGCTGGGCGAACTGGCCGGGCAGTTCGTCGCGGCTGAGTTTGCCGTCCTCGTTGGCGTCGCGCTGGAGCAGGCGCTGGGCGAATGCCTCGGGGTTCTGTCCCGGGCCGGCGGGCCGGCGGCCGGGCTGGCCCGAGGGCTCGGGCTGGCTCAGCGCCGCCGACGCTCCGACGAGCGCCACGAGGGCGACGCACGATGCGATTGTGTTCCTGGTCATCGAGGGTCCTCCTGTTGTGGGGTTGTTTCGTCAGGTCCGCCCGGGAAGGGCGAGGCCGCTTCGTGCAACGGGGATCGGGGCCGTCTATTGCCCGGGCGGACCTGACGAAACAACCCCACAACAGGAG
>WGEO01000249.1 GCA_015492715.1 Phycisphaerales bacterium | reverse complement strand
TGCTGTCGTACAGCTCACGCACACGCCCGACCTCGCTCTGGGCACGATCGAACGCGGCCTGCGCCGACGCCAGCGCCGCCTGCTCGCTCTTGAGCGTCGATCGCGCCGATTCCAGCGCGACCTGCGCATCGGCCACGCGCGCCTCCTGCACCTTCAGGTTCGCCTCCGCACTGGCAAGCGCCGCCTGCAGTTCCTCGTCATCCAGACGCACCACGACATCGCCGGCCCTGACCTCATCGCCCTCCTCGAAGGGCAGTTCCTTGATGCGGGCCGAGACCTGCGCGCTGATCTTGACGATCCGCCTGGGCTCGACCGTGCCCGGCGCCCCCACCGTCCGGACCAGGTCCTGCACGACGACCGGCACGAGGCGAACCTCCATGGCCTTCTCAGGTGGGCGAATCAGCCGACGAGCCGCCTCGGAGTTGGCAAAGAGCAACCCCCCGCCTCCACAGACGCCCACCAGGACGAGGAAACCCCCCAGAATCCACTTCCACACAGCCGACACCTCCGCCCACGGTCCGCCCGGCCCTCGTTGTTCCCCTTGCCACGCCGCGGGTTTCAGCGATCGCCCTCTTCTCCGCCCGATCGCGGAACGGACCCGCCCCCTCAGAGCCCGAGACGCTCGCTCAGGAACGACTCGACCCGCTCGATGGCGATCCGCTCCTGGGCGCCCGTATCGCGATCGCGGACCGTCACCGTCTGGTCCTTCACGGTCTCGCCGTCAACCGTAAAGCAGAACGGGCACCCCGCCTCGTCCATGCGCGCATACCGCTTGCCGATCGACTGCTTGGCGTCGGTCTCGATCATCCCGAATCGCCCGAAACGCGCCCGCAGTCGCTGCACGAGGCGCTCGGCGATCTCGGGCATGCCCTCCTTGTTGACCAGCGGGAACACCGCCGCCTTGATCGGCGCAAGGCGAGGATGGAAACGCATGATCTCCGGGCTCGGGCGCGACTCGTCGCGCGTGTACGCCTCGCACAGCACCGCGAGCATCCCCCGCGTCAACCCCGCCGCCGGCTCGATCACATGCGGCAGATACCGCTCGCGCCGCTCCTGATCGAAGACCTCGAGCTTCTGGCCCGAGTGCTCCTGGTGCATCCGCAGATCGAAGTCCGTCCGGTGTGCCACACCCTCGAGCTCGCCGAAGTCCGGATGGGTGAAGGGGTAACGATACTCGACATCCGCCGTCCCCACGCCCTCCTTCGCATAGTGGCTCAGCTCGTCGCTCTCGTGCTGGCGCAAACGCAGGTCCTCGCCCGTCAGCCCGATCGACTTCCACCAGGCCAGGCGCTGGTCGCGCCAGAACTCGAACCACTCGCGCGCCTCGCCGGGATGGCAGAACCACTCCATCTCCATCTGCTCGAACTCGCGCGAGCGGAAGATGAAGTTCCGGGGCGTCACCTCGTTGCGAAAGCTCTTGCCCACCTGCGCGATCCCGAATGGCACCTTCACCCGCGTCGTGTCCATCACATGCTTGAAGTTGATGAAGATCCCCTGGGCCGTCTCGGGTCGCAGATACGCCTTGTTCTCCTCCCAGTCCCCCGTCGCACCCACGATCGTCGGAAACATCAGATTGAACGGGCGCGGCTCGGTCAGCGTCCCGGGCTCCGTCGCGTCCGGACCCACCGTCCGCGCCAGCAACTCCGCGTCCGGCTCCGGGATGTCCAGGATCTCCACATCGCCCCGCCCCAGATCGCGCTTGACATACTTGCCCAGCAACTTCAGCGCCCGCTCGAAACTCTTCTCGTCGCCCTCGATGAACGCGAACAGACGCCCCTCGCCCTCGCCCGTCGGATGCAGATAGCGCAACTGGTCCGCCCGATAGCGGGCCTTGCTCTGGCGACAGTCGATCATCGGATCGTTGAAGCCCGCGACATGCCCGGACGCCTCCCACACCCGCGGATTCTGGATGATCGCGCTGTCCAGCCCGACGATCTGGAGCGGCTGCCCGCCCGGCCCCGTGGGCGGACACAGCACCATGTCCTGCCACCACGCATCGCGCAGGTTGTTCTTCAGCTGCGTCCCCAGAGGCCCATAGTCCCAGAACCCGTTGAGCCCCCCGTAGATCTCGCTGGCCGGATAGACGAACCCCCGGCGCTTGCAGAGACTGACGAGATCCTCCATCGACTTTGCCTGCGTCATGCCTGCTCCATCTGCACGCTGCGGGCAGACTCTAGGGACCGCCACCCCCGCGTGCGCCACATCGCCCACGCCGGAACCCTCCCCCGGCC
>WGEO01000248.1 GCA_015492715.1 Phycisphaerales bacterium | reverse complement strand
TTCCCGCAGGCATCAAGTGGAAATTTTTACCCCCTGTGCCCGAGGGCAAGAAGCCCGGCGACCCCGGGGCAGAGCGATATCTGGCGGTGAACGCCGACGAGTCCGAGCCCGGCACCTTCAAGGATCGCCTGCTGATGGACTTCGATCCGCATCTGATGCTCGAGGGCATCGCCATCTGTTGCTATGCCTGTCGCCTCAATCGTGCGTACATCTTCATCCGCGGCGAATACCACCATCAGGCCCATGTCGTCGAGCAGGCCATCCGTGAGGCCTACGAGCACGGGATCTTCGGCGAAAAGGGCCTCATCAACTCCTCGGAGAACACTGGCGGCGATCGCTTCCGCGTCGACTGCCACCTGCACCGAGGCGCCGGCGCGTACATCTGCGGCGAGGAGACGGGCCTGCTCGAGGCGATCGAGGGCAAGCGCGGCTGGCCGCGCATCAAGCCCCCCTTCCCCGCCGTCAAGGGCCTCTTTGCCAAACCCACCATCATCAACAATGTCGAGACGCTCGCCCATGTCCCCAGCATCATCGAGCACGGGGCCGCCTGGTTCTGCGAGCAGGGCGTCGAGAGCAGCATCGGCGGGCCGCCCAGTTTCGGCACCAAACTCATGGGCGTCAGCGGGCATGTCGAACGCCCCGGATGCTACGAGTTCGAGCTGGGCATCCCCCTGCGCACGCTCGTCGAGGAGCACTGCGGCGGGATCCGCGGGGGCAAGAGGTTCAAGGCGGCCATCCCCGGCGGCGTCTCCATGGGCATCCTCGATGCCAGCCAGTACGACGCCGAACTCGACTTCGATATCGGACGCAAGCACAATGTGCTGGGACTCGGCACGGCGTGTCCGACGATCTTCGACGAGGACACGGACATGGTCGCCGTCGCCCGCAACATCGCACGCTTCTTCAAGCACGAATCGTGCGGCCAGTGCACCCCGTGCCGCGAGGGCTCGGGCTGGCTCTACCAGCTCATGTGCCGGATCGAAGAGGGCGACGCCAGGACGAAGGATCTGGACCTGGCCCTGGAGATCGCCACCAGCATGGGCTCCATGCCCGGGACGACGATCTGCGGGCTGGCCGACGGCAACAACTGGGCGATACGGACGATCATGAACAAGTTCCGCGACGAGTTCGAGGCCCGCGTCAGGCCGACCTTCGTCCCCGTGACGGTCACCGTGGGGGCGTCCGCCAAGGGGGACTGAGTTTATCTCGATCGCGAGTGCGCCCGCAGACCCGACCCGGCTGATCGCGCCCTACGGAGCACGCGGGGCGCCAACACGCGCTGTACGCGGCCCCGTTGCACCGAATCGAATCGGCTCGAAGCCCGCTGCCTTGAGCACAGCCAGTGGGTCCCGCGCCGACGCGAGAATCTCGTCGCTCGACATCACGCCGTCGCGCGAAGGAACCAGCGTGCGGTTGTTCTCGACGCGCACGCTCCGGCGATCCTCGATGAATCCCAGCGGTGTGTCGATGAGCACATTGTCCCGCACGACGCCGCCCACGGGGCGTCCGAACCGGTCCGTGAGGTAGGTTCGCAGCGTGGGGTATCTGCTCGCCCACGGCTCGCTGTCGATCGGCACAGCCGCCAGATTGCGATGGAGCGTCGAGGTCTTGGGATCGGCGATGAACTTGCTCATCCAGCCGACGCCCCGCGCGTCGTAGTGCAATGCGCGCCCGCACGAGACGAACGCGTTGGATCGGATAGCGTTGTCCCGCCCGCCGCCGATGAGCATGCCCCAGTTGCAGCGGACGAAGAGGTTGTGCTCGACGGTGATGCCGCTGGCCATGTCATCGAGGTAGGCCGCGTTCTGATAGCGGGCGTCCGAGCCGCGGATGTGCGAGAAGAAGTTCCCCCGGATGACCGTGCCGTGCAGCGTCCAGTCTCGCCCGCAGTAGATCGCGCCCGCGTCGCCGGTCTCCTGCACGACATGACGGATCCGGTTGCCCTCGATCAGGTGCTCGTTGCCCGAGAACATGATCGCGACATGCGGCAGGTCGCTGATCTCGTTGTGGATCGCGCGCTGCCCGACACCGCCAAGCCCGATCGCCGGGTTGTAGGTCCGCATGATGCGGGCACAGCGTCGGAAGACGCAGTCTTCCACCACATTGCCCGCGTGGGTGAGCGAGCGTCGATCGCCGCCGCGCAGCGACACGCCGCCGCCCCCGATATCCTCGAACAGGCAGCGTGCGATCACACAGCCCCGTCCCGTGATGTCCACGGCACGAGTGCCCAGATTCGAAAAGGTGCAGTTTCGAATCGTCAGCCCCTCGCAGTCGGAGGCAACGATCGCTCCTGCGCGGGTCATCTCGAAGGAGAGGCCCTCGATCGTGATGTCGTGCGCTCCGGAGAGCGTCAGGATGGGCTCGCCCAGCATCGAGACCGCCGCCTCACGATGGATGCTGTCTTCGGGAACCCACGCGTACACGATGCCCCGCTCGACATCGATCCAATACTCGCCGGGCGTGTCGAGTTCCTCGGGGAGGTTGCTGACGCTGAAGACCGCGCTGTCTCGCAGCCCGTAGCGGTGCGGCAGCGCAAGCGTGACAGAAGCCGACGACGGATCGATACTCGCGACAGGGATCTGCTCATCGGCCCAGTCCCACCACCAGTAGCCATGCGCCCAGATGGTGCCGGCGTGTGTCCAGCGAGCAAGACGATCGCGATGCTCGAGAACGAAGGTGCCGCCGCGGTCCGGCTCGACGACGCGTTCGCTCTCGGGAATATCGTCCGCGGCCTTCCTGGGGATCGAGCCCGGGTCGGTGACCTTCCTGACGCGTGCGAACCCTTCGTTGGGCCAGCGTGCGAGGGATTGCGCCTGCCGATCGATGAAAAGTTCCGAGCGCACGCGCGACGCGGGCACGCCCATGCCTCGATGCACCGGTCCGCTCAGGCCGCCCGCCCAGTCCGCGCGGGCCTTCTCCCCAAGGCGGAGCATGCGGACCTCGGCCCGCGCATGGTCCGGGAAGCGCTCGCGCATGCCCGGATCGTCGACGGGCTCCCACGAGGGGTCGGCGATGACGATCGCACCGACGATGCGTGCCCCGGGTCCCAGTCCTTCCAGCGTCAGCCCGCTCAGCTCCGTGCCGATCCGGACGCCGCGACGCACGACATGCACGCCCGACACGAGTGAAATCCGGATGCCTTCACCCACATCTCTCTGCTCGCGTGCCCATGCGACCGCTTCGCCCAGTGTGCCGACGACACGATCGGCCGATGGATGATCCGCAAGCGTTGGATCGACCACGATGTGGTCGCCGAGGGCGTCGGGGGACCGCCCGCCCGTCAGCAGGAGCGCACCGATCAGGGGCCGCCCGATCCGATGCACCCGCCCCACGCGCACCGGGTCAGTCCTTCTTCGCCCGCTTGACCACGACCCACTTGTGCTTCCACTTGCGGCTGTCGCCCTTGCGCTTCTTCGTGGGCCACTTCACCAGCCTGCGGACCTCGCCGTTCTCCATCGTCTTCTCGGTCGCCATCGATAGACCTCCCTTGTGGCAAGGATTCTTCGCCCCCGTCCCCGCCGGATCGACCCCGAACCCTCAATGATTCTGCACAGGAGGCAGCAACCATGGCGTTCGATCCGATTCGCTCGCTGTCCGCCGCCCGCCACGAGTTCGGCGAGCACGGCGGGGTCAACATGTCCATCGAGGCGTCCACGACATACACCGTCATGGACGCCGAGGTCATGCCCGAGATCTTCCAGGGACGCATCGGGCCGGCGGCCCAGCACGAGAGTTCCGGCGGGTGCTACCTCTACGCACGACACTTCAACCCCACCGTCTATGTCCTCGGGCGATACATCTCCGCCATCGAGGGCACCGAGGCAGGCTACGCCTGCGCCAGCGGCATGAGCGCCATCAGCGCCAGCATCATGCAACTCTGCCAGCCGGGCGACGAGGTCGTCAGCTCCAACACGATCTACGGCGGGTCGTTCGCGCTGCTCAAGGAGTATCTCCCCGCCCACGCGGGCGTCACCACCCGATTCGTCGATATCACCGATCTCGACGCAGTCGAGAGGGCCATCACCGACCGCACACGCGTGCTCTACACCGAGACCATGAGCAACCCCACCCTCACCGTCAGCGACATCCCGGCGCTGGCGAAGATCGCCCACGAGCGCGGCGTGCGACTCGTCGTCGACAACACCTTCACCCCGCTGATCGTCAGCCCGGCGACGCACGGCGCCGACATCGTCGTCCACAGCGTCACCAAGTTCATCAGCGGAGCCTCGGACATCATCGCCGGGGCCATCTGCTCGACGACCGAGTTCCTCAACGAGCTGATGGACCTGCACACGGGCTCGCTGATGCTGCTCGGGCCGACCATGGACCCCCGCACCGCCTTCGAACTCAGCCTCCGCCTGCCCCACCTGCCGCTGCGCATGAAGGAGCACAGCAGGCGGGCCCACGAGTTCGCACGCAGGCTCCATGACCTGGGGCTGACCGTCCACTACCCCGGGCTGCACGAGCACCCGTCCCACCAGACGCTGACACGCATCATGAACGAGGGCTTCGGTTACGGCGGCATGATCGCGCTGGATACCGGCTCACGACAGACCGCATTCGAACTCATGGAGTATCTCCAGAACGAGGAGCAGTTCGGCTTCATGGCCGTCAGCCTCGGCTACTTCGACACCCTCATGTCCTGCCCCAGCGCCTCGACCAGCAGCGAACTCAGCGACGAGGACCTGCGGGCGGCGGGCATCAGCCCCGGACTCGTCCGCCTGAGCATCGGATACACGGGCGACCTCGAAGACCGCTGGGCCCAGCTCGAACGCGGCCTCCGACGGGTCGGGCTGCTCCGGGGCTAATCCTCGAATAGCCTCCGCTGCACGCCCGCACGCGCCCGCCGCGCGCGCACAAACGCGTCCGTGTCCAACTCGACCACACGGTCCGAGAACCCCAGACGCTCCCGGAAGACCCGATGGGTCTGCGCGATCTGACGCGCGATCGGACCCTCGCCCCGGAACCGGTGGTGCAGACGAGGATCGTTCAGCGACCCGCCCCGGCACTGACGCAGCAGGCTCAGCACATGCCCGGCTCGATCCGGAAAGACGCGATGCAGCCACTCGCGGAAGACCTGCTCGACGCTCCCGGGCAGCCGCAACAGGACGAAGCCGGCGCTCCGTGCCCCTGCGTCGCGGGCCGCCTCCAGCAGGGCCGGGATCTCCCGATCGTTGATGCCCGGGATGATCGGCGCCGTCATGACCCCGACGGGCACGCCCGCGTCCGTGAGCCTGCGGATCATCGCCAGGCGGACCGCAGGAGCGCTCGCACGCGCCTCCAGGCGCGCACTGAGCGCCGGGTCCAGCGTCGTCAGCGTCACGAACACCTGCACGAGTCGGCGCGATGCCATCGACGACAGAATGTCCAGATCGCGCAGCACGAGCCTGCCCTTGGTGATGATCCCCACGCACTGACGGTACTCGTCCATGACCTCGAGGCACCCCCGCGTGATCCGCAGGCGCCGTTCGATCGGCTGATAGGGATCCGTGACCCCTGACATCACGATCTGCTCTCCGATCCAGCCCTCCTTCGCCAGCGCACGAGCCAGCAGCGCCGGTGCGTCGCGCTTCGCATGAATGACCGTCTCGAAGTCCAAGCCCGCGCTCAGCCCGAGGTGCTCATGCCCCGGGCGCGCATAGCAGTACACACACCCGTGCTCGCACCCGCGATACGGATTGATCGTCCAGTGAAACGGCAGATCCGGGACATCGACGCGATTGAGAATCGACCGCGTCCGGTCCTCGATCACACGGGTCGGAACCCGCACTCCCTCCCCGTGCTCGCACCGAACCTCCTCGCGGTGCTCATCGAGCACCCGTAGATGGAAGCGATCGAAGCGATTGTCGGGTCGGATGTGGCTGCCCCGTCCGCGCGGCGTTCCCCCCGGATGCCGAAGACCCCCAAACTCGTCGCCACAACCCATATCCGATCATACACCAAACAAATCCTCGATCGAATCACTCCGTTCGGCGATCTCCCGGCTGCGTGCGAACGCCGACTCGCTCATCCCCAACTTCCCCGCAAAGAACCGAATCAGAACCCGCTCATCCAGACTCACGCGACCGTCGGCACGGGCGACTACCAGCAGCAACGCAACCACTTCCACGGGCCGATCGTGCAGCACGCGCATTTGCTGTGCGTAATAATCCTCATCATGCAATGCCCGCTCGATGATCGCATCGAGCGATTCGCTGCTCAGCCCCGCCGCCCGCGCCAGCATCTCGAGGATCCGGTGCTCCTCGTCGCACATCGTGCGATCGACCGCGGCGACGCAGGCGGCGGCACACAGGATGTCGATCCGTCGTGCGGGCATACGCTGGAGGCGATATCGCCGTACAGGCGAATCACCCCCGGAGGATACCCACCATGTCCCAGTCCACGAAGATTCTCGCCTTTGCCGGCAGCACCCGCGAGCAGTCGTTCAATCGCAGGCTCCTGAGCACGGCTATCACAGCGGCCCGGGACGCGGGAGCCGAGGTGACCCGCCTCGAGCTGGCCGACTATCCGCTCCCTTTCATGGACGAGGACCTCGAATCGAGCCAGGGGCTGCCCGAGCAGGCGATCCGCCTCAAGGACCTGTTCAAGGCCCACGACGGTTTCATCATCGCATGTCCCGAGTACAACAGCGCGATCACGCCCATCCTGAAGAATGTGATCGACTGGGTCAGCCGCCCACGCGAGGGCGAGGCGCCTCTCGAACCCTTCGCGGGCAAGGCCTGCGGGCTGATTGCCACCTCACCCGGCGCACTGGGCGGGCTGCGCGGGCTCTACACCGTCCGATCCATCCTCATGAACATCCGCGTCGTGGTCGTCCCGGAGATGGCCGCCGTGGGCAACGCCCACGAGGTGCTCGACGGCGAGACGATCACGGACGACCGTGCGCGGGGCATGGTCGAGCAGGTCGCCCGTCGCGTGGTCGAGGTCGCCCGGGCTCTGCGTTCGATCTCCTGAGACGCGCCAGATCGGGGGCGGGCACAATGCTTCCCAACGGGGGGATCCATCCGGCACACGGCCCCATAACCGAGAATCCGGCTCAGGCAAGAAATTCCGCATCGCGACGCGACCGATGGCATCCTGCGGATAGGCTGCTCCGGTGGTGGAGGGCCGAGCCGCGCGTCGCACACGGTGAGGAGCGAGGGCGACGGGCGCTCGGCAAGAGACGGAGGGTCTCGGCTGGCTGGAAGGCTGCAGTCGGGACCCTTCCTTCTTGCCCCGTCGGGATCCCCTCCCGATCATCATCCGAATGGCTCGTATGAGTCCCTCACACCCGCTATGATCCGACCACAGGAGGGTTCGTCCCTGGACGATACAGACGGGTGTCGCCCTGTCGGATCGGGGCCCCGGGCCATGCGCGAGATCGCCGTCGATGCACGACCATGACGCGTCGGGAGACAACGCCGACGACCCTGCGCCTCTGCGCACCATCGAACTGGAAGACCGCAGCGGAACGCTGAGCACGCCCGCCGCGTCGTGGCTCCGCGAGCACATCGAGCGCGCCATGGAAGCCCTGGACACCGCGGGCGAACTGCTCGTGACCGTCGTCGACGATCGCATCATGGCCCGTCTGCATGAGCGCGACACGGGCGTGCCCGGGACGACGGATGTGCTGACCTGGAACTACGCCCAGGACGCAGGCCGCCTCGACGCCGAGGTGGTCGTCTGTATCGACGAGGCCCGACGGCAGGCGTCGGCCCGCTCGCTGACCCCCGAGCATGAACTTCTCCTGTATGTCGTCCATGGCGTGCTGCACTGCCTGGGGCACGACGACCACGAGGCGTCGGCCCGCAAGGCCATGCACGCCGAGGAGGACCGCGTGCTGTGTGCGATCGGTGTCGGGCCGGTCTATTCCCGCTCGCTGGGGAACGAGCCATGACCGCCGGCGCCTGGCTCGCCATCGCGAGCGTCTCGCTGCTGCTCGGGGCCGTCTTCGCGACGCTCCAACTCGCCCTTCGCGAGACCAGCCGCGTCGCCATCGAGGATCGCGCCCGTCGACGCCATCGCATCCATCGGATCGCGCAGATCGTCGAGGATCCCGAGTCCCACGCCGTCAGCCTGGCCCTGCCCCGGATCGTCTTCCTGCTGCTGTTTGTCGTCGCTCTCGTCCGCTGGCTGGCGCTTTCCAGCGGGCAGGACGCCGCCGGCTGGCTGCAGATTCTGCTCGGCGTGCTCATCGCGGGGGTGCTGGCATGGATGCTGGCGGGTGTGCTCGCCCTGAGCATCGCCCGCCACGCGGGCGCCGCCGTGGTCTGTGCGGCGTGGCGGCTGATCCGCGTCGTCCATGTCACGCTCACACCGACGCGCAGGGTCGCCGCCTTCCTCGACGAGGTCGTCCGGCGCCTCGCGGGCAGCAGCGACGCCAACGGCGCAGAACGCATCGAAGAGGAGATCCGCTCGGTCGTCGAGGAGGGCGAGCGCGAGGGGCACATCGACGAACGCGCCGGCGAGATGCTCGAGAAGGTCGTCGAGTTCTCCCAGCGCACCGTCGAGGAGATCATGACCCCGCGCACCGAGATCGAGGCCCTCGCCTGCACCGACGACCTGGACCGGGTACTCCGCTTCGTCAC
>WGEO01000247.1 GCA_015492715.1 Phycisphaerales bacterium | reverse complement strand
TTGGCCATGGGTCTCCACCTCCCACGGCGCCCCCATCGCTGGGCTCGGACGGGTCCTGCCAAGATCCCCGCCGCGACGCTCGTGGTGCAATCGGCTCTGGGTTGTCCCACACGGGTCCCGCCCCGTGTGAGGGCCATTGTTGGCAGGCGGGGTCCACATGGGCCAGCGATCATGCCGGTTTTTTCACGCCGATCCGGAATCCCAAGCCCGCGTGGATGGATCAGCGGGCCGAGCCCATCGCCCGCTCGAGGACCCGAACGAGATCCTCGTCCAGCCCGTGTGCTCTGGCCTTGTCCAGCATCCGGAGGGCGTGCCGGTCCCGACCCTGGGCCTGCATGAGGACGGCCTCGGCAAGCCAGGCGCTTGCCGACTCCCGCGCATTGGCATAGATCGCCATCTGACGAACCAGACGATCGAGCGTCCTGCGGGCACGCGGCCCGAACATCGCCGGATCGACCGGCTCGCGCGCCAGGGCGGGATCTTCCTGATAGACGGACCGGAGCAACGCCACGCCGTCGGCGAGCCTGCCGTCCAGCATCAGCGCGATGGCCAAGAGACGCTTGGATGCGGTATCCCCGGGCTCGTCGTCGATCGCGCGGCGAAGTTCCGCGATCGCCTCGTCGAGATCCCCCTGCATCAGCCGCCAGCGCCCCCACTCGGCAGGCGTCGCATCCTCGTCGGGTGCCTGCGACGACGGGCTCGCCGAGGGCGTCGCGTTCAGACGCGGATCGACATAGGAGGTCCGATAACTGATCGGATAGCCGGGGTAGAAATCGGCATACCGCGGACCGATCGGATAGTCGTAGATCGGATACAACGCCCCCACATACCGGGGATAATACGGATAGCAGATGGCCCTGTGTGTTGGGACCAGATGATGAAGCCCGCTTCCGACATGCAGACGCAGGCGGAAGTCATCGCCATCCACCAGACCCTCGGCGTGGAATCCGCTGACATCGCCGAACTGGAAGTGCACATCCTCGCCCGGGAGGTGTCCATCGATCAGCAGGCCGTCGTGGATATCCGGGGCGTATGGCAGTTGGTGCGGTGCCAGATGCTGCTGGATGAAGAAAGGCCCGCAGTCCACCTGCACGGGGCGGTGCGCTGGCTCCGGCGTCGGGCGTGTGAAGGCAGGGGGCGACCCCAGGCGGACACCCCCGCGAGGATCGAGGCGGACGCCCATCTGCGCGCCTGCACTGCCTGCCGCCAAGCCCATGGCAATGATCCCCAGCAGTGATCTTCGCATCCGCATCCTGCACCTCCCATGGGCCCCGGCCCCGATAGAGAGTCTCATGATGATTGGACGCCCGAGTCTGGCGATGGGTCCGCTGTTTCTGCTGGTCATGCTGCTGTCTGCGTGTGCCGGCGGCCCCGGGTCGCCCTCTGGCCGCTACGAGTTGCGTTCCATCGCGGATCCCGTCGCCCTGCGTCCCCACATGACGATCAGTGTCTATGCCTTCGAGGACGAGAATACGGCGGACATCTACCTGACCGATCTGACGCCCGAGCAGATCCGGAGCGTGCGGGGCGGGTCGCTCCCCGCGGGCAATATCGCCCACATCCATGTGTTCATCCGTCCGCGGGCGGGGCAGACCCCGATTGATCCGACCGCCATGACGGCGACCGTCACGCACGCCGTGCTCGCGGATGGGGCTGTGGGCATCTACGCCGGCGGCGGGTTCTTTCAGCCCGCCAGCGAGACGGGCGATCGGACCTACACGGGCACGCTCAGCGGCGCCACGCTGCGTCTGGAGCGAGCCGGCGAGGCCTTCCGCGATCTGCTGGGTGCGTCGACCCTGCGTGCCGGGGTGCGGGCGCGTCTGGACCCCGCTCAGGCCGAGGCCCTGCGCATCGCGTTGCGGACATGTACCTCACGGACGAAGCCCGTCGAGCCGTAGCGGGCCCGTGGCCCTATGGATGCTCCTCCCACCATCGCTCCAGCAGGTTCTCGCCGGCGGCGCGATAGATCGACACCAGCAACTCGCGCGGGAGGGCCTTGCCGCTCAGCCCCGGGCTCGAGCGTTCGTGGTAGGTCTGCGGCTCGACCATCATCAGATCGGGATCGGCGATCGGACTCCTGCCCTCGTAGTCCGTCTCGAACATGGTGCGCAGCGCCCAGTATCTGCTGGCGTAGAGTTCGAATGCCTCCTCCTCGGACTGGGCCTGGTGCGCGCCGTACTGGGTCGCACCGGGCGGGCTTGCCTCCAGATGGGCGTCGCTGGTCACGATGTCCGAGCCGAAGAGGATCCGCCCCTCCCATCGTGCGAAGAAACGCACCAGGTCGTCGCGCGGGTGTCGGCTCAGTTCGCGCACCATCCACTTCGTGGCGCTCGTGTCCAGGTACAGGTTGTCGTGGCGGGCCAGCAGTTCATCGAGGAACGCGAGGTCCTCGGGCCAGCCGCCCATGTGCGCGGCGATCCACGGCACGGGGAACCGCTCGAGCATCACCTCCAGCGGCTCGTACTGCTCGCGCTTCGTGCCGTAGCGCATGGCATCGGCGTACTTCGTCGCAAACCAGGTGTCCGGGTCGGCGATATGGGTCATGATCATCATGCCCATCTCGACCGCGGCCTCGGCGACACGCACACGCCACGGGCTGTCCAGACGATACAGATCATCGCCCTCGTCCACCAGATCGCGCAGGCGTGGTGCCGACCACAACTTCACCATGCGCGCCCCGAACTCGTCATGGAAGATCCGCAGGTTCTTCAGGAATCCCTCGCGCATCGCCGACGACCTGTCCTCGGCGGCGTAGTCGGGGATTGCGAGGAAGCGCGCCCGCTCGCCGAAGACCTCCCGGACGACGGGTGCCTCCTCCAGCCGCGTCTGCGTGTAGATGCGGTCGATCCCGTACAGATCGCAAACCTGCTTGAAGATCGCGCTGGCTCGCCGGCCGTTGACATGCAGGTGCGCGTCGATGATGGGTGCCGGGGGCGTACCCAGTCGCGACGCCTCTTCTGCGTAATCCAGCCCCAGCAGATTGGCGGCCCAGGGCTCACCCGTGCGCAGTGTGCTTCTATCCTGCATGGTCCATGCTAGACCCCGCGGCTCCACAATCCCGGGAACGACTCGTCCGCGAGGCCGTGCGGGTCGATGCGCCCGCGCGCTCGCTGCGCATCGCGCTGGCGCACGACTGGCTCGTGACCCGTCGCGGGGGCGAACTCGTGCTCGATGCGATCGTGCGGGCCCTCGCACCCGAGCACGAGGTCGAGCGCCTCTACACGCTCGTCGATGCGGGGCAGGCGATCACGCCCGCGATCGATGCGCTCGCACGGGTCTGCTCTCCCATCCAGCGCCTGCCGGGGGGACGCGGGGCGCTGCGCCGATGGCTCCTGCCGGCGTATCCCATTGGCGTGCGGGCACTTGCCCGGCGCATCGCCAAGGACCATGCGCGACACCCGTACGACCTGCTGATCTCGACGAGTTCGTGCGCGGTCAAGAACCTTCCCCCGCCGGCGGGCGTGCCCCACCTGTGCTACTGCCACGCCCCGGCCCGCTACCTGTGGCAACTGCAGGACGAGTATGCCCGAGGATCGCTCCTGCGCGCGCTGGGGCTGCGCGCCTGCTCACCGATGCTGTGCCGCTGGGATCGACGGGGAACCGACCACGCGACCCGCCTGCTGGCGAACTCGCGCCACACGGCCCGCATGATCGAGCAGATCTATGGACGCGAGGCCGGTGTCCTGCATCCGCCGGTACGAACCGGGTTCTTCACGCCCGATCCGGGGATGCAGCGCAAAGACTTCTGGCTCGTCGTCAGCGCACTGGAGCCGTACAAGCGCGTGGACCTGGCGATCGAGGCCACACGCATCGCCGGCGTCCGACTGGTCATCATCGGCAGAGGCTCGCAGGAACACACCCTGCGCCGAATGGCCCATGCGGGCGTCGCGTTCCGTACCGATGCCAGCGACGATGATCTGCGCGACCTGTACCGAACCGCACGCGCCCTCCTGTTCCCGCAGGTCGAGGACTTTGGCATCGCCTGCGTCGAGGCCCAGGCGTGCGGGTGCCCCGTGCTCGCCCGACGGGCCGGCGGCGCCCTGGACACCGTGATCGAAGGACGGACCGGCGCTTTCTTCGACGACCCCGACCCACGCGCGATCGCCCGCGCCATGCGCAGCCTTGGCACCTTCGACCCCGACGATCTGCGCACCAACGCCCTGCGCTTCGGCGAGGCGCAGTTCACGCAGGGCCTGCTCGACGAGATCACCCGTGTCGTCCGATAAACGAATCCGGCCCGATGGGTATCCGGGCGGACCTACGCCGCGCTCGACGCGTCCTCGCCGTGGGCGGATGCCACCCTCGCGGCGAGCACCAGCCCGACATAGAGCTCGTGGTCGGCCTCCATGTCGAAGTGCCGAACCACCTCGCAGTCCAAGCACAGCAGAGCCCGCCGAAGCATCGGTGAGCCGCTGACGAGCGAATACACGGCGAGCGAGTCGAAGGGATCGTGGCGAACCTCGGGTTCGTGGTCGCCCGATGTGGATAACGCGTGGATAGCCAGTTTATCGGACGGATTGATCTGACAGACCCCGAAGTGCCGGCTGTCGCGGATCAGGGTTTCCACCTCGTGCCCCTTGCGCACTGCAACGCTGACCAGGAGGGGCTCGTCTGCGCAGGGCTGGACGGACTTGACCAGACAGCCCGATCGACGCCCGTCGAACGACGATGTGATCGCAAAGACACCCCTGGGCAGGCGGGACAGGGCGTCCTGGATGTCGATCTGGGCTGGCATCCGTCGGAAGTCCTTGAGCGGTCGAGACCTGCGCGCGGGGCACGCGCCCGGGGAAACTCTAACCCCACTGTCCAGCGCGAATCGTGCCCGTGCAAGGCGGATCGGCAGGATCTTGTGCCAAATGTGCCCAAGGTGTCGAAAACTTCTGGATTGCCAAGGATTTCCCGTGATTGGATCCCAGATGGGGTTGCAAAGTGTCGAGATGTGTGTAGGATTCCCACACATGAGACACGGGGCATTCGTGGGTGTTGTTTCTCGGAACCACAGAACTCTCGATCGACAAGAAGGGACGCCTGGCGATCCCTGCGAAGTACCGGAACCGCTGGGATCCGGCTCGCGACGGGGCGGGCTGGGTGTCCGTCCCGTGGCCGGGCGGCGTGCTGAGGCTCTATACCGAGGGGCAGTTCGAGCGTCTGTGCGCGTTGCTGGACGAGTCGCTGATGCCCAGCGAGGACCAGGCGCTGCTGGATGCGGAGTTCTTCGGCGAGGCCGAGTCGCTGACACCCGACGCCGCGGGGCGGATCGTGATCCCCCGCAAGCACATCGAGCGATGCGCCCTTCCGAGCGAGGTGGTGATGATCGGCGCCCGCAATCGCCTGGAGGTTCGTGCGCGGGACGCCTGGCAGGCCTCGAGTCAGGAGCGGTTCGAGCGTCTGCCGGAACTCGTCAAGCGACTCCAGGGAGGGAAGCAGGACTGAGGGGCGTGCCCGAGCATGCATGGAGGGAGATGCTCGGGTGCGCGGGGCGGGCAGGTCCGGGGGCCTGACGCCCGTTCGATGGGGTGTGATCCCCATGGTGCAGTGGCGTGCTCGACGGCGCACCGCTGCGATTTGCCCCCTCGGGGGCTCACAGGCGGTTGGGACGGCAAGGGACTGTCCGAGGTGCGGGAGGCGGCGCAGGGACGCGCCGGCCGATACAGCCCGCAGACTCACGCCCCACCATGCGACGCCCGGTCCAGGGGCCGGGCGTTGCTGTTTGGAAACACGGCACAGCGGGTCCGGGGCGTGCATCCCGAACAGAATTCGAGTATGCTGCAAGACCTGCAGCGGCAATCTGAACAATCCGGGGCGAAGCTCGTAGGGCAATGAAGCAAGGGGGTCGGGAAGCGGCGCGCGCGTGCGCGTCGATCCGGGGCCCGGCATGATCGGGAATACAAAGGGGAATGTGATGCGAACACGGACACTTCTGATCCTGACGGCGAGCGGGCTGGCGCTGACGCTCGGGGCATGCTCCAGCGAGGAAGGCGAGGGCGCCCAGGAAGCCGAGAAGACCGCCGAGAAGGCCGGAGAAACGGCTCAGGACCACGCGGGCGAGGCCATGGACGACCACGCCGGGGGGAGCGACGATCACAGTGGACACGACCACGCTGACGACAGCGCCGGCGGCTGATCGAAACACGAACAACACATCGGAAGAGCGCAGCCGTTCGCCGGCGTCAACGAGCGTCGGCGTTCTTCGTGCGCCCATCGTACCCGTCGTCGCGCTCCTGCGACCCGTGGAGCATGCGTTCCAGGGCATTGACGAATGCTCCTGTGCGCTGGGCGCGAAACCGCTGGAGCGAGATGCCGTGGAACTGCCCGCCCACCATCACGCCGATGAGGCGGGATCGTGCGTGGATGAGCGCCACGAGAGCAGCAAGGACCAGCACGGCGCCATACACAAGGGCGACCGAAAGCTGCCCTGTCCCGAGCAGGCCGCCTGTTCCGATCGAGAAACCCGAAGCCAACAAGAGACCGCTCCCCGTAAGCCCGAGGAGCAGGCCCAGAACAGTCCGAACTGGATCGATGCGGACGCCCAGTCGCACGGCGCTGATCCTGGAAAGACGAACGGCATCGAGGCGGCTGTCGAGCAGGCGCTTGTCGTAGACGATCAGGCGGCGGTCGGTGAGCACGAGACGCCGGCGGTGGGAGAAGACGATCCCCATCAGGCCCAGCTCGCTGGGCGTGGCGTCGTAGCGGGCGATGATGATCTCGTGTGGGAGCAGATCGAGGTCGGGAATGATTCGCGAGCCGAACCGGAGATGAGCCGCGGCGTCCGTCGCCCCCGTCGATCCGGGCGTCGGTGGCACGGCTTCGGACGATCGCCTGACGATGCGGCTGACGAGCACGCCCTGCGATGCGGCATACTCGATCGCATCGTCCTCGCCGGCGGCCTCGACGAACAGGCGGGCAGGCTCACCGGAATCGCGATACGCTCCGAGGATCTCGAACGCATGCCACTGCATGAACACGATGATACGAGGGAGCCAGGCGATGCATGAGGAAGACTGCTGGGAGGTCTATCTCGCCGGAGAGATCCACAGCGACTGGCGCGAGCGGATCGTGGACCTTGCAGAGGACCTGCCGGTGGTCTTCAGCGCGCCGGTGTGCGACCACGAGGCCAGCGATCGCGTGGGGGTGCGCATCCTCGGCCCGGAAGACTGCGCCTTCTGGCGCGATCACAAGAGCGCCAAGATCAACGCCATCCGCACGCAGTACCTCATCGACCAGGCCGACCTCGTGGTCGTGCGTTTCGGCGACCAGTACCGCCAGTGGAACGCGGCGTTCGACGCGGGATGCGCCGTCGCCAAGGACATCCCGCTGATCACGATGCACGATGCTGCGCTGGACCACGCGCTCAAGGAGATCGACGCGCACGCCAAGGCCGTCTGCCGGGGACCCGAGCAGGTGGTCGAGATCCTGCGGTATGTGATCGAGCATCCGTAGGGCTGTGCCGGGCGTCCACCGACCAGTGAGCGCATCTCCGGTCTGTGTGTTCACGCCGGCTCGCGGATTGAAACGGCCAAGGCCAGGGGCGAATCGCCATGAGGGCGATGAATGGATGGAACCGTAGGATCATGGAAAAAGGCGGGCCGCTCCGCGAGGAACCGGCCCGCCGCTGGTTGAAGCCCGCCAGTTGCGCGCGGGCCGGTGCGAACTACTCGAGCACGAGGCGAACGCGCACATGCCCGCGTCGAGCGCGCACGCGCTGCTGGTCGCGTCCGACGCCCTCCTTGAACGCACGGACGATGTAGACGCCCGGGCGCACCGGGCGGAAGTGATAGATCCCGCGATCGTTGGTCTCGGTCCGCTGGACCACCTCGCCGTCCTCCGTCAGCAGGGCGACATGGGCGCCGCCCACGGGCTCGCGGTTGGTGTCGAAGACCCGCCCGCCGATGACCACACCGTGGCGCTCGGGCTCGGCGGCGGGTGTCGAGTCGGGCAGGACGGCCCCCATGGCGGGGGTCGCTCCGATCGTCAGCATCATGGCCAGCCCGCTCAGGGCGGCGCGCACGCACATCCTCCGCATGGTTCTTCTCCTTCAGTTTGTGCTTCCGTGTGGTTCCGCCCCCGTCGGGGCCCGTCCCGCGCCTGCGGGGGACCGGCCGGTCCGATGAGCCTAACGCGCCGCGCGCGCGCCCATTGCACGCATCCGCACTTTTTCTTCAGGATTGCTGCAACCCGAGCGGCTCGTGCAGCGGGGCGCCGCAGAACTTGCAGTGCAATGCGTCCGGATCGTGCCCGTCCTTGCCGCACGACGGGCATGCCTGCGTGCTGATGCCGCGCGGGCTCGAGCGCGCCATCTCGACGCTCACGATGCCCGTGGGCACGGCGATGATCCCGTAGCCCATGATCATCACGATCGACGCGAGGATCTGCCCCGGAACGGTCTGCGGCGTGATGTCGCCGTAGCCCACCGTGGTCAGCGTCACGATCGTCCAGTAGACGCTGCGCGGGATGCTGGTATAACCACTCTCGGGGTGTGCTCCCTCGATGAGGTACATGGCGCTGCCGATGATGACGACGAGGGTGAGCACGGCGAAGAGAAAGACGAGGATCTTGCGGGCGCTGGCCCGCAGGGCGACCATGAGTTGACGCGACTCGTCGAGGTAGCGGGCCAGTTTGAAGATGCGGAAGACCCGCAGCAGACGCAGCGCCCGGATCACCAG
>WGEO01000246.1 GCA_015492715.1 Phycisphaerales bacterium | reverse complement strand
CCCCGCGCCAGCCCCCGGCGATGCTCGATCCCGAGGCGCTCGAGCTCGGAGCACACGACATCACAGGTCCGCCGTTCCTCGTAACTCAGCTCCGGATGGCGATGCAGATCGTGGCGGATCTCGATGAGCTCGCCCAGTTCCGCTCCGATGCAATCGCGCAGGTCGTCCATGCCCGGATCCTACGCCGGTCCGGCGCGCCCCCCCCGCTCAGCCCAGCACGCGTTCGCAGATCGCCATCGCCCTCGGGATCGCATCGCCGACGAGATCGAGGTCCACATCCATGACCGCCTCGGGCACGGGCACCTCGATCTCGCCACGCAGCGACGGGCGCACGGGGTAGTTGTGCGAGTCGCTCCGCATCATCAGACGCTCCGTGCGTTCGCTCAGGATCGCCGCGATCAGTTCGCCGCTCCGTGGGTCGCTCCCGCGCACGCGGGCCACCGTATTGGGCAGCATCATGGTCCCCGTCGCGTACGCCTCGCCGACGCGTGCCGGCTCCTTTCGCTCGAAGGCGAGCCCGACATCCAGTCCCTGGGCGCGAGCGCTGAACACATCGTCGCTGTCGGTCAGCCCGACATCGATCGTGCCCCGGACGATCTCACGCACGACCGCCGCGTTGCCCTCGAGCACGCGCAGCCCGCCCTCAACGAGCGAGCCCAGCCAGCGCTCGAACACATCCTCGCCCCAAAGATGCACGAGCGCCCCCATGTGCCCGCGCGTCGTGCCGAACTGGGGGCGGGCGATCCCCACACGCCCGCGCCAGTGGTCTTCTGCCAGTTCCGCGAGTGCGGCCGGCACGCGCTCGACACGCTCGGGCGCAAAGGCGAGCACCCGTGCCCGCTGGGCGAATCCAACCCACAGCCCATCCTTGTCGCGGATGGGCCAGGGCGAGCCATCGCCCAGACGCAGCTCCACGCCGACCGGCTCGAGCAGCCCGGCCCGCTGCAGGCGGATCGTCCCGAAGGGTTCGCTGGACCACCAGACATCGCAGGGCGTCGATGGACCCTCGCGCAGCAGACGCTCGACCAGGCCCGTCGTCTTGGTCATCTCGGTATCGCCCAGCACCCGCACGCGCAGGCCCGTCCGGGAACGCAGATCCGCGAGCACCTCGCGCAGGAGATAGTCGTCGACACTCGAATACAGAACGAGGCCGTCGCCATCCGCCTGCCGACGGCACGCCCCGAGCCCGCAGATCGCCCCTGCCGCGATGAGTCGTGCCGCGTCGCGCCGCCTCACGAGCCCCCGCCCTCGCGCAGCGTCCCGAAGTACGCCTTGACCGCGTTCTGGTACTCCCTGGGCACCACCATCGCGTCCAGCGCGTCGCTGGCCGCCTGCTCGCCCGCGGCCACGGCCTCGCTGAACTGCGCCCGGCTCTCGCCCCGGATCGTCGGACCATCGACGAGCATGCTCGCGATGATCGGGCCGCCGCGATTCTTCGCCTTGGCCCTGCGCGACTGCAGGTCGAAGTCGAATGGGCTGTCGGCGGGCGACGGACCACGCCCCTGACCGTCGGAATCCGATGATCCCTTCCCCATCGAACCCCACTTCTGGACGAGCCAGGGCGCGCCCTCGCACATGCCCGAGCCCTGGCACATGGATTCGAGCAGATACTTCGCTTCCTCGAGCCCCGCCTTCATGGCCTCGAGTTCCTGCTCGAGCATCTCCGCCTCGCTGAGCATGCTCTCCATCTCGCCCATCTCGCCGAGCAACTCGCCCATCTGCCCGCTCTTCAGCGACGAGCCCATCTTCTGCATCATCTGGCCCATCTGTCCCATCTTCCGGGCCGCCTGCATCTGCGCCATCATGTTCATCAACTGCTGGCGCTGGGCCGGGCTCATGTGCTGCATTTGCTCCAGGGCCTTGCGCAGGGCCTCGGGGCTCGCCATCGCCTGCCTGGCCTGGTCCGGGCTCATCCCCGCCTGCCGGAGCGCCTGCTCCATCTGTGCCCGCAGTTGTTCCTGCTTGCGGGCGATCTCCTCCAGCTGCTTGCGGAGGGCCTCCAGTTGCGCCTGCAACTTCGCTCGTTCTTCCTTCGACAGGTCGCCGCTCTCGAGTTTCCGCCGCAGTTCCTCCAGGGCCTTCCTGGCCCCCTCGAGGTCGCCCCGGCGCAGGCGCTGGATCATCCGGCTCATGGGACCCTCGCCGGGCGACTGAAGGCGGCGCAATGCGCTCCGCAGCGCTTCGAGTTGCTGTGATCGCTGGGCTCCCTTGCGATCCAGTTGATCCGTCAGCGAGGTCAGTTTGCGCACCATCGCCCGCTGGATCTCCTCCGGCGGACGCTGCTCGCCCTGCAACTCCTGCTCCAGCGATCCCTCCTCGATGTCCACCTTCGCCTTCTGGAGCAGGTCCTCCAGTTTCTTCTGGCGGTCCCTGGTTTCCATCAACACCCGACGGACCTCGTCCATCGCGTCGGTCTCGGGCGCCGCCTTCTGCTTCGCGGAGATCGTCGGCACGACCAGCCACGCGAGCACCAGCACACTCATGGCGATCAGCGGCGCAAACCACGCCCGTGGGGCCTCGATCGGCAGCACGCGACGAACACGCAGCCCCTGCGCCCGCGATCGTGCGGACTCCAGCACGCCCCGGCTCCATCCGTCGGCTCGCTCGCGCACCGCCAGGGCCGTGCTCAGTGTGTCTCGAAGGTCCGCCCGCTTGTCCAGCTCGATCGCAACCCGCTGCGCGCTGGGCACACGGGCAAGCGTCCAGACCAGCGCCGTCAGCAGCGCCCCCAGCCCGAGCCCGCCGAGCGTCCATGCCCACACAACCTCGACACGCCCCAGACGCTCCAGGAGCACGAGCACCGTCGCCAGCGCCCCGCCGGCGGCCAGCGTCCACACCAGCCGCGCGAGAAACCCCGAGAGGAGCATCCGCAGGCGGGCGATCCGGATCACACGATCGATGGGCTCCATCACGGCCTCCCGGGCGTTTCCCCCTGCCCGACCCTCAAATATATACAGCCCGCGTGGTCTCCGGGTTCTTCCGCATCCCGCGATCGAAACCGGCTTTCCAGATACCGGATCCCCCTGTCGCTTGTCCGCATCCCCCGGCGGGGCCATCATCGACCCGTGGGCGAGACTTCCTTCGACTGGCGCAGATTCCTCCGGCCTTCCAGCCTGTCGGCGTGGCTCGACGGCTGCTGGGCCAATCGCTCGTGGATCATCGAGGCGTTCCGCCTCCAGCATCGGGACCGACCCGGGCTGGCCGTCCACCTCTTCCTGGGGCTCCTCGCGTGCTTCACCCTGAGTTTCCCGTATGCGGTTCACGAGTGGGTGCTGCCCATTGCCGCCGCCGCCTCCCTCATCCGCATCACGATGACCTGGCGTCTGCTCTTTCACATGCTGATCCTGCCGGCGACGCTCGTGGGCCTCGCCTGGCTCGCGTTCCGCGCCCTGAGCCTCGCCTGGTCACCCGATCCGTCGTTCGGGCTGGTCCACCTGAGCGAGGCGCGATACATGCTCCTGATCCTCGCGCTGTGGCCCATCATGGAGCATCGCACGCTCCTGATCGGCGCGTATCTCGCGGGCATGTTCGTGGGCAATCTCGTGCAACTCGCCGAGGGCATCGGCCTGCTCACCGACACGCCATGGCTCATCTGGGAGCGCCACAACCCCGGGCGGGTCACGGGGTGGTGGCGACCGGCGTTCGGCGGGGCCTCGCTGACCGTGCCCCTGGCCGTCTGGCTCTACGCCGCCTTCTGGTCGCGCACCACATCCCGTCGCATGCGCACCCTCGCGATCGTCATGAGCCTCGTGAGCCTCGTCGCCATCGTCGCCAGCGGCACGCGCAGCGCATGGATCACCAGCGCATGCCTCATCGCGATCGTCGCCCTCGTGCGCGCACGGACGGCCATGCGCCGACGCACGCTCGTGATCTGGATCGGCGCTGCCATCGTGCTGTCGGCGGCAATGGCTCCGATTGCACTCCCGCGCGTGCGTGCGGCGGTCAGCGATCTGAGCCGCGTCGTCGAGCGGCGAGACTTCGATTCCGACACCGGCGCGCGGATCCTGATGTGGATCGAGAGCGCGCGCGCGTTTGCGTCCCATCCGCTCGCGGGTATCGGCGAGGGCGGGTTCCGCACATGGGCACGGCGCGACGCCGCGACCTGGACCGACAGCGGCGTCGAACGCATCGCCGAGCACGCCCACGGGACCATTCCGCATGTCGCGGCGGTCAATGGTCTCATCGGGCTGGCGTTCTTCGCGCTGCTCGGTGCCTGCGTGTTGCGGGCCGCCTGGGTCCAGCCGCGCGACGGCCCCAGCGGTCTGGAGCGATCGCTCATGCTCGCCATGATCGCGCTGCTCATCGTGGGGCAGTTCGAGACGCTCCATGTCGGCTCGCGTCTCAAGCAGCACTTCTGGCTGGTCGTCGCGCTGAGCCCGGCGGTCCTGCCGCCCGCCCGCGCGAATGATGACCGGTCATGGGCGCCCGATCGTGGGACATGAGCAGGGAGCAGCGGTGCGGATCGCAGTCGTCGCCGAGCACATTCATCGATGGCCCTGGCATCCGTCGCGCTGGGCGACGGATCTGGCCGGCGGTCTGGCCGCGCGCGGGCACGAGGTCGCGATCGTCTGCGACGCCATCGACGACCCATGGTCGGTGAGCGAGCGTGTGCGGGTGCTTCGCCGGCGTCCGGGGCGGGCACTGCGATCGCGCCAGCCGATTCGCTTCGTCCGTTGGGCGACACGAACCGGTGCACCCTTCGATCGCACGATCTCGCTGACGCGCCTCGTCGCGGGCGATCTGTGGATCGCCTGTGAGCCCCGCTCGTGGAACTCGTTCGTGCGCAGCGTGGCCTCGCCCTCGCCCGCGACGGTGCTGCTCGAGGGCCTGTCGCGCCCGTGGCTGCCCCTGGCCCTCGTCGGCGAGGTGCGGGCGAGGCGGGACGGGCGATCGCGTCCGGTCGCGTGTACCCGGATCGGGCATGCCCGCGACGGGGAGCACGCGCTTCCTCTGGTGTCGCGTCTGGCGGACGAACCGTCGTCCACCGCCCGCGGGATGTTGCGCAGCGCTCTGCGGATCGATCCCGAGCAGGTGTTCATGCTCGTCTCCGCGGTCGATGCTCCTGCCCGTCGCCTGCGCGACCTCTTCACGGGCGTCGCACGCCTGCGCCACAGTGCCGGGGTCGTGCTCGGCGTGCTCACGCACGAGCCGGTCCGCGTGCTGCGTCTGGGTCATGCGACGCGGGTCGGTGATCGCCTCCGCATCCTCGGCACGACCACGGACATGGCGTCGCTGCTCGCTGCGGCTGATCTGGCGATCGTGCGGGCATCGGGGCAGAGCGGGCGGTTTCTCGCCGATGCGATCCGGATGGGCGTGCCCGTGCTGTGCGAGGCGGGGGCGGTCGGAGCGTCCATCGTCGAGCCGCCCGCGATCGGGAGCGGGCCCGTGGGGCGGCTGGTCCGTGACTGCACGCCCGCGGGGTGGGCCGGCGTGCTGGACCTCGTGCTGGAAGGATCCACACTGCGTCAGATGGCGGGGGCGGCGGAGTCGGTCAGTCCGATGATGGCGATGGATCACCTGCTGGACGCGGTCGAACGGACGCTCGAGGCGTAGGAAAAGGCCCGGACGCAGCTCGCGCTGGGTCCGGGCCGAGGCTGCCCCGCGGGGTTGGGCGGGTCAATCGGCCAGGGCGGTCGAGGTGGGGATGTTGACCGACCGGAGGTTGAGCGTGGTCTCGATCCGGAAGTTCGACTGCGTGGTGTGGCGCTCGGCGAAGAAGAACTTCAGCGAGTAGGTCTGTCCGTCCTGGAGCCAGTCGAGGCGGTCCAGGTCGATGGTCTGGCTGACGGCGGCGTGCACGCCCCCGATGTCGATCACGCACTTGCCGTCGATGAAGACCCAGACATCGTCGTCGCCCGTGAAGGTGAAGACCTGTCCGGTGCCTTCCTTGTAGACGAACTCGGTGTCGAGCTCGAAGGTGAAGTGGAAGTTCTTGCCCGTGCTGCGGTAGTTGCCGTAGAGGTCGTTGTTGATGGGGAAGAAGCCCCCCAGCGACTGGAAGTAGGGATCTTCCTTGTCGTCGAAGGTGTAGATGTTGGTCCCGGGCTGACGCTTGAGCGTGATGGGCAGGAGGGTGCTGACATTGACGCCCTCGACATCGCGGAACCACTGGGCGAAGTCCTCGGGGCTGTGGAGCGCGCCGCCCTGGCTGGACTCGGTCCAGCCAGGCCTGTCGCCGGGCTGGGATGGAAAGTGCGGGCGCGGCGGCATGATGGGGCGTCCCTGGGCGTCCTTCCACTGCTTGCGGAGTTTCTTGCCCGTCGAGGCCATGACGGGCTTGCCGTCCTCGTCGAGTTCGTCGGCGACCATGTAGACATACTGCCCGAAGCCGCGGCTGGGTCTCCACTGGAAGTCGGTGTGTCCGCCGTCGTCGCGGGCGATGAAGTCGCGGACCTTGCCGGTCAGGACGATCTCGTCCGGGAGCGAGCCCCCGCCGGGCTGGGCCATCGCCAGCGATGCGGTGCCGGCGATCAACAGCATGGCAAGGCCCGAGGTGGTGCGTCGGTTGGTCATGGGCGGTTCCTCCTGTGGATCGGGCCCTCCATCCGGGCCGAACGCCTGCGATCACTTCCGACTGTCCGATTCGAAGGTGTTCTCGTCGAGGCGTGGGCGTGTGCCGATGGAGAAAGCGGACCGTCTGGCGCGTCTGGGCGGTCTGGACCGTTCACGGGCTGTCGATGCGCTGTTGATATCCGGACGAAGCGCCTCGCTGAGCCGGCAGACAGCCACGGAAACGGGTATGCTCAGGCTCGTCGCAGGGATGCGCAGCGCGTCGCCAGGGGACAGCGGACATGGATGTCTTCGTGATCGAGGGTGGGCGTCGACTGGACGGGTCGATCCGCGTGCTGGGGGCCAAGAACGCGGCCCTGCCGCTGCTGGCGGCCTCGCTCATGAGCGATGAGGCCGTCACGCTCGAGGATGTCCCCGACCTGGCGGATATCCGCAGCATGGTCCGCCTGCTCGAGGAACTGGGCTGCGCGGTGCTCCGGGACGGGGCATCAGCGACGATCCGCACGCGTGACGACGCACCCTGGCACGCCCGATACGACATCGTGCGCACGATGCGTGCGAGCATCTGTGTGCTTGGGCCCCTGCTGACAAAGCGCGGGCGGGCCCGCGTGAGTATGCCCGGGGGGTGCACCATCGGCGATCGTCCCGTGGATCTGCACCTGCGGGGCCTGCGGGCGCTGGGCGCGACCATCGAACTGGACGAGGGCGACATCGTCGCGACCGCTCCGCCCGGCGGGCTGCGCGGGGCGCGGATCTTCCTCGGGGGCAACTTCGGCTCGACCGTGCTAGGGACCATCAATGTCATGTGTGCGGCGGTGCTGGCACGAGGGCGGACGATCATCGAGGCCGCCGCCTGCGAGCCCGAGGTCGTCGATGTCGCCCGGCTGCTGACACAGATGGGGGCGCAGGTCGAGGGTGCGGGCACGCCCCGTCTGGTGATCGAGGGTGTCGAGCGGCTCGGGGGGGCGAGGTACACGGTGATGCCCGACCGGATCGAGGCGGGCACGCTGATGTGTGCCGCCGCCATCACCAACAGCCTGCTGACCATCGAGAACTGCCCGCTGGACGCGTTGCTGGCGTTCTGGGACCGTCTGGAGGAGATCGGGGTGCGGGTCGAGGTGCTCGACGAGCGGGACCCGCTGCGGGCGACGGTGCGGGTCAGCGCCGACAGAGTGCTCCGCCCGGTGCAGGTCACGACCCAGCCGCACCCCGGATTCCCGACGGATCTGCAGGCGCAGTTGATGGCGCTGTTGTGCCTTGCCGAGGGCAACTCGATCGTGACGGAGAAGATCTTCGGCGAGCGGTTCATGCATGTGCCCGAGTTGGCTCGGATGGGGGCGAATCTGTATCGTCAGGGCTCGACGGTGGTCGTCAGCGGGGTGCGTCAGCTGCGTGGGGCGCCGGTGATGGCGAGCGACCTGCGTGCCAGCGCGGGCCTGGTGCTGGCGGGGCTCAGCGCCCGCGGGACGACCATTGTCAACCGCGTGTACCACCTGGATCGCGGCTACGAGCGTCTGGACGAGCGCCTGGGGCGTCTCGGGGCGTCGATCGAGCGCGTGGACGAGAAGGATCTGGAGCGTCCGGCGACGGTGGCGGTGGTTGCCGCCCGTGCGTCCCGTCTGGCCAGCGCCTAATCCTCGTGGAAGCCCGCGTCGACGAGGGCCTTGAGGGCTCGGCAGCACTCCTCGGCGTCGGGCCCCTCGCACTCGATCTCGAGTTCCGAGCCGCGCGTGGCTGCCAGCAGCATCATGTGCATGATCGACTTGCCGTCGACCTCCTGGTCGTCCTTGCGGACGCGCACGGTGGACCTGTAGGCGCTGGCCAGTTCGACGAACTCCGTCGCCGGGCGTGCGTGCATCCCCAGCGCGTTGACGATCTTCGCTTTGACGCAAGCTCGCTGGGACACGGGCGATGGCTCTCCGGGCGCCCGGATCAGGCGGAAATCTGCTGGTTGTCCGCCTCGTCCAGGAGTGTCAGGACCTCCTCGACGGACTGGGCCTGACGCAGGAAGTGGCGGAAGGTCTCCTTGGACAGGTTCTTGAAGATGACCTCCATCGCCTGGAGGTGTTCCTCGGGGCGGTCGGCGGGGCTGAGCAGCAGGAAGACGCTGAAGACGGGCTGACCGTCGAGGGCATGGAACTCGATGCCTGCCCGGCTGAGCCCGATCGCCGCCGACATTGCGCCGATCGACTCGTGCTTGACATGGGGCACGGCGACGCCCTTGCCGAAGCCCGTCGAGCCCTTGCGTTCGCGTTCGAGCACGCGATCGATGAGGGACTGGCGGGCCTCGGCGCCGATCGCCCCGGCCTGGACCAGGGCGTCGATCAGTTCCGCGATGGCCTCGTCGCGTGTGCGTGCGGCGAGGTCGGTGACGATGGCTTCCTGTTGGACGAGTTCGCGCAGTTTCATGCTTGGCTCGATCGCTCCGGGGCTTCTGGACTATCGCTTCTCGGTCTTGAGTTTCTCGTTGAAGTCCGTCATCAGGCGGACGCCCTTCTGGATCACGGCGTCGATGGCGGCCCGGGGCTCGCGCTCGCGGGCGCGGGCGACGAAGTCGTCGTGGTGCTCGACATCGATCACCAGTTCCGCCTCGACCTCCCCGCTGTGGTGGTGGTCCTGCCCGTCCAGATTGACCGTGATCTGCTGGATCTGGTCGCTGAAGCGGGTGAGTTTCCGGGCCTTGTGCTCGGCGTAGGCGCGCACATCGTCGCTGATCTGGAGATGGCGTCCCACCACATCGATACGCATGGATCCCTCCCTGGGTGGCCCCGCGCGGGCGCTCGGACGGCGCGATTCTAGGCCGGGGCGTCCGAATCGCGCGTGCGCTCGGGGCCCGGGGGCAGGGTCGGCGGGTCGGATGTCCGCAGGGCGGGCGTCGGGGTGCCCTCGTCGTCGGTGGTCAGCACGCCGCCCGTGATGATGAAGCGGATCGCCTGATCGATGGTCAGTGGGAGCTCGATCGCGTCTTCTCGGCGCACATTGATGGTGAAGCCCGTGAACGGAGCAGGAGTCGAGGGAATGAAGATCGAGTAGCAGTCGCTGCGTGCCTGCTCGCGGACCGCTGGCAGGCTCGTGCCCGTGACGAAGCCCATCGTCCACATGCCCTTGCGCGGGTATTCGACGAGCACGGCGCTCTTGAAGGCCACGGCGCGATCGCCCATGATCAGATCGACGACCTGCTTGACATGCGGGTAGATATGCTTGAACCCGGGAACACGGGCGAGCGTCTTCTCCAGTTTCGTGTACAGACGCCGACCCAGCAGATTCCCGAGGATGAGGCCCGCGAGATAGATGAGGATGATGGCGACGATGAGGCCGGCGGCCTCGAGGTACCAGTGGTCGTTCCACCAGTCGCGGAACCCCCGACGGCGCAGGAGGTCGCGTGCCTCGCGGGCCGCCGCCTCGTACTCGGGCTCGCCGACCCTCGGCACGCGGTGTCCCTCGCGCCGGCGCGACTCGAGGTAGTATCGGATCTGCTCGTCGGTGGGGCTCCACCAGCTGGGCATGGACTCGCCGACCTGCTCGTCGACGATCAGGGGCAGGACCTCGATGACGGCCAGGCGGATGCCCCGGTTGATCGGCGCGCCGACATTCTGGTAGACGAACAGGCCCAGCTGCCAGAGGATCCAGAGGGTCAGCACGCTGGGCAGGAGGATCGCCAGCCCCCTGCCGAAGAACTTGCGGAAGTCGGCCCAGAAGCTGTGCTCCGTGCTCGATGTGCCCATGGTGCTCCTCTGCGACGCGCAGAGTCTATTCGGGTCGATGCGCACGGGCGGGGTCCATGCCCGGCTCCCCGATTCTGCCTGCAGCACCACCGCTACGGTATTGTCCGCCGGAACCATCTCATCAAGCAAGGAATGGAGATGCTGGCTCTTCGTATCACCTCGGACCGGCCCGAGGAGTCCGGATCAGGGTAAGAGCCTTGATTGCCTTGGTGTATCTCCCTATCATCACCATTCAAGACCCAGGAGGAAAGCCATGATGCTCACTGTCTCACTGTTCATAGGCTAGTCTGTGCTCTTTGTCTCCTTTCGATAGGTGGAACAAGTTGGAGCGTCCAGCCTCTTCCGGGGGATTCTGTTCTGCCAGTCATGACCGCGATTGGAGTCCCGGAGTTAGATGTATACATCGTGATGCAGTCGTCTGTGATAGAGGACGCATATGCGTTGCCTCCACAGGATCTTCTCTGGCTATTCGAGTTGCCGCAGTCGCCAATTGTGCCCGAGACCGTCGAATGGAACGAGCAGGATATTGGCATTACGACCTGGCAAACCTTGGCCTTTCACCAGTACGACTGGCAAACCTTTGAGATTGATCCGCAGGACCTTGCAAGCTTGCAAGGCATGGACGGCGAGGCTGCGTTGCTCCTCGGTGAGTTCTCAGGCCCTGCCACAAAGGTTCCAGTTGTAGCATTCTCATTCAGCTATACAGATGCGGAAAACATCCGGCGTCACTACCTGATTCCACTCGAAAGGCTGCATGAATGGATGTATGAAGCTCTGCTTAGTGCAGCGTCCCCGTGGCAAGAGCAGGAGGAGTCGGGGGGCTTTGGTCCCTGCGATTCGCCGGATGACTTCTTTTGCCGAAATACTTATGCAACACGCATGAGAGAGGCGTTTATCGGATATACTGAGTGTTTGGCGGATAATGCCCCGCCCGTCAATGGGAGATCCATAGCCTGCTTTGTCCTGTGTGCGCCGCTGCTCGGCGGAACGCCCATTGCGTATGGCGCATGTGTTGCCGGGTGTACCGCCGGGGTCGCGGGCGAGGGAGTTATTGATGCCGGCAGATGCAGTATGGATCTGGAAGCCAATATCTTGAACGCCCGGCTGAGTTATTGT
>WGEO01000245.1 GCA_015492715.1 Phycisphaerales bacterium | reverse complement strand
GCTGGCGGGGCCGGTGGTAATGGGATTCGTGCTGTGTCCGTATCTGGACCGGACCTTCCACCATGCGCTGCGGTCGAGTGCATGCCGGCGGACGAGTTTCGGCGTCGGGTTCGGGCTGTTCTTCCTGCTGATGATCGTGATGACGACGGCCTATGCGCCGCTGCTCGTCAACGGTTCGCACGGCGAGCTGGCGGGGCTGGTGCTCGCGCACATGGGCATCCAGGCGGGGCTGACGATCGCGATGCATGGCGAGCGTCTGCGCAGCGCGGGGGTGTCGTCGCGGCATGGCGTGCTGGTCGGCGTCGTGCTGCTGGTCGCCTTCGTCGTCGGCAGAATCGTCGAGGGGCGCGACCTGGCGCATCTCTGGGAGTTGCTGGGCGCGCCGGAGATGGCAACGGGCGAGGTCGTGTACCGGGCGTTTCTGGGCTTCTATGGGCTCGTGGCCCCGGCGTATGTGTGGCTGTGCATGATCCCGGGTCGGGGGGGCGGCATCTGGGACAGCCCCGAGGGCCGCAGGCGGGCTCGCCTCGTGTGGCTGGGCGTTTGTTCGGCGGCGGCTCCGATGTTCTGGCTCGGGTTCATCGAGGGACGGGAGTTGTTTCTGGTGCCGGGCATCGCGATCGTGCTGCTGGCGCGCCTGCTGGTCTATCGGGGCGGCTCGGCAGAGGGCGCAGCGCCCAGTGCCGCGAGGGCCTGATCGGCGGTGGCTCTGGGCAGGGCGTGCTCGTCCGGACTCCGGCTGAGGCATCGGAGGCGGTCGATGACGCGCGGGCGCAGGGACGGGTCGTCGCGGGCGGCGTTGGCCAGGGCGATGATCGCGTTTCGCTTGAGCATGGGGAGGCTGGCGCGGGTCATGGGTGTGCCGCTGATGGCGGCGCGGCGGTCTTCCTCGGTCCAGTCGAGGACGGCAAAGAGGTCGAGGGTTGACCGGCGTGGGGCGTAGGCGGGGTTGGGGACGGATTCACGCAGCCCGGTGGGGCTGGGGCTGTTGTGGGGGCAGACCTCCTGGCAGATGTCGCAGCCGAAGATCCAGTTGCCCATCGCCTCGTGGAGTTCGGGGTCGATGATGTCGCGGTGCTCGATGGTGAGGTAGCTGATGCATCGCGAGGCGTCGAGGGTGTAAGGCTCGATGCAGTGCGTGGGGCAGGCGTCGATGCAGCGGGTGCACGAGCCGCAGTGGTCCGGCAGGCGGCGGTCCGGCGGGGTGGGCGTGAGGTCGAGGGTGGTCATGACGCCGGCGAGGAGCAGCCACGAGCCCCGGCGGGGATGGATCGCGAGCGTGTTCTTGGCGATCCAGGCGATGGCTGCGCGCATGGCGAGTTCGCGTTCGGGGACGGGGGCGGTGTCGCAGAAGGCGCGGAAGGCGGCGTCGGGGTGCTCGGCGCGGAGTTCGTCACAGAGGGCGTGGAGGCGTCGTTTCATGACCTTGTGGTAGTCGCGTCCGCGGGCGTAGCGGGCGATGCGGCCCTCGGTCGGAGGGGGCTGGGGATCGGTGTGCCCACGCGGGGCGTACTGGTCGGCGACGATCAGGCAGGACCTGGCGCCGGGCATGAGGAGGCTCGGGCGCGTTCGGATGTCGGTGTTGCGCGCGAGCCAGGCCATCTGCCCGTGTCGGCCCTCGGCGAGCCAGGCGCGGAGATGCTCGGCGAACGGGCTGTCTTCAAGGCCTGCGACGGCGGCCAGGGCGAATCCGAGGCGCTCGCACCGGGCGAGGATGTCCTGCGTGAGCGACACGGGTCATTGTTGGGGGCGCGTGCGGGGCGTGCTCAGGCGACATGGGCGCGGGCGTCGAGCACCAGGGCGGGGAAGGCCTCGAGCGCAGAGCGCGGGTCGTGCTGGTCGCGTGCCCAGACTTGGTCGAGTTCGTAGACCACCCACGCGTCGAGGTCGGCCTGTCGCAGGGTGTCGAGGATCTGCCGCGGGCCGTTGGGCTTGTCGGGATTGTGGCGGATGCGGACGAGTTCGATGCGATCGGCGAGGATGTCGAGGGCGTCGGCGAGCGACTCTCCGGCCTGCGTGGCGGTCCATGTGTCGTAACTGACGGCGAGGAGCCCCTGGAGGTCGGCCTGCTCGATGATCGGCTCCAGCGAGCGGGCCGTGGGGAAGGAGCCGGCGTTCTCGATGCAGACCCGGACGGTAGTGTTGCGGGAGTGGTCGACGACCTCGAAGAGGCGCTTTGCGATGCGCCGTGCGCAGGTTGCGAGTCGTTCGCGGGGCTGCTTGTGCATGCCCAGAACGCGGACGAGGGGGCAGCCCATGTCGGCGGCGAGGTCGATCATCCGCTTGCCCTGGCGGACGGGACCTTCGAGGTCGGAAAGAGCCAGGCCCAGGACGGGCGGACGCACGGGGGCGTCGAATCGGAGGGTCGTCGCGATGCTGGAGACGGCGACGCCGGCCTCGTCGAAGGTGGTGAGCGTCTTGCGGGGGCATGTGTGGGCCGGCTCGCAGGCCAGGGGCGAGGTGCCGAAGCCGAAGGACGCCAGTTCGACGGCGAGGAAGCCCATGTCGCGTGCGGCTTCGGCGACGCGATCGAGCGTCCAGGTCGGGCATGCCAAGGAACTCATCGAAGGTCTGAGCATGGGGATCGGCCTCCGGGAGGGTCTGGGCGGATCGTAGCACGCGTCCGAGAAGCGGTGGGTGTGGGCGGCATCGGCGTCATGGACGATCCAGAGCGCCATGATTCAGGGGAGATCGGGGTTCGGATGAGGCCAGAATGTCGCCCCGGCGGGTCCGGAATGGCAGTGTTGACGATGCATGCGCACGCTTGGCATCAGGCGGTTTGCGCAGGGGGTATGGGTGGTCGGTGCCCTGGCCGCACTGGATGGCTGCGGGCGACACCCGTTTCTGTCGGATCGTCTGGCGATCGAGGCGATGGTGTTCGAGGCGACGGGTGGCGGTGAATCCGGCGTCATGGCTGTGCTGGATGGCGAGACAGGCCATGGACTCGATGCGATGATGCCTCCCCCACCGCCGAGGCGGGCGGTCGAGGTGGTGATCGTGGGTGAGGATGGATCGCCGTAGCGGGCGGGAGCCACGAGGGCGCTGCGTGATGGATGGGCGTATGCTCGGGCATGGCACAGCGCGAGTTCGAAGAGGGGATCCGGACGGATCTTGCGGGGCGGCTGACCTATGCGGGGTATCTGGATCTGGATCGTCTGCTCAGTGCGCAGCGTCCGCTGTCGGACCCGCCGCACCATGATGAGATGCTGTTCATCATTCAGCATCAGACGAGCGAGTTGTGGCTGAAGTTGATGATCCATGAACTCGAGGCGGCGGTCCGGCACATCCGGGAGGATGCGCTGGAGGCGTGCTTCAAGATCCTGGCGCGGGTGAAGCACATCCAGAGTCAGCTCACGGACCAGTGGTCGGTGCTGGCGACGCTGACGCCGAGCGAGTATCTGCAGTTCCGGGGGGTCCTGGGCAACGCGAGTGGGTTCCAGAGCCCGCAGTATCGACTCGTGGAGTTCATTCTGGGGAACAAGGATGGGCGGATGCTGCGGCTGTTTGCGCACGACCCGGCGTGGCACGGGCGGCTGGCGGAGGCGCTAGCGGCGCCGAGCATCTACGACGAGTTTCTCGCGCACCTGGCGCGCAAGGGGCACGCGATTCCGCGCGAGGTGATCGAGCGGGACTTCTCACAGTCGCGCCAGTGCGATCCGCGGGTGGTCGAGGTGTTCGTGCGGATCTACCGCGATGTCGATCGCCACTGGGACGCGTACGAGATGAGCGAGAAGCTGCTGGACATCGACGAGCAGTTCTCGCTGTGGCGGTTCCGCCATCTCAAGGTCGTGCAGCGGGTGATCGGGATGAAGCGTGGCACGGGGGGTTCCAGCGGCGTGCCGTTCCTCCGCCAGCAGATCGACCATGTGTTCTTTCCCGAGCTGTGGGCGGTGCGGACGGAGTTGTAGCGGGCGTGGCGTGGCGCTCGATCGCGCCCTTGCGCGTGCGTCAGACGGTGTCGAGGGGCAGGACGATGCGGAACTCGGTCCCTGCGCCCTGCTTGGAGTAGACCTCGAGTTCGCCCTCGTGGGCCTCGACGATGCGCCTGCTGGTGGCGAGGCCCAGGCCCGTGCCCGCGGCCTTGGTGGTGAAGTAGGGCTGGAAGATGCGGTCGCGGACCTCGTCGGGGATGCCGGGTCCGGTGTCGATGACATGGATGACGGCGGCGGGTGGGGTGCGTGAGGTGTCGCGTCGTGTGCGGAGGATGAGCTCCCGCGGTGCGTCGGTCTCCTGCATGGCCTGGACGGCGTTGAGAAAGAGGTTCAGGAGGGCCTGTTTGAGCTTGGGGGCGTCGACGCGTGCGATGAGGGGCTGGGTGTCGAGCTGCGCGTGGATGCGGACGGACTGGGCGTCGGCCTGGGGCTGGAAGAAGTCGATGAGTTCGTCGACGAGCTGGTTGAGGTCCGTCGGGGTCGGCTCGATGTGGACCTGTCCGGCATAGTGGAGGAAGTCCTCGAGGATGTCGCGGAGTCGTTCGGTCTCGCGCTGAAGAGACGCGAGGCGTCGCTCGAGGCGGGCGCGCTGCTCGGGGTCTGCGTCGAGGTCGGCGAGGGCCTCGCGCAGGAGTTCGGCATTGAGGGCGATGGTGCTGAGCGGGTTACGGATCTCGTGGGCCAGGCCGCTGGTCATGGAACCGATCTCGGCGAGGCGCTCTGCGGCGCGGGCGCGTCGTTCGGCCCGTCGTGCGTGCTCGATCTGGCGACGGGCGATGAGCCATCCGGCGGCGCCCGCGAGGGCGACACCGAGCACGAATCCGACGAGAGCCCAGTGGATCACGAACGCCTCGGGGACCTCGAGTGGGACTTGGGAACGACGACGACCTCGGCCTCGAGGCGTTTGACGCGGGTCGCCTTCCAGCCGGTGTCGCCCCTGTGGGCATCGTAGCGCACCTTGGCGCCGTCGCGGAGCGCGCGGAAGCCCTCACCCTCGATGGCGGTGTAGTGGACGAAGATGTCCTGCTTGTCGGGGCCGATGATGAAGCCGAAGCCCTTTCGGGAGTCGAACCACTTCACGATCCCTTCGGCATCCACGATGCTGGCGCTGTCATCCTGGTCGCTCATCGGAACCTCCGACAGCACAGTCGGCGTCCCGTGCCACACGAACACGGGGCGTCGGCTGACCCACGAAGGCACCCGAGTCGCTCCCAAACAACCCGGTGCGATCTCCCTTTCGCCAGATTACCAGATTTCCGGACGCTGTCAACAGGGACCGCGGCCCGCGATGGGTGTTTTTCCGGCAATGACGGGCGAACGGGTGTGTGCAGAGGGGGAACGAGGCGTTATTCCTCGCTGGAGGAACTGACCGGTTCTTCCTTCGGCTCTGTGTCGGCCATGGCCTGCTTTCTGCTGAGTTTGATGCGTCCCTGGTCGTCGACCTGAATGACCTTGACCTTGATGACATCGCCGACCTTGACGACATCATCGACGCTCTTGACATAGCCCTCGGCGAGTTCGGAGATGTGGCACATGCCGTCGGTGCCCGGGGCGAGTTCGACGAAGGCGCCGAAGTCCTTGGTAGAGACGACCTTGCCCTCGTAGACGGTGCCGACCTTGATCTCGGCGCAGATGGCCTCGATCTCGGCCTTGGCGTCCTCGATGAGTTCGCCGTCGGGGCTTGCCAGAAGGATGGTGCCGTCCTCCTCGACATCGATGCTGACGCCGTACTTGTCCTGAAGGGCGCGGATGGTCTTGCCGCCCGGGCCGATGAGTTTGCCGATCTTGTCGGGGTCGATGGAGAGGGTGACGAGTCGCGGGGCGTAGATCGAGATGGACTTGCGTGGGGCGGGGATGGCCTCTTCCATGATCTCGATGATCTTGATGCGGGCGTCGCGTGCGCGGGCGAAGATCTCGCGGATCTCGTCGAACATGAGGCCTCGGGCCTTGAGGTCGAGCTGGATGCCGGTGATGCCCTCGCGTGTGCCGGAGACCTTGAAGTCCATGTCGCCGAAGAAGTCCTCCTCGCCGATGATGTCGGTGACATGGACGACCTTGCCCTGATCGTCGCTGAATCGTCCGACGCTGATGCCGGCGCATGTGGCCTTGATGGGCACGCCGGCGTCCATGAGGGCGAGGCACCCGCCGCAGACCGATGCCATGGAGCTCGACCCGTTGCTCATGGTGATGTCGCTGACGAGTCGGATGGTGTAGGGGAAGTCTTCCGGGCTTGGGAGGATGCCCATGAGGGAGCGTTCTGCGAGTGCTCCGTGCCCGATCTCGCGTCTGCCCGGGCCCATGATGCGTCCGGCCTCGCCGGTGCAGAAGGGGGGGAAGTTGTAGTGGAGCATGAACTTCTTGGAGTATTCGGGGAGGAGGCCGTCGACGATCTGCTCGTCGCGTCCGGTGCCCAGTGCGCATGTGACGAGGCTCTGGGTCTCGCCCCGCTGGAAGAACGCCGAGCCGTGGGTTCTGCTGAAGACGCCGACCTCGCATTCGATCGGGCGGATCTCATCGGCGGACCTGCCGTCGGCGCGCACGCCCTCCTCGACGATGAGGCGTCGGGTGATCTTCTTCTCGAGCGTGCGGAAGGCCTCCCTGGCCCACTTGCGGTCCTCGAGGCTCTTGTGGTACTCGGCGACGGTTCCGTCGGTCTTCTCCGGGAAGAGATCGTCGAGCATGCGGTCGCGGATCTCGGCGACGCGGTCGTTGCGTTCGGTCTTGGCCTTGATGCGCCGGGCCTCGGTGAGGTCCTTCTCGCAGGCGGCGCGGACCTTCTCGAAGATGTCGTCGGGGGGAAGGGCCAGCGGGTTCTTGATGACCTTCTCCTGGCCGACCTTCTGGACGAGTTCGTCGATGAGGGCGAGGATGTCTTTGATGGCCTCGTAGCCGAACTCGATCGCGGCGAGCATGTCGTCCTCGGAGATCTCGGCGGCGCCGACCTCGATCATGTTGATGCCGTCGGCGTGCCCGGAGAGGACGAGGTCCAGGTCGGAGTAGTCCATCTGGGTGGTGGTCGGGTTGATGACGAATCGCGGCCCGTCGTCGGTGTGCAGGCGTCCGACGCGGACGGTGGCGATGGGCCCCTCGAAGGGGGCGTTGCTGATGGCCAGGGCGGCGCTTGCGGCGACGGATGCGAGGACATCGGTGTCGTTCTCGCCGTCGTGGCTCATGACCCAGCACTGGATCTGGATCTCGTCGATGAACCCATCGGGGAAGAGGGGGCGGATGGGGCGGTCGATCATCCGCATGGTGAGGATTTCCTTCTCGGAGGGCGCGCCCTCGCGCTTGCGGAATCCGCCCGGGAACTTGCCCGCCGCCGTGAGTTTCTCTCGGTAGTCCACCTGCATGGGGAAGAAGTCGAGGCCCGGCCTTGGGTCTGCGCGAACGACGGTCGCGAGCACCGTGCTGTCGGCGTAACTTGCGACGACGGAGCTGGTGGCGAGTTTGGCGACTCTGCCGGTGGTGATGGAGAGGGTCCTGCCGCCGATCTCTCGTTCGACGGTGACGGTGCCGAGCTTCGCGGAAGCTGGGTTCATGGTGCTGCTCCGTTTCTGTGAGGGCGTTGCCCTCGTGTGCCGATGGACGCGCTGCGGCCAGTGTGCATGGCGTCCGGAATCGAAGCCACGGGGCAGGAGCAAGCGCCTTTGGCAGGAGGCAGGACGCACGGAGCCCATGCGCCTTGCCCCTCTGCCAGCGAGCGGGTCCTCTGCCCAGCGACTTCCTGAATGAAAAGAGCCCCGCGGGCGTGCGTGCCCGCGGGGTCCGGTGTTACTTGCGAAGCCCGAGCTTCCTGATGGTGTCGAGGTAGCGGTCGCGATCCGTGCGCTTGAGGTAGCGCAGGAGGCGGTTGCGCTTGCCGACCATCATGACGAGGCCCCGTCGCGAGTGGAAGTCATGCTTGTGCTGCTTGAGATGCTCGGCGACTTCCTTGATCCGGGCGGTCAGGATCGCGATCTGGACCTCGGGCGAGCCGCTGTCGCTCTCGTGGCGGCGGTGCTCGCTCATGACCTGCTGTTTCTTCTCGGCTGCGATCATGCAGAAACTCACATTGGTTCGTGTTCCGTTCGGTTCTTC
>WGEO01000244.1 GCA_015492715.1 Phycisphaerales bacterium | reverse complement strand
GTGTTTGGCGCGCATTGCGGGTGCGCACGGCATAGGGAACCCATGGCGGCCCTGCGGTTATGGCAGGGCGCTGGCGGAACGGCGGAACAGCCCCATGCCGAGCAGATCCACCGACGCGAACCGCGATCCCGAGACGATGACCGCCGACGAGCGGCGGGAGGAGATCGCCGGCAGTCCTGCCCGTGGCTTCGTGCGTGCGGTCGAAACCGCAAGCGGCAGCAAATCCGGCAGCATCGGCGCGTCGTCGGGTCCGCTGGGGCCCGTGGGATGGGCCGCGATCCGATGGCTGGCCGGCGAGGACGCGTAGGGCTCCCGGGGCAATGGACCCTTGGGGCGATGGGCTCTCGCTACTTGGCGACACCGCGCTGCCTGCTCCTCCAACCCCGTGGCGATGAGCTCTCGGGAGAATGGTCTCGGCGGGCGACTCGCGGGGCGATTCGCGCCGTGCCCCGCTTGACCCTGACCCGGAAAGTCCCGCCGGCGGCCCGGAATCGAGCCTTTCCGGGTCAAGGGGATCGGCTTCCAGGCCACAGTCGGCACGCCTCAGGGCCCACGATCGGGAGAGCCCACTGGGCGAGATGGCGGCGTGCTGCATCCGCGATGGCTCCGATGGACCCTGACCCGGAAAGTCCCGCTGGGGGGCCGGAATCGTGCCTTTCCGGGTCCACGGGATCGGTATCCGGTCAGACGGGGAACGGTGCCGACGAGGACCGGGCCCGTTCCATCGCCGGAACGCCCTCTGCATGCGCACGATGTGCTTCGATCGGGCTCGTGGGAGGTGTGCAAACGGTCATGATCCCGGCGATGGCAGCGGGCCTGCCTGCCCGGAGCCGGTTCCGCTCGCCATGATGGGGCCGGGTCGTTTCGCTGCGTATCGCGGGTCATATCGGCACATGCATGAAATCTGAATGCACGGTTGTTGAGCCGCGCTGCTCGTTCTCGCGGCGGAGGTCCCCGGCAGGCGTCGGTTCCCGTGGACGACGGCGTGACGGGCCGCCTGGAGGGAGGCGGTCGCAGGGATGGATCGAGAGGGCGTCCTGCTGGCCGCATCCGGCGCTCGCACTCGATGCGGCGCGGCGTTCGCAGATCCGCACGGGGCCCCCGGCTGCAGTGGGTGGGCTGCGCGAGGGCGGCCGGCGGGTGTGACGGACGCCAAAGAACGCCAGATCGCAAGGGCGTGCGGGCCCGTGCGCCAAAGAGCGCCGAGGTGCGGGCAAGGAGACTTGGCCTGCTATGCGGTGGGGGAGAGGCCCGCGGTCTGGACTCGGGCATCGGCGAGTCGGGCTGGTGGCGGGGCAGATCGAGGATCGGTGCATGGGCACGCCCGGGCGTGCGCGCGGGTCCGGTCCGGGTCCCATTCGTCGATTGCGATTATGGCGAGCCAATGCGAGCAGAAGTTGAACGCTGCTGGGCATTTGTGCGTAGTCCAGATGCGCCCATCAGAGGCGGCAGCGCTGCGGGGAGACCGAGCCAGATCCCGGGGAGCATGCTCGCGTCCGGCGGCTGGTCCAACCAAGCCATCGTCCGGCGGTCATGCCTGGTACCTTGTCCCTGGGCGGTTGGCGCGAGTGGGGGATGCGGCGGTCGACTCAGGGTGCGTAACGCCGGAACCATGCCGAGCGCGTGGAGGTGCAGGCTGAGGGCGGCAGATGACGCGACGCAGACGATGGACGCGTGACGAGCTGATCGTGGCGTTGGAGCTCTACTGCCGGACGCCCTTCGGGAGGATGCATCGAAGCAATCCGGAGATCGTCCGGCTGGCGGAGGCGCTGGGGCGGTCGCCGAGCAGCGTCGCGATGAAGCTGTGCAACTTCGCGAGCCTGGATCCGGCGGAGCGGTTGCGGGGTATCCGCGGGCTTCGCGGCGCATCGCGAGCGGACGCGTCGATCTTCGAGGAGTACTCGACGGACCTGGCATCGCTCGCCCGCGCCGGTGCCGAGGCCCGGGCGCGGCTGGGGGTGGAAGAGGTGGAGGAGCCCGAGGGCGATGCTCCGGACACGGTCGGAGCGACGGAGGTCGAGCGGACGGTCATGGCCCGGCGGGTGCAGTGGTTCTTCCGTGCCAGCGTGCTGGCGGCATACGACATGACCTGCGCGATCTCGGGCATCGGCGTGCCGGAACTGCTGGTGGCCTCGCACATCGTGCCGTGGTCGCAAGACGAGACGCGCAGGCTGGATCCACGCAACGGGATCGCGTTGTCGGCGCTGCACGACAGGGCCTTCGACCGCGGGCTGATCGCGCTGGACGACGACCTGCGGGTGCTCGTGTCCGCGCGTCTTCGCTCGCGTCGTCCGTCGTCGATCCATCGCGTGTCCCTGCTGGAGATCGAGGGGCAGCCGCTGCGCCCGCCGACGCGGTTTGCGCCCGATCCGGAGGCGATCCGCTGGCATCGGGAGCATGTGTTTGTGGGGTGAAGGGCTGGCGGGAGAATGACGGGGTTGCAGTGGCACATCTGCTACGATGGGCCCAGGGACGGTCCGTGGCAGCAGGTGGCAGGCGGTGATCGGTCCGTATCGTCAGAAGAGTGGGGGCCGCATGGCGGAGCGAAGGTTCGCGGTCCTGGAGATGCCGGCTCGCCTGCCCATTGCCGTGGATCGGGGGGATTCGGCACGAGACGAGTAGATGGAGGCAGCATGGCACTCTGGTTGTGCAGGGCGGGCAGACACGGTGAGCATGAGGGGAAGTTCCTGGAAGAGGGCCGCATCTACCTGACTTGGACTGGTTTGAACCGGGATCTGAGGAGCATCGCCGACAGGGAGGCGCTGCTGAAGGTGCTGGAGGAGGTCTATCCGAAGTTCACGCAGGGCCGATTGGGACAGCACGCATCGCAGATCTGGACCTTCGCGCACAGGATGAACAAGGGCGACTGGGTGGCATTGCCGAGCAAGCGCGGGACCATCCATATCGGGGAGATCACGGGCGATTACGCCTTTGTGTCTGACGGCCCCGATCCGTACTGCCACTATCGGGATGTAAGCTGGCTCCAAACAAACATCCCTCGCACCAACTTTGATCAGGACATTCTGCACTCTCTGGGCGCTCTCACGACGATCTGCGAGATCAAGCGCCACGATGCGGAACAGCGCGTGCGTGCCATGCAGAAGAACAGCTGGAAGGCGGCGCCGATCGTGCCGCGCCCCTCAACCGGCGACAATGGCGAGCCTTCGATCGACGAGATCGACCTGGAACAGATCGCGCGCGACCAGATCGCCCGTTTGATCTCCAGCCGCTTCGCCGGGCACGCCATGGAGTCGCTGGTCGAGGCAATCCTGAAGGCTCAGGGCTTCACCACGCACCGGACGGGCAAGGGAGCCGACGGGGGCATCGACATCCTGGCCTCGCCCGGCATACTCGGCTTCGACCACCCCCGGATCTGCGTGCAGGTCAAGTCGCAGGACTCGCCGCTGGATCGTCCGGCGCTCGACCAGCTCGTCGGCACGATGCAGCATGTGGGGGCCGATCAGGGCCTGCTCGTCTGCTGGGGCGGGTTCAAATCGACGGTCCTGCGGGAGCTTCCCCGCCTGTTCTTCAAAGTCCGCCTCTGGGATCAGGAGGATCTGATCGACCAGCTCCTTGCCAACTATGACAAGCTCAGCGAGGAGCTGCGAGCGGAGATTCCCCTGAAGCGACTCTGGGCCGTAGCGGGGCAGGACGACGACAAGGAGTAGCTGCATTGGCAAAGCGCAAGACCACCGCCAACCTCGGCTTCGAAGATCGCCTCTGGCAGGCCGCCGAGAAGCTCCGCGGCAACATGGACGCCGCCGAGTATAAGCATGTCGTCCTTGGCCTGATCTTCCTGAAGTACATCTCCGATGCATTCCTCGAGAAGCACGCCGCCCTCTCGGCCGACAAGCACGCTGACCCTGAGGATAAGGACGAGTATCTCGCCGACAACATTCCGTGGGTCCCCCCAGAGGCACGCTGGGACTACATCCAGAAGCAGGCCAAGGATCCGAAAATCGGGACGCTCATCGACAACGCGATGGCAGCACTCGAGCGAGAGAACAAGGCCTTCAAGGGCGTGCTGCCCAAGGACTACGCCCGTCCCGCCCTCGACAAACGCCGCCTCGGCGAGGTGATCGACCTGATCGCCACCATCGGCCTGGGCGACAGGGAGAGCCGACAGCGCGATGTGCTCGGGCGCGTCTACGAATACTTTCTCGGCAAGTTCGCCGAAAAGGAGGGCAAGGGAGGGGGCGAGTTCTACACGCCCGCCTGTGTCGTCCGCCTGCTCGTCGAGATGCTCGAGCCCTACAAGGGCCGCGTCTACGACCCGTGCTGCGGCTCCGGAGGCATGTTCGTCCAAGCCCTGAAGTTCGTCGAGGCCCACGCGTCAGGCAACGGCAACGGCACCAAGGCCCGGCGCGACATCGCCATCTACGGCCAGGAGTCCAACTACACCACCTGGCGGCTCTGCAAAATGAACCTTGCCATCCGGGGTATCGACGGCGACATCCAGTGGGGCGACTCCTTCCTCGACGACAAGCACAAGGACCTCAAGGCTGATTTCATCCTCGCCAACCCGCCCTTCAACATGGAGGACTGGGGCTACTCCAAGGTCAAGAACGATGTCCGCTGGAAGCGGTTCGACGGCGAGGGTTCCTTCTCCCTCCCGCCTGGCGGCGAGCGCAAGAACAAGGACGGCTCGACCTATACCGTCGATGGCGGCAACGCCAACTACGCTTGGATCCTCCACTTCCTCCACCACCTCGCACCGCACGGCACGGCCGGGTTCGTCCTGGCCAACGGCTCACTCACCAGCAACACCTCCGGCGAAGGCGATATCCGCAGGGCCATCATCGAGGCCGACCTCGTCGATTGCATCGTCGCCCTTCCCGGCCAACTCTTTTACACCACACAGATTCCCGCATGCCTCTGGTTCCTTACGCGCAACAAGGGGGCGGACAAGCAGCGCGGCTACAAAGCACGCCATGGAAAAACCCTCTTCATCGACGCCCGCAAGATGGGTGAGTTGATCGACCGCACGCACCGCGAACTGACCAGCGAGGAGATCGAACGGATCGCACGCACCTACCACGCTTGGCGAGGCGAAAGGGGGGCGGGAAAATACGAAGATGTCGCTGGATTCTGCAAGTCTGCCACACTCGAAGAGATCGAGGCCCACGGCTTCGTCCTCACACCGGGCCGCTTCGTCGGTGCGCCAGAGATCGAGGATGACGGCGTGCCCTTCGAAGAGAAGATGGCCGAGCTCTCAGCGGAACTCTACGAGCAGATGGCCGAGGCCCGGGAACTCGACAACACCATCCGGCGGAACCTGGAGGCCCTCGGATATGCCGAATGATCAGCCCAACTCCCCCGATTCCGGCCAACTCCTGATCTACCACGACGGGGCAACACGCCTTCAGGTCCGCCTCGAAGGCCGCACTGTCTGGCTTTCCCAGCGACTCATGGCCGACCTGTACCAAGTTTCCGTGAAGACCGTAAATGAGCATCTGGTCAACATTTACAGCGAGGGCGAACTCGACCGCGAGGCAACTATCCGGAGTTTCCGGATAGTTCAAACCGAGGGAAAACGCGAGGTCACCCGCTCGATCGACCACTACAACCTCGATGCCATCCTTGCTGTCGGCTACCGCGTCCGCTCGGCCCGGGGCACGGCCTTCCGCCAGTGGGCCACCGCACAACTCCGCGACCTGCTCGTCAAGGGGTTCGTCCTCGATGACGAACGCCTCAAAGAAGGCCGCACGATCGGGGCCGACTACTTCGACGAGCTCCTCGAGCGCATCCGCGACATCCGCGCTTCTGAACGGCTGTTCTACCAGAAGATCACCGACATCTTCGCCACCAGCATCGACTACGACCCCAACGCCGAAATCTGTAAGACCTTCTTCGCCACCGTCCAGAACAAGCTCCACTGGGCGATCCACGGCCACACCGCAGCCGAGATCATCCAACAGCGAGCCGATGCTTCCCAACCCAACATGGGGCTCACCACCTGGAAGAACGCCCCCTCCGGCCCCATCCGCAAGGGCGATGTCACCATCGCCAAGAACTACCTCACCGAAGATGAAATCCGCGAGCTCAACCGCATCGTCTCGATGTACCTCGACTACGCCGAGGATCAGGCCAGCCGTCACAAACCGATGCATATGGCTGACTGGATCGCCAAGCTCGATGCTTTCCTCGAGTTCAACGAACGAAACATCCTCACCCACGCGGGGAGCATCTCCCACGAACTCGCCAGAAAGCACGCCCGCGCCGAATTTGCCAAGCACGAGGAAGAACGCCGCAGGCTCGAAGCCACCCAGCCCACAAGCGATTTTGACAAGGTCATCGAAAAAGTGAAGCGGATCGAATCGACGCCAAAGAAAACCCGCAGCGGCAAGAAGAAGACCACCCGCAAGCGCAAGCCAAAGGGGGGCGGCTCATGATCGCACGGCGCACCCCCAACAACTTCATACAGCATCGCTCGACCGCGTCCACATCGCTCGCTATGCTTCTGTCAGCAGACCCGCCATGCCTCTGCCCATGGGCACGCACACGCTGGCGGGTTTTTCCATGCGCCATCTCGAATCGAACCCACGCCGAGGAACGCGCCGCCCATGCGATGGTGAGCAGCGTGGGAGAGGGGGAGCATTATGCCGAGTGATCAAGTCATAAAATTAAGGGAGGTGGCGGATATTCTAATGGGGCAATCGCCTCCGGGCTATACATACAACAAGCATGGGGATGGATTGCCCTTTTTCCAAGGCGTGCGTGATTTCACATACCGTTTCCCGACACCGCGGGTGTTCTGCAACGCACCATCACGAATCGCCGAGCCTGGAGACATATTGCTCAGCACCAGGGCTCCAATCGGGCGTGTGAATGTGGCTGCGGAACCCTGTGCAACCGGTCGGGGAATCGCAATAATTCGACCCCATAGGTACGACGACCGACGCTTCATTGAATTTGTACTTCGTTACCTTGAGTCTCGCTGGCAGATGATCGAAGGCGGAGGTTCAGTATTCGGAAACGCAAAGAGAGCCGATATTGAATCATTAGAGATCCCATGGCCTAACAGCGGATACCGATGTCGCATCGCTTCGATCCTCGGCTCGTTGGACGACAAGATGGAGCCTCTGAACAACCTCCGCCTTCGCCCATGATATGCTGATGTCGTGGTTCCGGGGCTCGGATCGTGACGGGAGACGGAGGTCTGTCATGGCGGTGCGCAAGAATGCGGCGAT
>WGEO01000243.1 GCA_015492715.1 Phycisphaerales bacterium | reverse complement strand
TGGGTGGATTCCCTGTATGTGCTGGACACCGGCAGCCGCGACGCGACCTGCGACATCCTCGCCGACGCTGCCAGAGACGACCAGCGTGTGAAGTTCCTCGGTCGCTGGCCGATGCTCTTCCACAACGGCGTGCGGGCGTGGGTGTTCGATCGTGTGCGGGCGTCGTTTCGCAGGGGCGACTGGATCGTCCGAGCCGACGCCGACGAGTTCTACGACACCGACCCCCGCTCCTTCCTCGAGACCCGCGTTCGTCCGCATGAGCACATCGTCTGCGCCCAGTTGTACGAGTTCATGCTGCTGCGGCGCCACTTCCGCCAGTGGCGCGCCGATCCCGAGGGATTCGCACGCCGCCCGATGTTCCGCCTCCCCCCACACCGGCGTCCGGGCTGGTTCGTGCTGAATCGGTACCCGGAGATCCGCCTGATGCGCTATCGCCCGAGCCTTCGCTGGCCGGCGACGCTGGAACGCCCCCGCCACTTGGGACCAATCGCGCGGGCACGCATTCCCATCCGACACTACCGCTGGCGAAGCCCGCCCCAGGCCGTCGCCCGCGTGGCGCTCCGCCGGGCGCAGGCCCCGGGCATGCCCATCGGCGGTTCGCACTGGCAATCGGGCGATCTCCGCTGCGCATGGGTCCGCCCGAACGCCCGGGGCGTCCACCGCCTCCGCCCCGGCGAACCACTCCCCCCGATCCCAGAGGATCGATCCCACCTCGAGCCTCTGCCCAAGCGCTGCGTCATGGTCGCCCTTGCGCGTCTGGGCCTGCTGGGCGTCCTCGATCGCACACGCCGAGGCTTCGATCCCGCCTGGCGCCCGGACCCCCTCCCGCAAGGCGATCCCAACACGCCGTCCGTCGGCCCGAAAACGCCGACCCCGACCCCGGCCCGCGTTTGATGGGCAGGCGCTTGCACGCTACCGTGCATCTCCTGTCCCGGAGGTCATGCCATGTCCGTCCTCGTCAACGCCGACACCAAGGTCATCTGTCAGGGCATCACCGGCTCCTTCGGCGCCCTCCACACGCGAGGCTGCCTGCACTACGGCACGAAGGTCGTCGGCGGGGTCACCCCCGGCAAGGGAGGCCAGAAAGACGACAACGACCTTCCCATCTTCGATACCGTCGAGCAGGCGGTGCGTGCCACGGGAGCCGAGGCCACGATGATCTTCGTTCCCCCCGCCTTCTGCGCCGACGCCATCTGCGAGGCCATGGACGCGGGCATCAAGGTCATCTGCGCGATCACCGAGGGCGTGCCCGTCCAGGACATGGTCCGCGTGCGACGCATCCTCGACGAGAAGAACCTCGCCGCTCGCGGAGCCGACGCAACCAACGCCCAGGAACTGATCACCCTCATCGGGCCCAACTGCCCGGGCATCATCACGCCCGGCCCCAAGACGGGCTCGGGCGACAGCGCCCGCGACCCCCTCACTAGCAGCGGCTGCAAGATCGGGATCATGCCCGGCTACATCCACCTGCACCGCGCCGATCCACGCTGCACATCGAAGAAGGCCGTGGGCATCGTCAGCCGGAGCGGCACTCTCACCTACGAGGCCGTCTGGCAGTGCTCGAACATGGGCATCGCCCAGAGCACCTGCATCGGCATCGGGGGTGACCCGATCCGCGGGCTCAACCATGTCGACTGCCTGCGCCTCTTCCAGGACGATCCAGACACCGACGGCATCCTGCTGATCGGCGAGATCGGGGGCAGCGACGAGGAGGCCGCCGCCGCCTACATCGCCGAGCATGTCACCAAGCCCGTCGCTGCCTTCATCGCCGGCCGCACCGCCCCCCCGGGCAAGCGCATGGGCCATGCCGGAGCCATCATCGAAGCAGGAGCGGGCGGCAAGCCCGTCGGCACCGCCCAGAGCAAGATCGAAGCGCTCCAGGGAGCAGGCGCCCGCGTCGCTCTCAGCCCGGCGGAGATGGGCCTGAAGATGGCCGAAGCCCTCGGCATCGCCTGAGTTGCCCCGAAGATCGACACCCGGCGCTTCCGAACGAAACCTTCACAGCAATCCTGTACCGAGCGCGATCCCCAGGGTAATAAGGAATATACCTACCATTCGATGGATCGCCGCCATACTGACGCGCGGCACGAGGCGACGCCCCACGATAGAGCCGACCAGCGCCCCGCCAATCGCCGCCAGCACTGGCCCGCCCTGTGCCGCTCCCAGCCCCGAGAGGTCCTTTGCAAAGAAGGCAGCCCCGCTCGCGTACACCCCCAGACGCACCAGGTCGACCATGAGGGAGCAGACGCTCGTCGTTCCGATGTAGCGTTCCTTGTCGAGACCCAGCCTGAGCAGCGTGATCGACCGCAGGGCGCCCTGATGCCCGCTGAGCCCCCCGAAGAATCCGCTCAGCAGCCCACCCAGGGCCATCCAGCGGCGTGGGATCGCCCATCGCCCCAGCACGCCCGCAAGGTCCAGCAACGCAAAGACCAGGATCAGCAGCCCGATCACGAGTTTGACAGCCGTGATCCTGCGCTCATGCCCGAACAGCTCATAGCGAGCGATCGCCGGCATCGTGCTCATCGCCAGCAGCCCCGCGGCCCCCACCATCGCCC
>WGEO01000242.1 GCA_015492715.1 Phycisphaerales bacterium | reverse complement strand
TGTGTATAAGAGACAGGTGTCGGCTCGGGGCTTGACTCGGGGGCTGGTGTGCGATTCCCTCTGGGCCGGGGCTCATGTGGGAGGCGGCAGGCGCGCGCGGCATGGCAAAGAAAACGACGAAGACATCCAGAGCGACCGGGAAGAGCGCCGGGCGTGCGCCGACCCGCAAGAAGAGTGTGTCGAAGAAGACCCCATCCCGGAAGGCGTCGTCGGGCGGCCCGCGCTCGCGGAAGGAGGCCTCGACCGGATTCAAGACGGGCAGCGCCAAGGGGCGCCATCTGGTCATCGTCGAGTCGCCCGCCAAGGCCAAGACGATCAATCGGTATCTGGGCGACGACTATCTGGTGCTGGCGAGCATCGGGCATGTGCGCGACCTGCCCAGCAAGGCGAAGAAGGGGGAGAAGACACCCGTGCCCGGGGTGGATCTGGAGAGGGGATTCCGACCCACCTACGAGATTCTGGGCGGCAAGGACCGGGTGATCCGCGAGCTCAAGCGGGCGGCGAAAGAGGCGCGCGAGTCCGGGCGGGATGTCTGGTTTGCCACGGACCTCGACCGCGAGGGCGAGGCGATCGCCTGGCACCTGGCGCAGGAGCTGGGGATCGAGCCCGAGGAGGCCAAGCGCGTCGTCTTTGCGGCGATCACGCGGGGGGAGATCCGGCACGCGTTCGAGCATCCGCACCCGATCGACGAGGACAAGGTCAACGCCCAGCAGGCCCGTCGGATTCTGGACCGGATCGTCGGGTATCAGGTCTCGCCGCTGCTCTGGAAGAAGGTCGCGCGCGGGCTGAGTGCCGGGCGCGTGCAGAGCGTCGCGGTGCGTCTCGTGGTCGATCGCGAGCGGGAGATCCGCGCGTTCGTGCCCGATGAGTACTGGCAGGTCGAGGGTCTGTTTGCGACGAAGGTCGAGGCGGCCGGGGATCTGCGCAAGGCTTGGCAGGCGTTCCTCGAGCAGGGGGAGAAGGCTCCCACGCTCCGGGATCAGAACGCGTGGCTCGCCGAGCACGAGGCCCTGCGGGGCGAGCTCGTCGAGGTCGACGGCGAGAAGTTCGACATCTCGCAGCAGGGGCGGAGCGAGGCGGAAGACACTGAGGCCCCGCCCGCGTATCAGGATCTCACGACGCGCGTCGTCCAGGTGCTCGAGCGGGCGGGCGCGACGGTCGAGGAGGTGGGGAAGACCGAGGATCCCCAGGGGCGAGGGCCGGCTCGCCGGCGGTGCACGGTGCGTGTGCGGGTCGACGCGTCCACGCCGTATCGCGTGCGTTCGATCGAGACGAAGCGGACGAGCGTGCGTCCGCCGGCACCGTTCATCACGAGCACGCTGCAGCAGGCCGCCTCCAGCCGCCTGAGTTTCAACGCCCAGCGGACGATGCGTGCGGCGCAGCAGTTGTACGAGGGCGTCGAGATTCCGGGGGAGGGTCCCGTCGGTCTGATCACCTACATGCGGACCGACTCGACGCACCTGTCGCGCGAGGCGGTGGAGATGGCCCGCTCGTACATCGGGCAGACCTATGGCGAGCGGTACCTTCCCAAGAAGCCCAATGTCTTCACCAGCAGCAACAAGGACGCCCAGGAGGCGCACGAGGCGATCCGCCCGGCGAGCCTGGAGTATCCGCCCCAGCGTGTCAAGCGTGCCCTGACGAGCGACCAGTTCCGCCTCTACAGCCTGATCTGGGAGCGGTTCGTTGCCTGCCAGATGGCCAACGCGCAGTGGGATTCGACGACCGTGCTGATCGAGGGTGGGCGCGACTGCTCGCTGGTCTTCCGTGCGGGGGGGCGGACGCTGGCCTTCGACGGGTTCTACCGCGTGGCGGGCGTGCCGACCGCGAGCGAGACGGCCACGCTCCCGAGGCTCGACGAGGGCCAGCCCGTGGCACCGTTCGAGATCGACGCGCAGCAGAAGTTCACGAGCCCGCCGGCGAGGTACTCCGAGGCGTCGCTGATCCGCAAGCTGGAGGAGGAGGGGATCGGGCGTCCCAGCACTTATGCCGAGATCGTGCAGAAGATCCAGGCCCGCAAGTATGTCGAGTTGATCGACCGGCGGTTCCACGCGACGGATCTGGGCGAGGTGGTGACGGACAAGCTGTGCGAGGCGTTCCCGAGGATCATGGATGTCGGGTACACGCGCCAGATGGAGGAGCAGCTGGACCGGATCGAGGAAGAGCACCTCGACTGGATCGAGATGCTCGAGGCGTTCTACGGGCCATTCCGCGAGAATCTCGAGCGGGCGCTCGAGGAACTCCAGCACGCCAAGGCCGAGCAGATCCCGGCTCCGAAGGAGTATCGCTGCGAGAAGTGCGGGTCCGATCTCGTCTACCGCTTCGGGCGCAACGGGCGTTTCCTGAGTTGTTCGCGCTATCCGGATTGCGACTACGCGTGCCCGGTGGATCGCCACGGGCGCCCGCGCAAGGCGGAGTTTGTCGATGTGCGCTGCCCCGTCACGGGTCGCCCGATGATCCGGCGAACGGGGCGGTTCGGGCCCTTCCTGGCGACTGCCCTGGAAGAAGGGGAGAAGCCCGAGGATGTCGGGATCATCCTGAATCTGGACAAGCAGGGTCGGGTGACGGCGCCGTCGCGCCCGCCGCTGGAGACGGATCTGAAGTGTCCCACCTGCGAGTCGCCGCTGTACCTGCGGTCCGGTGTGCGTGGCCCGTGGCTGGGGTGCTCGCGGTTCCCCAAATGTCGGGGGCGCGGCAAGTGGGCGGAACTGGACGAGCAGACGCGAGCGGCCCTTCAGGAGCGCCTGGCAGCCCACGAGAAGGCACACCCGATCGCCGTCATCCGCACCTATCGCGAGGGCAAACCCCTGACCGACGAGCACGGCAAGCCCCTCAAGGACGCGCCGAAGATCGAGGAACTGCTGCTCGACGAGGATCCGCGCGAGGCCCAGGAACGCATCGCCGGCTGAACCGCCAGAGGGCGAAGCGCCACAGCCGATTCCTCGTGGAATGAAAAACCCCGGCGTGTGCTGGGGTGTGTGCGTTGTCGGTCTCGGGATTCAGCAGCCGGCGGCGAACAGATCGAGGTACAGGAAGAAGTCGTCGGCATCGATCACGCCGTTGGCGTCGAGATCTGCCCGCCCGTCGCCCGACGAGAACAGGTCGAGATAGGCGAAGAAGTCGTCGGCGTCGAGCGTCCCGTTGCCGTCGATGTCGGCGGCGCATCCGTTGGGGTCGCTGCCCGCGGCCATCCCGAAACTCGGTCCGAAGGTGGCGCGATCCACACCCGATACGAATGTCGCCTGTCCCGTCGCCGTGTCCACGGTGTAGAGGCGGTCATTGGCGTCGTTGAAGGCGTACAGCCTGCCGTCGCTCTTGCGCCATGAGAGGCCGTCGACATCGCGGATGCCCCGTCCGAGCGAGCCGATCGTCGCGCGGAAGCCCGTGCCCGTGTCGATGAGGACGAGGCGGCTGTCGCTGGTGTCGCTCACATCGTCGATGCCATAGAGCGCACCGATCTGCTCGTGGAATGCCAGGGCGCCGATGAGCCCGCCGTGCGGGTCGCCGATGGGCGTGGCCTGAGCGGTCGTCGTGTCCACCTCATAGAGCTGGCCCGTCGTCTCGTCGATCGCAAAGAGGCGTCCCGTCGATGGATCGAACGCGGCTCCATGCAGGCGTGAGGCTCCCGAGATCGTCCCGATGGTGGTGATCGTGTAGTCGCTCTCGCGCATGGCATAGAGCACGGGACCCGTGCTGGAGATGAGGTAGAAGGTGCGGGTCGTGCGATCGAAGGCCATGGCGTCGTAGTCCAGCCCTGTCGTCGCCGCCACGCCCCAGGTCTCGTCGGACGGGTCGATGGCGCCGATCTCGCCGAGCTGGCTTGCCGCGATGAAGAGTTCCGTCGTGGGCGGGCCCGGGGGGCCCATGCAGACGCCCTGCGGATTGGCACGGGCATTCAGCCAGCCGGAGTTCTCGACGCTGGTGCCCGTGTTGGCTCCGCCACCGTTGGAGCACCCGCCGTGCGTGTGCACGCCGATGGCCTCGCCCGTGGGTTCGTAGATGACGGGCGAGCCGGAGTTTCCGCCGGTGGTGTCCGTGCGGTATTGCAGGCGTGTGCCCGAGTTGCTGACATACGGCCCGACATGGGTCTTCTGGGCCTGGTTGAGGACGCAGACATTGCTCGTGCCGTAGCCCGTGATCCGGATGTCGTTCTGGGCGGGCGGGGCGTCGGTCTGGAGGATGAAACTCACCGACCCCTGCGCCTCGTAGGGGGTCAGCCCCGTGATGGAGTTGGGAAAGACACCCAGGTATCCCCAGTCGTTGCCCGTTCCGCCGTTGGTCCACTGGCGGGAGGTGTTGTCGATGGCGTACTGGTCTTCCGGCGGCGGGTGATTCAGCGAGCAGTCGCCGTTGCTCAGCGGAACATTGAACTCCATGACGCCCCCGCCTGTGACACAGTGCCCGGCGGTGATGAAGCAGTGCGCCGCGTCGTCGATCAGCCAGCCCGTGCAGCCGATGGGCATGTAGCGGGCGGCTCGCGGATCATCGCTCTGGACGCGATCGTCGCGCCCGTCGCAGATGGTGTTCGTGCTGCCGCCCTCGTCGCTGGCCCAGGCGCCGATGATGGACAGGTGGTTGTCGCCCGTGCCGGGGCTGGCGATCAGTTCGACAAGGACCGTGTCGCCGTTGAAGTACGCGCTCGTGTCGTCCCACTGGGCCACATGCACCATGTTCAGCGTCTGCTGGGCCCCGTCCAGCAGGCTCGTGATTCGCAGGTAGGACTGGTCCCCATCAAACGGTGTGCCACTGAGCAGGACATCATCGAACTTCAGGCGGATCCATGACGCGCCGGGGACCTGCACCTGTGTCTGGTACACGACGCCGGCCTCGCGTCCGTCGTTGCGCACGAGCCCGGACTCGATCTCGAAGACCACCTCGCGCGTGGGCACGATGGGTGAGATCGGCCCGCCGTCGGCTCCGACAGCCTGGGCATGTCCCGGATTCGCGAGCGCGAGCCCGCACACGAGCATGATGGTCCGACCGGTCATGGGTTGGATTCCCTTCTGTCTCAATCACAGGCACGGGTGCAGTCCGTACCATGTTCGACGAGCATACCGCCCGCCGGCTCGCGCACGCCCGGAATCGAGGTTTTCCCATGCGAATCGCGGGCCTCACCCGGGGCGGATATCGGACCCGGCCTCCGATCAGGGGCACCCCTGCACGAACAGGTCGAGGTAGAAGAAGAAGTCGTCGGTGTCGATGCTCCCGTCGGGAATCCCGTAGAACGGGTCGCTGGGATCGCCCGAGCCGGTCAGGTCGGCGCCGGGATCACCGCTGGCGAACAGGTCGAGATAGAAGAAGAAGTCGTCGGCGTCGACGCTCCCGTCGGGGATGCCGTAGCCCGGGTCGCTCGGATCGCCCGAGCCCGTCAGGTCTGCCGGGCAGGCGTGCTCTTCCAGCGTGATCGTGCCCTCGGACCAGTCTCCCGCGAACGAGCCGCCGTCGGTGATCTGGCAGTAGACCCACCAGGTTCCCGGCTCGATGATCGCGGTGTTGAGCATGTGCGAGCCCAGGGCTGCGGGCGTGTTCATGCTCGATGCGATCAGGACCTCGTTGCCGTCGAGCACGGGCTGGGTGTTGACGAAGATCGTCACCCAGGCCTCGTTGGCCTCCGGATCGCTCCAGTTCCAAGTAACCTCGTAGGTGTCCTCGCCGTGCTGCAGCAGCGTGTCGCCGGCCGGGGGGGTGAGCGTCTCGATCGTCGGCGGCTGGTTCGCGCTGACGCCGATCTGCAGCGAGTAGTCCGGGCTGCGGGCGCGGTCGAAACCGTACACACGCGCGTAGTACCAGCCCGGATCGAAGTTCCGCAGGAAGACCTGCTCGTGATCGATCGTGCCGTTGGACTGCCCGACGAGGTTCCGCTGTGCGTCGTAGATGTCGAGGTCGAGATCGCCCTCGAAGTGGTCGAAGTCGATGCGGACCCGGCTGGCATCGTCGCCCGTCGCGGGCATGTAGAACCGGTAGTAGTCGTCGTCGTTGGATGCGTCCACGGTCAGGCCCGTGATGAGCGTCGCCGGCCCGACGGGGCCCAGATTCGGGCTGTTGGGCTTGCCCTCCTGGCGTGCGTCGACCTCGTCGAACGAGTCGTTCTCCTCGTAGGCATCGGGCGCAAAGGGCACATCGCCGATCGTGACCATGATCCGTGCGATGTTGTTCGTCTCGTCCAGTTCCAGCAGTTGGTCCTCCGGATCGGCCTCGACCTCCAGCCAGTAGACGCCGTCGGGAATCCCCGTGATCTCGACCAGTTGGCCGGGCGTGTTGATGTCGTAGATGTCGATCCAGCCGACGCTCAACCCCTGCACATCGCCGCCGCAACTGACGAACTGCGGATTCGGATCGAAGCCCGGGAGCGTGTCGTCGTAGACGCCGAAGTCGATGATGCAGAAACTCGTCTTGGGTCCCTCGGCGAGCACGGCTCCAACGCCGTCCTCACCCACGACCTCGCGCACGCGATACACCGTCCAGTTCTCGATGTGAACATGATCGTGCTCGGGGTGGTAGATGAAGTACCCGGCGAGGCGTTCATACCACGAGCCGTCGTCGCGGAAGATCCGCTGCCAGACCTCGCGCGTCGTGCCGCTGACCTCGCCGCCCCGCAGGTACAGCGGGCCGGTTCCGACATTCGCCGTGCCCGTTCCGAATCGCAGAAACCGCCGCCCGTCGTTCTCGTCGATGAGATTGTCGTACAGATCGTCTTCCCGGACGATGATGTCCGGAGGCAGGTCGACCTGCCCCCCCGCCAGCGGACACAGGAGCATCAGACCGAGACAGGTGGTGCTGCGTCGCATGAATCGAGCCTCCATCAACGGCCATTCTACAGGCGAGCATCCGGAATCGCACGAAAAAAACCGGGCCGCGATGAGCCCGGTCGTGGCTTTCGGATTGCGTTGACGGGCGCTCAGCACCCCGCCGCGAAGAGGTCCAGATAGGCGAAGAAGTCGTTGGCGTCGATCACGCCGTTGCCGGTGATATCGGCCCGCGGATCGCCCGCGGCAAAGAGGTCCAGATACAAGAAGAAGTCGTCCGCGTCCAGCACCCCGCTCCCGTCCAGGTCCGCAGGGCAGGTCTCGCATTCATCGGGCACGCCGTTGGCATTGTCGTCACTGACGGCACCGGCCGCGATCTCGCACGAATCGGGGATGCCGTTGGCATTGCAGTCCTGCGCGTCGCCATTGGCGATGTCGTCGCTGTCGCCCACGCCGTTGCCGTTGCAGTCGTAGTCGCCGATGCGCATGTAGTACACATCCTGCTCGCCGTTGAGCGTCGTGCTGAAGATCAGGTGTGCACCGACACGGTCGGAGATCATGTCGTAGTAGTCGCCGATCTTGTTCTGGTCCGGCCAGCCGATCCATGAATCCCAGACGGGCGTGATCGCCTGGTCGCTGCTGAAGGTCTGCCCGCCGTCGGTGCTGAAGGTGTAGTAGGTCCTGTTGAGGCGGGGGCTGCCCGTGTTCTCACGATTGGAGTTGAACACGACATCGATGCGTCCGTTCGGGGCGACGCTCATGGTTCCGAACCAGTTCCAGGTGTTCGTGGTCTGGTCGTTGACGCGCACCGGGGCACTCCATGTATTTCCCCGATCGGTGCTCTTGAAGAGGGCGATATCGACGCTCCCGCCGCCGAACAGCCCGAACACGGGAACCACGACATAGACATCACCCGAGACGGGATCGACGCTGATGTTCGCCTGCCCGATCAGCCCCGCCGGGTTGGGAGAGCCACCACCGCCGAAGAACGCGAACCCGGCGCCCCCGGACAGGTCGATCGTCGCCACACTGAATGTGGGCGTCTGCACATTCGGATCCTGCGCATCGTCCGAGCGGGCGATCCACAGGATGTCGCTCGGCCCGCCGTTCCATCCGCCGACGACATACACCGCCCCGTCGGGCCCGACGGCGACCTGTCCGAAACTCGGCTGGCGGAATCCGCCCGGATCGTACTCGACGGGCGTATCGAAACTCAGCCCGCCGTCCAGCGACCGGTTGAACTGGGCCGGGAAGAACTCGTTGCCCGCGACATTCCAGGCCTGGTAGATCTTCGCCGGGCCGTTGTGGGTGAAGTCGTCGATGGCGAACCAGAGTTTGTCCCCGCCGAACGCGAAGGTCTTGACGGGCCAGGTCTGCCCGCCATCGCTCGAGATGAAGGTGTCATTGAGGAACTCGTTGCGATTGGTGATGGTCAGGCTGGCGTAGTAGGCGTTGCCCTCATCGTCGAACCGCACGACCGGGTCCGAGCGGAACACGCCGGGCTCGATGATGCCCATGGGGCGCCAGGTCCGCCCACCGTCGATGCTCGAGCTGAAGCCCGCCTGCCGGAAGTTGGAGTTGATCGTGTCGAACTGACGCCACCCGACGACGAGGCGATTGGATGCTGTGGGATCCACGCCGATGCTCGGCTCGTTGGCCGCATCGCCCGCGATGTTGTTCCCGTTGCCATCCACATTGGCCTGGATCGCGATGAACGGGCCCAGTTCATAGCGCCCGGCGGGCGTCGAAACACTCGGACGCCTGCCCGGGGCGTCGTCGATCCTCTCACCCTGCGTGCGCGGCGTGCCCGCCTCGCCCGTGGGCTGGGGCACGACCTGAGCCACGCTTGTCCCCGCCATCAGGCACACCATCGCACATCGAAGCAGCATCTGTGATTCTCCTTTTCCACCGGACTCCGCGAGAACCCGGTCCCGGGCACCTGCACCACACGCGCTGCGCCCGCCGGCGGACACGAACGACGGGACGCGGGTTGCCCCGCGCCCCGCCCGTTCTATACCAGATGCGCCGCCCCCACGATGCCGTCGAGGCGGAAAGGCTCGAACGCCGGGCGCTCAGCACCCCGCCGCGAAGAGGTCCAGATACGCGAAGAAATCAAGAGAGTCGCAGCTGCCGTCCCCATCAATATCACAGACACCGATGTCACCCGTCGCGAAGCCGTCGAGGTAGGCAAAGAAGTCATCGGTATCGGCATCGCCATCCCCATCCAGATCGGCCGGGCAGGATCCACATCCGCTCAGGTCAAAGAGCATGACCGATGCTCCGGAAACCACAGCAGCAAGCGATCCCTCGACATCCACCGATTCAATATCCGAGGCAACCTGAACACTGGCGATGGCAATGGGATCGTAGGGGATCGTGGTATCCAAGACGCGAAGTTCATTGTCAAACGCCTGCACACCCAGAGCCCCGTCGCTTGCGTAACCGCCATAGTCGGCTCCATCGAAGAAGTCCTGGCGGACGAATATCAGATTGCTGGGATCGCTTGCATCGTAGAACTTGAAATCCATGCCGAACACATCAGAGATTGACACTGTGACAGCGTCACCATTGATGTCAATCGGCATGTTTCGAGAAAAGCCGCTCCCCACACTGTTGAAATAGAGTTCCACCAACTCAGTGGGATCGGTCACATCCCAAACCTGAATCTTGGTGCTTCCGCCATTGGAGGGGTCACATGGCAAGCCGAAGAGGATGTTGCCATGTATCTCGGCGTCACCGGCACATTCACCGCTGTAGGGCGCTGTGCCTACAACAACCGGGTTTACGGGATCTGACGCATCGACGGACATGACCACTGGGAGCGAGCCTTGACTGTTGATCACATACGCCATCGTACCAGAGGCCGCGACGCCCGCAGGACTCACAGAGGTCGAGCAGTCGGAATCACATGACAAACGACTTTGCAGCGCCGGATTGGAGGGATCGCTCACATCGTATATCCACAATCCCCTGAAGTTGCCCACATAAAGCATGGAACCGGAAACGGCGAAGTCTCGGATGCTGGTGGCCTCCGTTGCTGCTCCAAGGAAAGTCGGCGTGCTCGGGTCGGAGACATCAAAGATCCGCACCCCGTCATCTCGGGTCCCCACATAAAGGAGTGGGCCATCGAGAATGGTGGCACGAGCCTCACCGGGACTGATCGGGAGGGATGCCTGCCCAAGCAACTCCGGGCAGGGCTGAGCTGCCGCACTTCCCAAAGTCAAGGCGGATGCCACAATCGAGAATCTTGTGTAATCCATTGACACATCCTCCGTCAGATATCAAGGACAATATGTCCGATTATAGAGTAACTGTGTATCGTCGGTGATGAAGGATTGCAAGAGAAATGATCGCTTTTTCAAGCCTGAACGATGACGAGAGATACGGCATGGTGGCACGGGCCGTTCAGAGGAAAGGAAGTCGATCGAAAGCTGCGCAACCACGGTGCACAATCTCGCCTGTGGGTGGATAAATGCCATGAACCCATTGCTTGATGCCGTCGAGCATGGATCGAGCTCGTGTGGCATATGCGGTTCCCGTCTCTGCTTCCTGAGAGAGTTACCCGTCGCTCAGCACCCCGCCGCGAAGAGGTCCAGATACGCGAAGAAATCCACGGAATCCACGACGCCGTTGCCCGTCAGGTCCGCGTCGGGGTCGCCCGCCGCGAACAGGTCGAGATAGGCAAAGAAGTCGTCGGCGTCGAGCACGCCGTTGCAGTCGATATCCGCCGGGCAGCATCGCTTCTCGATCCGGAAGACCTCGCCTCCGCCCACGATGTACATCTCGCCGAAGAAGTCCTCGCCGAACGAGACCACGCTGTTGATCGTCCCGACATCGGGAGCAAGTTCCGCGGTGCGATCCGTGAACTCGGTCACCTGGCTGCCGTCCCAGCGGAAACTCCAGATCCGGTTCGAGCACAGGTCGCTGAAGAAGTAGGTGCCCTGCAGGCCCGGGATCGCGCTGCCCTGGTAGCTGTACCCGCCCGTGATCGAGCAGTTCCCGCCGGCGTGCGTGTACTCGTGCACGGGAAAGACCACGGGGTCCGGCAGCGGGTCGCAGTCGCCCGTCGTGATGTTCACACGCGTGCCCTCGTAGCAGCGCCAGCCGTAGTTCTCACCGCCCGTGCTCGACGCCTCCTGAATGTTGATCTCCTCGCGGGCGTTCTGCCCGACATCGGCGATGTAGAGGCGCCCGATGCCGCGCTCGAAACTGCAGCGCCACGGGTTGCGCAGCCCATAGGCCCAGATCTCCTCGCGTGCGCCGGGCACGCCGACGAACGGGTTGTCCGCGGGGATCGCGTAGTTCCGCCCCGGATCCTGCGGGAAGTCGTCGCCGTCGACATCGATCCGCAGCATCTTGCCAAGGAACTGCCCGAGGTCCTGGGCGCGCTGACGCGGGTCGTTGCCGCTCCCCCCGTCTCCCGTCGCGATATAGAGGTATCCGTCGGGTCCGAAGGCGCACCAGCCGCCGTTGTGGTTCGCAAAGTCCTGCGGGAAGGTCAGGATCTGCAGCGCCGAGGATTCGTCCGCCGTGTCGTGGTCGATCGCCGTGTACTGCTCGATCACGGTCGGGTGCTCGCCCGAGGCGACCTGCTTCGTGTAGTTCACATAAAAGAGCCTGTTGTTGGCGAAGTCCGGGTGAAACGCCAGGCTGAACAGCCCGCGCTCGTTGCCGCTCGTCGAGACGGTGCCCGTCAGATCCAGGAACACCCCCAGCTCCTCCGTCTGGAGGTTGTAGACATTGATGATGCCCCGCTGGCGCACGATGTAGATCCGATCCGGATCGTCCGGCGCATGCGTCACATAGAGCGCCAGGCTCAGCCCGTTCAGGATGCGTTTCGAGGTGAGTTCCTGGGCCTGGCACAACCCGCCCAGAATCATCGCCGCCGTCAGTGCAAGTACCGTCCGCATGGGTATTCCTCTCCTGTCTCCGAGACCGGGTATCCCTGCCTGTGTCCGCGTGCGTGTCGCGTCCCGCTCCGGACCGCGCACGCAACGCCGGGCTCCCCCCAAAGCCTGCCCACAAGGTAGCGTCAAGTCCGGCGCGGATCGAGAAAAGACGAATCAAAGCCGCACCATCCGCCGATAACCCGTCCGTGACCGACCAGATCCCGACCAGCCAGAACCCGGCGGAACTGGGTGAGGGCCTCTGCTTCCTCATCGGCCCGTTCCGCGGGGGCACGACCCTGCTCCGCAAGATGCTCGACTCGCACAGCCGGATCCTCAGCCCCGCCGAGACCTGGTTCCTCCTGCCCCTGCTGAACCTGTGGGAGGGTCAGGGGCAATGCCCGCGATACAACCCCGCCCAGGCCGCCGCCGCCCTGCGCGGGCACCTCTCGCAGCAGCAGTTCATCGACTGCGTGCGTGCGTTCGCCCACTGCTTCTACGCGGCGCACATGGACGGCTCCGTGCGCTGGTTCGTGGACAAGACCCCGCCCTACCTGACAATCGCCCCGGCCCTGGCGCAGATCTTCCCACGGGCACGCTTCATCATCCTGGCGCGCGATCCGCGTGCCCTGGCGACCGCCCGCCATACCTGGAAGCACGCGAACAGCCCGAGTGTCGAGTCGCGATTCGCCGGCGTCGCGGGCGACCTCGCACGCCTGGCCTCGCTGGCAGATCTGGTCGCATCGCGCGCTCAATGCGTGCGATACGAGGACCTGTGCCGGGCGCCCGAGGAGACCTGCCGACGCCTCTGCGACTTTCTGGAGGTGCCGTTCGAGGCGAAGATGATCCGCTACGGGGGATCACCCCACGACGAGGGCTACGGCGACGAGAACACGCGCCTGCACGACGCCCCCCACACGGACAGCCTCGAGCGCTGGCGAGAGGTCATCACACCCGAGCAGAGCGATGCGCTCCTGGCCCGCTGCGACGCCCACGCACTCGAACGGCTGGGCTATGGGGCGCTACTGCGCCAGCCCGCATGAGGGGCCCACGATGCGCGTGCTCTTCTTCCTTCAGCCCGGCACGAACTCACGCAGCATCTTCCGCGACATGATCCGCGGCTTCGCCCAGAGCGGGCACGAAACGATCATCTGGGAACTCCATCCCATCCGCCAGCTGTACGAGCGCCACGCGCAGGCGCGCACGGCCCTCATGCAGGATGTCGCGTCCATCGTCGCGGGGCTCATCCGCTCGAACCGGATCGATCTGTCCGTTGGAATGTGGGCCAACGCGATCATGTCGCTGGCCAACGGACGGCGCAACGGCGAGGCGGCGACCTTCTTCGATCTCATCGAGTCGCCCCATCTCATGTTCTGGCTCGACGCGCCGCACTGGGCACACGGCGAGGAGTTCTGGGAGTTGTTCGGGTCGCCGGTCCTGCGGGGGCCGTTCGTCCACCACCTCATCAACAACCCGGCGCTGGCCCGCGAGATGCGCGAGGTGCTGGGCTTCGGACAGGTGCTGGATCATCCCTACGGGATCAACGAGGAGGTCTTCCGCCCCGTCGAAGCGTCGCCGGAGTTCGACATCGTGTTCGGGATCGGCCCGGGCGACCCGCCCATGAGCCCGCTGATGGAGCGTGCCCTGGCAAGCAGCGATCCGGATATGGAAGAGATTCGCAGCGAGCAGGCACAGCAGGTGCGCGCGCGCCTGGCGGAGATCGTCCGTCAGAGCGAGTCCGAGGCGCCGCTGGGCGAGTTGTGCGAGGAGTTGCTGCGCTGGCAGCTGCGCGATCGCGACACGCCCATGCTCGAGCGGATCGATGCCCTGGGCGAGGGCGATGCGCGTCTTCGACGCGCCGGCGACGAACTGCGATCGCGATCGTCGCTGTTCGTGCGCACGAGCATGGCCCTCCGGAGTGTCGAGCAGTTCGAGCGCGCGTTCGTGATCTGTTACCTGTCGCGTCACCTTCGATGTGCGGTGTTCGGGTCGGGCTCGGCGCTGGCTGGCTGGGACTATCGGGGCGAGCGTCTGGGTGAGCTCGCGTATGAGGATCAGCACCGGGCCTATGCGCGAGGGCGGATCGCCCTGAATGTGATGCGCCAGCAGGACGAGGTCGGGGTGAATCTCAAGCCGCTGGAGATCAGCGCCTGCGGGCGCGTCTGCCTGATGCGCGAGCGTCCCGGGATCGAGCGTGTGCTGACGCCCGGCGGGGAGATCGCGACCTTCCGGACGCCCGCGGGCGCTCTGGAGTCGGCGCGGGCGCTGATCGACGATGACGCGGCTCGTGCGCGCATGGCCGACCGTGCGCTGCGGCGTGTGCTGCGCGAGCACACATGGCAGGTGCGGGTCGGGCAGATCCTGGACGGGCTCAGCAGCCCTCGTTGAAGCGATCGAGGAAGAAGAACAGGTCGTCGAGATCGACGAGGCCGTTGGGGATCGCGTAGGCGGGGTCCATCGGATCGGCGCTGCCGGTCAGGTCCGTGCGTGGGTCGGCGAGATCCCAGAGGGTCTGGAAATAGGCGTAGTCGTTGACATCGACGACACCATCGGGCACGCCGTAGCCCGGATCGTTGGGATCGGCACTGGTCGTCATGTCGGCTGGGCAGGTGGCGCGGATCGTGGCGCTGATCGTGAGCTTGGGGTCCTCGATGGCGACGGGCAGGCCCGTGCGTGTTTCCACGGGTGCCGCGTCCTGTGCGTCGTGCGTCAGGAGGAATGTGGTCAGGTCGGCAAGCCCGGCCTGGGGCGCCATCCGGCTGGCCAGATAGAGGCGGAGCGACGACCCGGGTGCGATCAGGGCGTCGTCGGGCAGTGTCAGGTCGAGCGTGCCGTCGGCGAGCGAGGGCAGGTCGATCTCCAGCAGCACGCGATCGACGAGGGGATCGAACACGCCATCGTCCTCATCGATCGCCAGCCAGAGGCGCTGGAAGAGTCGGCGCAGGTCGTCGCCCGGGAGCGGGGCGGCGTGCTCGTCCTCGATGACGATGCGGATGCGTTCGAGGCGGATGTCGGGCTCGCCCGCGTGGGCTCTGCTGGCCAGGTCGAGGCGCATCAGGGGGGCTACGCCCCAGGCCGGGATCTCCGGCGGGGCGATGTCCGACGCATCGAGGGCCGCGACACCTCCCAGATTTCGGAATGTCGCAACGAGGTCGGCGCTGACGCCGGCGACGGTCAGATCGGTGCGTCCGTCGCGATCGAGGTCCACCGGCTCGACGCACGAGGCGAAGTCGATGGTGTCCACAAGAGTTCGGGAAGTAAAGGTTGGCGGCGATGCGCCGTCGTTGATGAAGAGGACGACGGCGCCGGTGTCGCGCACGGCGCAGGCGAGGTCGAGGTCGCCGTCGTCGTCGTGGTCCAGGGCTCGCACCCAGGTGGCGCCGAAGAGTTCCTCGCGGATCGTGTGCTCGATGAAGGTCGGCGGGTCGCCGCCGGCGTTCTCGAACCAGAGCACCTTTCCGTCGCGTCGCGAGGCGCTGAAGACATCCATGTTTCCGTCTGCGTCGAGGTCTGCGGCGCCCACACAGGCGGCCTCGTCGGCGCGGGTCGTCAGTGTGACGGACTCGAACGAGGGACCCGCGCGATTGAGGATGAGTCGCACGCTGTCGTCGTCGCGTGAGGCGACGAGGATATCGGGGCGTGTGTCGCCATCGACATCGGCGATCGCGACATTGAACGCGCCGTCGACGCCCGCTTGCACGAGCCCACTCTCCCAGTCGATGCCCAGCTGCGACTCCGTGTTGCGGAACCAGCGCACGCGGTCGCTGTTCTTCTCGGCGCAGATCAGGTCCGGGCGTCCATCGCGGTCGATATCGGCGCCGGCGATGGAGAACACGCCGTCGGCGTCGTCGGCGATGAGCATGGGTGTGAAGGTCGGGGGGATGCCTCCCTCGTTGCGGAACCACCAGATGGTGTCGTCGAGGCTGCCGGACGCCGCGAGGTCGGTGCGTCCGTCGAGGTCGAAGTCGCATGCGATGACGCTCGTCGGGCCGTTGATGGGCTGCGCGATGGGATGGGTGATCCACAGGTCGCCGACCTGCTCGTGCCAGGCGATCTCGTCGGCATTGAACGACGCCGAGGCGATGTCGCTGTCTCCGTCGGCGTCGAGGTCGGCGGCGAAGACATGGAATGCCCCGTCGCGCGTGTCATCGACGGGGGCGATGCGGGGAAAGACGCCCGATCGATGGGGGAAGGCATTGGTATGTCTCAGGAGCGTGCCGATGGCGGGCGATGCGATGATGTCCTCGTGGGCGTCGCCGTCGGCATCCATCGCCAGCACGCTCAGGGCGTCCAGCACGCCCAGGCGGACGAGCGATCGCGCAGGGACCGTCTCGAGGGAACGGATCCAGAGGGCGTCGGGCCCCTGGGCCTCGACGAGCAGGTCGGGTCTTGCATCGCGGTCGAGGTCGACGACCTGCACCCGGCGGGCCCCGGGGGCATCCTCGTCGAGCGTGCGCACGCTCCAGGTCCCAGCATCGTGCACGATGGCGAGCACACGGTCATCGCCCACGACGATCGCGTCGAGGTCGGCGTCGCGGTCCAGATCCGCGACGACGAGATCGCGGGCTTCGCTCAGCCCCACGGCGATGAAGGTTGTGTCGAACTGGTCGGTGTCGGGAATACGCAGGTGGATGCCCAGGCCCATCGGCGAGATGCTCAGGGCGTCGGGCCAGCCGTCGGCGTCGAGGTCGGCACATGCCACGCCCGCGGGTGGCGTGCCCAGCGGAATAGTCGGCCCGGGCTGGAAGGAATACGCCGTCTCGCCCTGCTCGCCCAGGAGCCAGAGCAGGTCGTCGCCCTCGGCGTCGGGCACGAGCAGGTCGAGATCGGCGTCGCGGTCCATGTCGCAAACGGCAAGAGCCGAGGCGCCGGGGGCCTCGGTGAGGGCCGTCGTCTCCCATCGGGCGGTGATCGGTGCGAGGTCTGCGGGCGCCTGTGGCTCGGCCCGTTCATGCAGGCGGACGGCATTCATCCCGACGGAGAGGATCTCGACCTCGCCGTCGGCGTCGAGGTCCAGCACGAGCAGCCGCGATCGCTCATCGAGTCCGACGAACACAACCTCGTCGGAGGGTGTGTCGGGGTCGACGAGTAGCAGGCGTCCGGTGGGGTCGATGCCCAGCAGCTCGTCGGTCCCGTCCCGATCGAGGTCATGTGCGATGAGCGCGTGC
>WGEO01000241.1 GCA_015492715.1 Phycisphaerales bacterium | reverse complement strand
CCCTGCGCATACCCTTGCCCCATGCCTCGCCGGGTGCTCCACGACCGCTACTTCCGTCAGGCGCAGCGAGAGGGATACCTCGCGCGCAGCGCCTACAAACTCATCGAGATCCAGCAGCGCAAGCGGATCATCCGCCCACGCGATCGCGTGCTCGATCTCGGCTGTGCGCCCGGCTCGTGGCTCCAGGTCGCAAGCGAGCTCGTCGGCCCCTCCGGCCTCGTCGTCGGCATCGACCGCAAGCCCGTCGATCAGACGATCGCACCGAATGTGCGCACGATCGTCGGCGATGTCCACGAACTCGACGCCGAGACGATCGCCCGATCCCTCGACGAACCCCGCGATCGCCCCTTCGATGTCGTGCTCAGCGACATGGCGCCCAACACCACGGGCGCAGGCGACGGGCTGCGCAGCGTCCGCCTGTGCCGGCGCGTGCTGGACCTCCTGCCCGACCTGCTCCGCCCACGCGGGAATCTCACCATCAAGGTCCTCGAGTGCGAGACCTATCCCGACCTGCTCGCCCGCACGAAGTCCATGTTCCGTGAGGCACGAGGCTTCAAGCCGCGCGCAAGCCGCGATGTCAGCCGGGAGATCTACATCGTCGCCCGTGGATTCAAGCCCCTGCCCGACAACGCGAGCACCACCCAGCGGTGACCTTCCTCAACCCCATCCCGGCCCTGATCGCAGGGGCGATCGCCGTCCCGATGCTCCTGCTCTTTTTCCTGCTCAAACTCCGGCGACGCCCCGTGCGCGTGCCATCGACCATGCTCTGGGAGCAGGCGGTGCGCGACCTGCAGGCCAATGTCCCCTTCCGCTGGATCCGCCCCAGCTGGCACCTGCTGCTGAGCATGCTCATCCTGCTCCTGCTGCTGATCGCCCTGGCCCGCCCGGCCATCGACGCGACGGGCGCTCGCGCCGACCTCGTCGTCCTCATCATCGACCGGTCGGCGTCCATGCAGGCCCGCGATGTGTCCCCCTCGCGCCTGGACGAGGCCAAGCGCCGAGCACGCCGGACCATCGACGCGCTCCGACGCGCCGGTCGCACCCCAAGAATCGCCATCATCGGCGCCGGCGCCCGCCCCCGCACGATCCAGGCATTCACACGGGATCTGCATGCCTGCCGGCGCGCCGTCTCGCTGATCCAGCCGACCGATCAGGAAGACGACCTGCCCGCTGCGCTGGAGCTGGCCGAAGCGCTCATCGCCTCGGCTCGCCCGCAGGACGAGGAAGCGTCCTCGCCGAACGCCCTGTGCATCATCTACAGCGATGGCGGCATCGACCCGGACACCCCCCTGACCATCGCCGGCGCCCGGGTCCGCCTCGACGCCGTCGTCCCCGATGTGCAGCCCGAGAATCTGGGCATCACGGCCCTCAGCGCCCGCCGGGACTTCGACGACCCCTCCCGCATCCGCATCTTCGCCCGTATCCAGAGCGCAGCACCCGAGGGTGCCGGTGTCCTGACCGTCTCCTTCAACGAACAGACCGTCGCCCGCGAGCCGGTGGTCTTCCGCGCAGAAGAAGCCACGCCGGATGCACCGAGCCGGCGCCCCCTGGCGCTGGAGTTTGCGAGCGAGGGTGCCGGCGTGCTCGTCGCCCAGCTCGAGCCTGCCGATCCGCTGGAGTCCGATAATCGCGCCCAGCTCGTGCTCGATCCCCCCATCGCTCCGGCGATCGTGGTCGTGCGCGACACGACGCGCCGAACGGCGAGCTGGATGCTCCTGGAGGCCGTGCTGCGAGAACTCCGCCCGCGATCGCTGATGGTGATCGACGCCGCGAGCCCGAGCGATGCGCGGGCCGCCGCCGCGCTGCAGGGCGCCGATCTCGTGGTCCTCGATGCGGCGGTGCCGCCGACGGGCCTTCCGCCCATCGATGCGCCGATCCTCGCCCTGGGCGTGCTCCCGAACCAACCGACCGAAACCATCGACGAGCCCACGGGCGTGCTCAACTGGGAACGCAACCACCCCGTGCTGCGCGATGTGCCGCTGGATGCCCTGCTCGTCGCACGCAGCATCGCCCTGCCCGAGGACCCGCGCATCGATCCGCTGGCCCTGGGTCGCACCGGACCGCTGATCGCCCTGGATCGGCGAGCCCCGCACCCCCGTCTGCTCGTCGCCTTCGATCTGGAAGACTCCAACTGGGCGCTCCACTTCGGATTCCCGATCTTCATCGCCAATGCCGTGAGCACGCTCGTCCCGGACGCCTTCAGCACGCGGGGACGCGCCCTGCGCACGGACGATCCTGTCTCACTGGTGGCGACCGCACAGCGCGTCGAACTGCTCGACGCATCCGGGACGGTCCTGCGCGTCCGCGAGGCCGAGGTGGGCCGCCAGATCCTCATGGCCCCCATCCCCCGTGCGGGAATCTACGAGGTCCGGGGGGCCACCCCCGAACGCATCGCCGTCAACCTCGCCAGCCCGCGCGAGAGTTCACTGGTCGCTCGTGATGCGCTGCGCATCGCAGGACGCGAGGTTCGATCCGGCAACGATGGCGAGGGCGGACCGACCGAGATCTGGCACTGGTTCGTCCTTGCCGCTGGAGTCCTGGCCCTCGTCGAGTGGGTGGTCTATGCCCTCCAGATGCGCGCCTGACACGCGCTTGCCTTATCGACGAAAGCCGTCCCATGTGCGCACATCGACGGTGCTGCGCGCAGGCTGGGTCTGCCACGGCATGCGAGCCGCGGGCCAGCTCCAACGCATCCCGCCCGTGTCGATGACCTCGAGTCCGATGAGCAACTCCCCTGCATTCACGAGATGCGCGGGCAGCGGGATCAGGCTGACCAGCCGATCGGGATCCACGATCGTGCGCGCGCCATCGATGGGCGTGCGTGTCCGCTCGTCGCGCACCTGACCCTCGCCCGTGATGCGCACGATCGCGTCCGGCGCCCGCTGCGGGCCGAGCCACAGGCGGGCCTCACGCATGGACTCGCGCCGCTCGAAGTAGAGCGTCGGACGCGGCGGGGCGTCGAATCTCCGAATCACCCCCGGGTCCTCGGGGACCAGATCGTCGCCTCGCTGCAGAAAGAACAGGCCTGCCGTGCCCTCGTCGCGTCTGGGCGAGGCGAGCAGCAACGAACGCAGCGTCCAGTCGCCCAGCAGCGGCGCCATCACGAGGCCCGGGGGATGCAGCGGTATGGCTCTCGCAGGATCGGCGAGACGAAACTCGCCGTCCGGCGTGGCGATCGTCCACGGGGCCTGTCCGGCAAGCGGGATCCGCACACTCTCCAGCGGCGGAAGTTCATGCGGCACGGGCGGTTGCGATCGGACCCACAGCACGCGGGGCTCGTCGTCGAGATTCAGGGCACCGAGGATCGGCATGCCATCGTCGCTTCGTGTCTCATCCACCCAGGTCAACACGCGCGTCTGGTCGTCGAGCCAGGCGCGCACACGGTCGACCATGCGCGCGGGCGCCAGGAGCGCATCGCGAAGGTCGGCGAGATCGGTTGGCGAGGCGGGCCAGACGGGCCAGCGGGCGGAACCGCCAAACCGTGCGGTGAGCCAGAGACGCCGCTGGAGGCGTGCCGACAGCCCCGGATCCGCCTGCGCAAGGCGACGCAGCCCCTCACGCCACGCGTCCGTCTCCTGCGCCGCCCAGGCTTCGAGGATCGGATCTTCCTGAGGCGTCGGCGTCGGTGTTCGCCCCAGGCGCTCCAGGCCGAGGATCGCATGCCATCGCCAGAACGGGTCGCGCAGCTCGGCCTCGAGGGCGGCGACCAGATCGCGGTCCTCGTCGAGCGGACGCACCGGAGCCGCAGGCGATGGGCGCACGAGGCGGACCGTGCGCCCTGCGACCCGTATCTCGCTCGTCGGATCATCCGGCGCATCGACCACGAGCGCATAGAAGCCCTCGCCCGTCGAGGGAGCCTCGGCGACGCGCCAGCGGCTGTGCAGTTCGAGCCAGACGGCAAGCGCAGACGGGCGATCCTGACGCACGGCGCGGGCGATCCATCGCACACGCGCACGGAGCGGACGCTGGCCCGCGACCACATCGCCCCGTCGCAGGCGGGGAACGGCGCCCGTCTCACTCGCGATGGGGATGACCAGCGGACGATCCGGCACGAACACGACGGCGTCGATCCGCGGGCGGAACCCGCGCTGGGCGTGGGCGCTGGATACGAGCAATGAGATCAGGATCGCGATCAGGAGAGCAGCACGCGTCGTCCGAGGATCGCAGGGACACCCCGACCGAACGCGCGGGCGAGATGCGGTCAGCAAGGGCTCCATCGGGACGGACGCTAGGCGGCCTCGATCGGGAGCGTGTCGACGATGTTGCGGATCACGGCGTCGGCGGAGACGCCCTCGGCCTGGGCCTCGAAGTTCAGGAGGACGCGATGGCGCAGGGCCGGCAATGCGATGGCCCGGATGTCGTCGGTGCTCACGGCGGGGCGCCCATCGAGCAGCGCGCGACACTTGGCGCCCAGCACGAGTGCCTGAGCCGCCCGGGGGCTTGCCCCATAGCGGACGAACTTGTCCACCATCGGCGTGCTGAAGGCGACCGACGACGATCCATCCGGGGATTGGGGGTGCGTTGCAAGCACCATGCGGATGGCGTAGTCCTGAATCCGCGGCGCGATCGCGACGCGCCGGACCAGATGCTGGTGAGCCAGGATCGTCTTCGCATCGAGGACGGACTCGGGCTCGGGAGTGGTCCCGGCGGTGGTCCTGTTCAGGATCTCCGCCAGCTCCTCGCGCGAGGAGTAGCCCACGAGGACCTTGAAGAGGAAGCGGTCGAGTTGGGCCTCGGGCAGCGGATAGGTCCCCTCCTGCTCGATGGGATTCTGTGTGGCCATGACGAAGAACGGCTCGGGCAGGCGGTGCGAACTGCCGGCGACGGTGACGCTGCGCTCCTGCATGGCCTCGAGCAGAGCGGACTGGGTCTTGGGCGTGGCACGGTTGATCTCGTCGGCGAGGACGATCTGGGCGAAGATCGGGCCGGCCTGGAAGCGGAACTCGCGCGATCGCCCCTCGGGCGTCTCGACCTCGTGGACGACTGTCGTGCCCACGATGTCCGCGGGCATGAGGTCGGGCGTGAACTGGATCCGGCGGAAGTCCAGGCTCAGGGCGCGGCTGAGCGTCCGGATGAGGAGCGTCTTGCCGATGCCCGGCGGCCCCTCGAGCAGCACATGTCCGCCCGTGAACAGGCAGGTGAGCACGGCGTCGATGATGTCGCGGTTGCCGACGATGACGCGTTCGATCTGCTCACGCACGCGTGCGTAGTCGTCGCGGAACCGCTGGGCCTGTGCCTGCACATCATCGGCCATGGTGCGAGACCCTCCCGGGTGCGGCGTGCTGGTTCGTCAGTGAAGCGGCGTGCTGTGCCGCCACGCGACGGTGAAACGGTCATGGTCCCATCTGCGCCGTGGGTCGCGGGAATGCCCAGGGAACGCCCAAGGGGGCACGGGACGCGTTGCCCGGGTGATGTCGGGCATCATCCGACGGAATCCGCGTTCTCGCCCACGGGCAGGTCGCGTACCTCGACGGTGGGCACGCCCAGCGACTCGTTCGGGTTCGCCCCCATCGCCTCGGCGGCGGCGGCGGCCTCGAGCAGCATGGCCTCCTCGTCGACTTCCACCGTCGGGGGCTCGGCGAGTTTCCTGACCCGGATGGCCTGGTACTTGCGATAGCCGGTGCCGGCGGGGATGAGGTGTCCGAGCAGGACATTCTCCTTGAGTCCGACGAGCTCATCGACGGCGCCCTTGAGGGATGCCTCGGTGAGCACCTTGGTGGTCTCCTGGAAGCTGGCGCCCGAGAGGAACGACTCGCTGGAGAGCGAGGCCTTGGTGATGCCCAGCAGGAGCGTGGTGGCGGTGGCGGGCTTGGCCTTCTTGGCCTTGGCGGGCTGTTTGCCCTCGGCCTCTGCGCGGGCGTTGGCCTCCTTGACGATATCGCGCTCGATGAGTTCGTTCACCTTGAGGTCCGTGTCGCCCGGATCGGTGATGCGGACCAGGCGTGCGATCTCGGCGTTCTTCTGGCGGAAGAGCCACTTGTCGACGACCTCGTGCGGGAGCAGGTCGGTGTCGCCCGGGTTGTCGACGCGCACCTTGCGGAGCATCTGGCTGAGGATCAGTTCGATGTGCTTGTCGTTGATCGCGACGCCCTGGGCGCGATAGACGCTCTGGACCTCCTCGATCATGTAGTACCAGAGCGCCTCCTCGCCGCGGATCCGGAGGATGTCCTGCAGGACGAGCGGGCCCTCGGTGAGGGGATCGCCCGCGTTGACGACATCGCCCGTGTGGACGAGCAGGGCCTTGCCCTTGGGCACATGGTGGTCCTTCTCGATGCCCGAATCGCTGATGACGCGGATGGTCATCTTGCCCTTGCGCAGGTCGCTGTGGAGTTCGACGCGACCGGAGATCTCGGCCATGACCGAGGGGTCCTTGGGCTTGCGGGCCTCGAAGATCTCGGTGACGCGGGGGAGTCCGCCGACGATGTCCGCCGAGCCCGCGGCGGCGCGGGGCTGTCGTGCGATCATCTGTCCTGCGGCGACCTGCTGTCCCTCCTCGACCTCGAGGCGGGCCTTGGCGGGGATGTAGTGGAAGTCGAGGATCTTGCCGTTTTCGTCGACGATGTTGATCTGGGGATGCAGTTCGCCCTTGTGCTCGATGACGACGCGTTCCTTGCGCCCGCCCGGTCCGTCCTCGAGGCGATAGGTCTTGCCCTCGACGATGTCGACGAACTGGATGGTGCCGGCCTTCTCGGCGAGGATGGGGGTGCGGTGGGGGTCCCAGGTGATGAGCACCTGTCCCTTCTTGACCTCCTGTCCGGACCGGACATGGATGTAGGCGCCGTAGGGCACCTTTGCCTTGTCGAGTTCGCGTCCCTTGTCGTCGAGGATGGCGAGTTCGCCGTTGCGCTTGACGGCGACAAGGACGCTGTTGCCGTCCTCGTCCTCGGTCTCGACCTCGCCGCACTCGCGCAGTTCGATGGTTCCCTCGTGGCTTGCGCGGATCTCGCTCTCTGCGATGTCCCGGGTGCCGATGCCCCCGGTGTGGAAGGTCCGCATGGTGAGCTGGGTGCCGGGCTCGCCGATGGACTGAGCGGCGATGATGCCGACGGCCATGCCCTCTTCGACGAGTTTTCCGGTGGACATGTCCATGCCGTAGTCCAGGACGCTGCAGCCGCTGCGGGCCTCGCTGGTGAGCGGGCTTCGGACGAGGACGGAGTCGATGCCGAGTTCCTCGATCTTCTCGGCGGCCTCCATGGTGATCATCTCGTTCTCGGCGACGATGACCTCGTCGGTGACGGGGTTCATGATGGTGTTGACGCTGACGCGTCCGTAGATGAGGTCGCGCAGGGGCACATCGACCTGCTCTCCCTTGTAGATGGCCTTCTTCATGATGCCGCGCCGGCTGCCGCAGTCGTACTCGGAGATGATGACGCTCTGGGCGATGTCGCAGAGTTTGCGTGTGAGGTATCCCGAGTCGGCGGTCTTGAGGGCCGTGTCGGCAAGGCCCTTGCGGGCGCCGTGGGTGGAGCTGAAGTATTCGAGGATGGAGAGGCCCTCGCGGAAGTTTGCGCGGATGGGCGTCTCGATGATCTCGCCCGAGGGCTTGGCCATGAGGCCCCGCATCCCGGCGAGCTGCATCATCTGGCTGATGTTGCCTCGGGCGCCCGAGTCGCTGGCGAGGTAGATCGGGTTCAGGTAGTGCCTGCCCTCCTTCTTCTCGATGCTGACATAGCGCCCCTGCTCGTCGCGCCGGTCGTTCTTGAGCGTCTCGATGAGGGCCTTGGTGACCTGCTCGCGGCAGTGCGCCCAGATGTCGAGGAGCTGGTTGTAGCGTTCGCGCTCGGTGATGATGCCACGCTCGTAGTTCTTCTCGACGCGATCGACGCGTTTCTGGGCCTCGGCGAGCAGCTGCTTCTTCTGCTCGGGGACGCGCATGTCCATGACGCCGAAACTGAGCCCGGCGATGGTGGACTGCTTGAATCCCAGGTCCTTGAGGCGATCGAGGAAGTCGATGGTGGCGGGCTTGCCGGCGTACTTGTACGCGTCGTCGATGACGCGTCCGCAGCCCTTCTTGCCGATGGCGCAGTTGTAGAACGGCATGCCGGGCGCGAGGATCTCGCTGAACATGATGCGCCCGATGGTCGTGACGATGCGCCGGTTCTCGGGCATGGGCTCGGCGGGGGCGCGCTGCTCGTTGACGATCTCGTCGAACCCATCGACCCGGACGACGATGCGTTCGTGGAGGCCGATCGTGCCCATGTCGAAGGCAAGACGCGCCTCCATCGGATTGCGAAATGCACGCAGTTCCGACTCGGGACGCGTGTCGTCGGGCTCGGTGATCGTGATGAAGTAGGCGCCCAGCACGATGTCCTGGCTGGCGCTGATGATGGGGCTGCCGTTGGCCGGGCTGAAGATGTTGTTCGTGCTGAGCATGAGCACATGGGCCTCGGCCTGAGCCTCGACGGACAGGGGCAGGTGGACGGCCATCTGGTCGCCGTCGAAGTCGGCGTTGAAGCCCGAGCAGACGAGCGGGTGCAGGCGGATGGCGTTGCCCTCGACGAGGACGGGCTCGAACGCCTGGATGCCCATGCGGTGGAGCGTCGGAGCGCGGTTCAGCAGCACCGGGTGCTGGTAGATGACCTCCTCGAGGATGTCCCAGACCTCGGGATCGCGGCGTTCGAGCATGCGCTTGGCGCTCTTGATCGTGTCGGCGAATCCGTGCTCCTTGAGCTTGCGGATGATGAAGGGCTGGTAGAGTTCCAGGGCGATCTTCTTCGGCAGGCCGCACTGCCAGAGCTTGAGTTCGGGCCCGACGACGATGACTGATCGGGCCGAGTAGTCCACACGCTTGCCCAGCAGGTTCTCGCGGAAGCGTCCCTGCTTGCCCTTGATCATGTCGGTGAGACTCTTGAGGGCGCGGTTGGACGACCCCACGACGGGGCGCCGGCATCGTCCGTTGTCGAACAGGGCGTCCACGGCCTGCTGGAGCATCCGCTTCTCGTTGCGGATGATGACCTCCGGGGCGTTGAGGTCCATGAGTTTCTTGAGGCGGTTGTTGCGGTTGATGATGCGCCGGTAGAGGTCGTTGAGGTCGCTGGTGGCGAAGTTTCCGCTTTCGAGCAGGACGAGGGGGCGCAGGTCCGGCGGGATGACGGGGATGACATCCATGACCAGCCACGCCGGGTCGTTCTCGGAGCCGCGGATCTGCTCGACCAGCTTCAGGCGCTTGGCGAGGTCCTTGGTCTTCTGCTTGGAGCGGGTCTCGCGGAGTTCCTGTCGCAGCTGGGCGGCGAGTTCGTCCAGGTCCGTCAGGTCGATCAGCTCGCGGATGGCGTCGGCACCCATCATGGCGCGGAAGGCGTTACCGTACTTGCCCTCGGCCTCGCGGTGTTCCTCTTCCGTCAGAACCTGCTTGAACTTGAGGTCGGTGTCGCCGGGGTCGGTCACGACATAGTCCTGGTAGTAGATGATCCGCTCGAGGTCGCTGGTCTTCATGCCCAGGAGGGTGCCCAGGCGGCTGGGCATGGACTTGAAGAACCAGATATGGACGATGGGGGCCGCGAGGTTGATGTGCCCCATACGCTTGCGCCGGACGCGCGAGTGGGTGACCTTGACGCCGCAGCGGTCGCAGATGATGCCCTTGAACTTCGTCCCGCGATACTTGCCGCAGGCGCACTCGTAGTCGCGTTCGGGCCCGAAGATGCGCTCGCAGAAGAGCCCGTCCTTCTCGGGGCGGTAGGTGCGGTAGTTGATGGTCTCGGGCTTCTTGACCTCCCCGAAACTCCACGCGCGGATGTCGTTGGGCGACGCGAGGGTCACCTTGACCGCCGTGAAGTCGTTCACTCGCTCGTACATGGTCTCTGCCATTGACTCACCTCGTCAGGTGTCTTCGACTCGTTCGTGCCCGTGCCCCCGCCGCGAAGCGAGGTCGGGCGGATTGTCCCGCGGGTCTGCACGATCCCCGCTAGAGCAGGCTGCCGCCCTCGAGCTGCTTCTTCTCCATCGTCACATTCATGCCCAGCCCCTTGAGCTCGCTGCAGAGCACATCGAAGGCGATGGGCATGCCGGCCTCGAGGCGGTTGGTGCCCTTGACCATCGACTCGTAGATCTTGGTCCTGCCCTCCACATCGTCGCTCTTGACGGTGAGCAGTTCCTGCAGGATGTAGGCGGCGCCGTAGGCCTCGAGCGCCCAGACCTCCATCTCCCCGAAACGCTGCCCGCCGGTGCGTGCCTTGCCGCCCAGGGGCTGCTGGGTGATGAGGCTGTACGGGCCCGTGGCGCGGGCGTGGATCTTGTCGTCGACGAGGTGGTGCAGCTTGAGCAGGTACATGTACCCCACCGTCGTCTTCTGATGGAACGGCTCGCCCGTGCGCCCGTCGTAGAGCTGGATCTTGCCGCCCAGGGGCATCTCGGCGAAGATCTCGCGCGGGCCCGGGGGCACGCCCGTCTCCTCGTACTCCTTCACCCGGCTCCGCACATGCTCGTTGGCGGCCTCGATCGCCTCGTGGATCTCCTGCTCGGTCGCCCCGTCGAACACGGGCGTCACCGCCTGGAAGCCCAGCACCTGCGCCGCCCAGCCCAGGTGGGTCTCGAGGATCTGCCCGACATTCATGCGGCTGGGGACGCCCAGCGGATTGAGCAGGACATCGACGGGCGTCCCGTCATCCATGAAGGGCATGTCCTCCTCGGGCACGATGCGGGCGATGACGCCCTTGTTGCCGTGGCGCCCGGCCATCTTGTCGCCCACCGAGAGGTGGCGCTTGGTCGCGATGTAGACCTTGACCATCTCGAGCACGCCGCTGGGCAACTCGTCGCCCCGCTTCATGTGGGCCATCTTGCGCTCTTTCTCCTTCTCGAGCGCCTCGATGCGGGGCCAGTACTGGCGGTAGATGGTCTCGCCCTGCTCGCGGGCGTCCTTGGAGCCCTTGATCCAGGCGAGGTCGAAGGTGCGGAGCTGCTCGATGATGACCTCGGGGATGTCGCTGGCACCCACCTTCTGGCGGGTGTTGGGATCGACCATCTCCGAGCCGGTGACCTCGTTGATGGCGCGCACCATCTCGCGGAAGAGTTCGATGGTGCGGGCGTCCATCTCGCGGGCGTACTCCTCGATCTGGGCGTCGAGTTTCTTCTTCTGGGCCTCGGTGAGGTGCCCTCGCCGGCTGAACTTCTTGGCGCCGATGACGATGCCGCTGACGCCCGCGGGGACCTCCAGCGAGTCGTTCTTCACATCCTCGCCCGCGCGCCCGAAGATGGCGTGCAGGAGTTTCTCCTCGGGCGTCAGTTCGGTCTTGGACTTGGGGCTGACCTTGCCCACGAGGATGTCGCCCGGCCCGACGCGTGCGCCGACGCGGATGATGCCGTCCTCGTTCAGGTTGCGCAGCATCTTCTCGCTGACATTGGGGATGTCGCGCGTGAACTCCTCACGCCCCAGCTTCGTCTCGCGGACCTCGACATCGTAACTGTCGATGTGGATGCTGGTGAAGACATCGTCCTTGACGAGACGCTCGTTGATGACGATGGCGTCCTCGAAGTTGTATCCGTCGAAGGTGTTGAACGCGACGAGCACATTCTTGCCCAGCGACAGCTCTCCCTGATGGGTGCTGGCGCCGTCGGCGATGATCTCGCCCGCCCTGACCTTCTGCCCCTTCCTGACGATCGGACGCTGGTTCAGGCAGGTGCGCTCGTTGAGCCCGACGAACTTGCGCATCACATACTCGTCGGAGTTGTTGATGATGATGCGCCGGGCGTCGACATAGGTGACCTCGCCCGCGTTGCGCGCCTTGACGACCATGCCGGCGTTGCGACCCACCGGCTTTTCCATCCCCGTCGCGACGCACGGGGGATCCGTGCGGATCAGCGGGACCGCCTGGCGCTGCATGTTCGAGCCCATGAGGGCGCGGTTCGCGTCGTCGTGCTCGAGGAACGGGATCAGCGCGGCGCTGATGCCCACGATCTGCTTGGGCGAGATGTCCACATAGGTCACCTGCCTGGAGTCCACCTCGGCGAGCTCACCGCTGACGCGAGCGAGGATCGTGCCCTCCCTGAGCTGCCCCTTGTCGGTCAGGGCGTCCGCCGGCGCGAGCACGGCGTTCATCTCCTCGTCGGCCCGCAGGTGCACGACCTTGTTCGTCACCTTGCCATCCTTGGCGACGCGATAGGGCGTGCGCAGGAAGCCGTAGTCGTCGATGCTCGCGTAGATCGCCAGACGGCTGATCAGCCCGATGTTGGTGCCCTCGGGCGTCTCGATCGGGCAGATCCTGCCGTAGTGCGAGATGTGCACATCGCGCACCTCGAAGCCCGCCCGCTTGCGGTTGAGCCCGCCCGGGCCCAGCGCGCTGAGGCAGCGCTCGTGCACGAGCGTGCTCAGCGGGTTGGTCTGGTCGACGACCTGGCTCAGCTCGCTGCGCCCGAAGAAGAAGTCGATCGCGCTGCTGATGCTCTTGGAGTTCACGAGGTCCGCGATCTTGGCGATCTCGTCCGGCTCCTTGACGCTCATGCGCTCCTGCACCGTCCGGCGCAGTTTGAGGAACCCCTTGCGCAACTCGTCGACCGCCAGCTCGTCCAGCGTGCGCAGGCGACGGTTGCCCAGATGGTCGATGTCGTCGATCGTCGCGATGGGCTGGCCCGTCTCCGGATCGGTCCGGTTCGAGCGGAGATCCAGCAGGTAGCGGATCACATGCAGGAAGTCCTCCGCCGTGATGAACATCAGATCCTCGGGCGTCTGGAGCTGGAACTTCCGGTTGATCCGGAACCGGCCCACACGCCCCAGGCGATAGCGGTTGATGTCGAAGAACTTCTCGCGGAAGAGCTGCTCGGCCTTCTCGACCTGCGGGGGATTGCCCGGACGCAGACGCGTGTACACCTTCAGCAGTGCCGCCTCGTAATCGTGCGTCGCCACCGGGTTCTCGCCCTCCAGGAACTGGGCGAGGTTGTCCTCCGCGATGGTGTTGAGAATCAGCGTGTCCAGCGGGTTCTGGATGACCCGGACCTTCTTGAGGCTGCTGTTCAGGATGGCCTCTGCGGCGTCGCCGATCTGGCGGGCCACATGCACCAGCTCCTCGCCCGTCTCCGTGTCGTAGATCGTCTGAGCCGCGTAGTGCTCGGGCCGGATGTCCTGGACCTTGATCTCGCTGACCTCGTAGAAGATCGAGAGCAGGGAGTCCGTCGACGCGTACGGCGCCGCGTGCTCGATCGCCTCGGCGAGGAGCTCCTTGCTCGGCTCGCCATCGTCCTTGTGGTGCTCGCGGATGTAGGCGTCCTTGGCACTCAGGAACAGCAGGCAGCGCAGGAAGGTCGTCGCGGCGAGCTTGGGCGACTGGTCGATCTTCATCGCCAGCGCGTCCTTCTTCGTCACCTCCAGCTCGATCCAGCTTCCACGATCCGGGATGATCCGCGCCGAGTGCAGTGGGCGGTCGCCCTCGCTCGAGATGATGCTGAAGTCCACGCCCGGGCTGCGATGCAGCTGGCTGACGATGACGCGCTCGGCACCGTTGACGATGAACTCGCCCCCGCCCATCATGATCGGGAACTCGCCCAGGTACACCTCCTCCTCGGGCAGGTCCGGATGCGTCTCGCGGCGCAGACGGAACGCCACGCGGAACGGGCGGGCATAGGTCAGACGCAGCTCGCGACACTCGTCGGGCGTGTACCGGGGCTCCTCCAGGTCATACCCCAGATACTCCAGCTGCATCTTCCCGTCGTAACTCTCGATCGGGAAGATCTCGCGCATGAGCGACTCCAGCCCCTGATTCGGGTCGCGCTCCTCACGCGAGCGATCAAGCTGAAGAAACCGCTGGTACGCCGCCGATTGAACCTGCGTCAGATCGGGGATATCAGCGGCGTCGCCCCGTTTGGCAAAGCTGCGCACATTCCTCGTGGCCATTCGCTACCTCGCGATGGTGATGCACAATGAGCCAAAGACGCCTGCAGCGCCCTTGGCCACGGATAGATTCAAACCTGTCAGGTCGTCAACCCCAGGACCGCCGTTCTCGCTCAAGGTGGAACCGAGAAGTATACCCCTCGGCGAGGCGGGCGTCCACCCACCCCGCCGGGGTATTCTTCCGATAAAGTCCGCCATAATCAAGTCGACGCGGCGGACACCCGTTCATATGCCGAACAAGCCGTCGCCGAGGGATTACTTGATCTCGACCTCGGCACCGACCTCTTCGAGCTTCTTCTTGAGTTCCTCGGCCTCGTCCTTGGAGATCCCCTTCTTGATCTCGCTGGGCACGCCGTCGACGAGTTCCTTGGCCTCCTTCAGGCCCAGGCCCGTGACCTCGCGGACGACCTTGATGACCTTGATCTTCTCGCCCTGGCTCTTGAGGACGACATCGAACTCGGTCTTCTCCTCCTCGGCGGCCCCACCGTCGCCGCCACCACCCGGGCCGGCGACCATGACGGCACCGCCCGCCGCGGCCTCGATGCCGTAGGTTTCCTTCATGTAGTCGCCCAGATCGACGGCCTCCTTCAGGGTCAGGCTCGCCAGCTCGTCGCCGAGCTTCGTGATCTTCTCGTCAAAGGTCTTCGTTGCTTCCTCGGACATTTCCTTACCTCATGCTGCGTGTGCGGCTCTTGCCGCCGATTCCTCGCGAGAGGGGACGGGACGCTCCCGTCGCATTACCCCGATGGTGCGGGCCAGTCGCGAGTGAAACCCGTTGCGTTGCGGGTGGGCGTTCAGCCGACCCTTGCGATCTCCTCGCCCTTCTCGAGCTTGTCCTGGATGGCCTTGATGATCCCCGCCAGACGCGAACCCGGGCCCTTGATCTGCCCGACCAGCTTGCGCCCCGGGCCGAGGATGAGCGTGACATCCTGAGCGATGGCCTCGTCGCGAGTCGGGAAGGAACTCAGGCGCTTGATCCCGTCCTCGCCCTCGAAGAGCTCGCCGTCGAGGATCGCCCCCTTCAGTTCGATGTCCGGGAACTGCTTGACGAGTTCGACGATCTCGCGTGCGACCTCGACGACGCTCTCGGCGCCATAGGCGAGCGTGCTGGGCCCCTCCAGCAGCGGCGTCAGACCCTCCAAGCCCGTGCCCTCGAAACTCCTCTTGGCGAGGTTGTTGCGCACGACCGTCAGGCGGATCTCCTTCTGCGCCAGCCCCTGACGAATGGCGTTGGTCGAGTTCGCGTCCACGCCGCGAAGACTCACGAGCACCGCGTCGTCGTGCCCGGCAAAGCGACGCGCGTACTCGTCCATGATCATCTGCTTGACCTGCTTGCTCATCGCAAGTCCCCTTTCCGACGCCTCAGGCGCCCTCGTCGTGACGCACGATCACGCTGGGCGTCATGGTCCCGCTGATCGCAATCTTGCGGATGTACTGGCCCTTGACCGCGCTGGGGCGAGCCTTCTCGATCGTCTGGATGAAGTGCTGGAGGTTCTCCACGAGGTCGCCGTCGGCAAAGCTCATCTTGCCCGCGACCGCGTGCACATTCCCGCTCTTGTCCGTGCGATACTCGACCTTGCCCGCCGCATACTCGCGGACCGCCTCGGCGACATCTTTCGTCACCGTGCCCGCCTTGGGGCTGGGCATGAGCCCGCGCGGGCCGAGCGTCCGTCCGAGCTTGGCGATCACCCGCATCATGTCCGGGCTCGCGATGGCCACATCGAAGTCCATCCAGCCCTTCTCGATCTTCTGGACGAGTTCCTCGCCCCCGGCCTCGATCGCCCCGGCGTCCTTGCACGCCTGCACCTGATCGTCGCTGCAGAACGCGATCACCCGCTTGGACTTGCCGATGCCCTTGGGCAGGCTCGTCGAGCCGCGCACGATCTGGTCCGCCTGACGCGGGTCCACATTCAGATGCAGGCAGACCTCGACGGTCTGATCGAACTTCGGCCCCTTGAACTTCTTCAGGGCGCTGACGGCCTGGGGCAGGTCCAGCGGCTCGCTGGGGCGCAGCTTCTCGTTTTCCTTCGCTCGCTTGGAGAGTCTCGCCATCGCCTCAGCCCTCCACCTTGACGCCCATCGAGCGTGCCGTGCCCGCGATCATCCGCGCCGCCGCGTCCAAGTCCGACGCGTTCAGGTCCTTGATCTTCTCCTCCGCGATCTTGCGGCACTGATCCATCGTGATCGTCGCCACGATGTTCGTGTTCGGCTCGCCCGAGCCCTTGTCGATGCCGGCGGCCTCCTTGATCAGCACGCTCGCGGGGCTGCTCTTGATCTCCAGCGTGAACGAGCGGTCGTTGTAGACCGTCACCACGCACCCGACAATCTTCCCGTTGAGTTGCGCCGTCGCCGCGTTGAACTGCTGGATGAACTGCCCGGGGTTGACCCCCTTGGCACCCAGCACCGGACCCAGCGGCGGCGCAGGCGTCGCCTGCCCACCCGGGGCCATGATCTTGAACTGGTCGATGACTTCTTTCTTGGCCATGGGTCTCCACCTCCCACGGCGCCCCCATCGCTGGGCTCGGAC
>WGEO01000240.1 GCA_015492715.1 Phycisphaerales bacterium | reverse complement strand
GGTGTACTCCAGCTGCGCGAGCTCCACCTGCAGGCGGGCCTGACGCGTCGTCGCACGCGATGCGAAAATATCCAGAATCAACTCCGAGCGGTCGATCACCTTCACCTCGACGATCCGCTCGATGTTCGCGATCTGCGCCGGCGTCAGATCGTGGTCGAAGATCACCACCGACGCCCCCGTGTGCCGGCACAGATCACGCAACTCCTCCAGCTTCCCCTTGCCCATGCAGGTCCCCGCGACGGGCCGCTGCCGGTGCTGCTCCACCTCGCCCATCACGATCGCACCCGCCTGCTCCGCAAGCGCCGCCAACTCGCCGAACGGGTCCGACGGGTCATACGACGAGTCCGGAAGACGAACCGCCGCGAGCACCGCACGCTCCTCGCGAACCTCGATCGTCGTCCGTTCTTTCGATGGGGGCATCGCTCCTCCGCACCATCCTAGATCCGCCACGCACACCCGACCCCGCCCCGAAGACCGCGAACGAGGACATGGGGCACCCTCGTATGATGACCATGAATCGAAAGGGATCATCCATGCGACGCCGCCGCAGTCGAATCGTCGAGGCCGTGCTGGTCGGAACCCTCGCCGTCGCCGTGCTCGGCTCCACCCTCGCCATCCGCTCCACACGCGACGACCTCGCCTTCTTCGACCCCATCATCGATGTCAAGGCCCTCCTCGACGCCCGATATGTCCGGGAACTCGACGACCGCGACCTCCAACTCGGCGCCATCCAGGGCATGCTCGAGGTCCTCGACGATCCCTACACCCAGTTCGTCCCCGGCGAACAACGCGCCGAGTTCGAGAAGGCGCTCACAGGCGAGTACGCCGGCATCGGCGCCCAGATCACCATCCGCGACGGATGGCTCACCGTCGTCACACCCCTCGAAGACTCACCCGCCTATCGCGCAGGACTCATGGCCGACGACCGCATCGTCGAGATCGAGGGCGAACCCACCCTCGACATCACCGCCGACGAGGCCGTCGCACGACTCACCGGTGAGCCCGGCACCGTCGTCCACTTCGTCGTCGAACGCGACGGCCTGCGCATCCCCATCGAGATCACACGCCAGCGCATCAAGACCCACAGCGTCAAGGGCGTCACGCGAAAGGGCGACGGCGACGACTGGGAGTTCTTCCTCGACCACGACGAGAAACTCGCATACCTCCGCCTCACCCAGTTCACACCCGCCTGCGCAGAAGAAGTCCGCGCCGCACTCGAAGAGATGGGCGCACCAGACGGACGCGTCGCCGGCCTCGTCTTCGACCTCCGCTGGAACCCCGGCGGCGTCCTCGAAGACGCCGTCCGCATCGCAGACCTCTTCCTCGAAGAGGGCGTCATCGTCTCCACCAAGGGCAGAACCGTCCCCGAGACCGTCTCCCGTGCCATACGCCCGGGAACCCTCCCGGACTTCCCCGTCGTCCTCCTCGTCAACGACACCAGCGCAAGCGCGAGCGAGGTCCTCGCAGGCGCACTCTCGGAGAACAACCGCGCCATCGTCCTCGGCACCAGAACCTTCGGCAAGGGAAGCGTCCAGAGCGTCTACCTCCTCCCAAGCGCAGAAGACGGCAGCGAACTCAAGATCACCGAACAACTCTACTACCTCCCCTCCGGACGCTCCATCCACCGCATGCCCGACTCCGCCGTCTGGGGCGTCGATCCGACGCCGGGCTTCTATGTCCCCATCGACGACCGACAGGAGTTCGAACTCTTCGAGGCAAGACGCCAGCGCGAGATCATCCGCCAGCGCGGCGACGACGAAGAAGCACACTTCGACGACCCCGAATGGATCGAGCAGCAGATGAAAGACCCCCAACTCGCCGCCGCGCTCCGCGCCCTCAGGCTCTACCACGAGACCGGAACATGGGTCCCCACGGGCAAGAAAGGAATCAGCGGCAACGAACTCGCGGGCGACGAACTCCGAAGACTCCGACTCGCTCGCGAACGCCTCATCCGCGAACTCGCACGCATCGACCGACGCGAGGAGGCACTCATCCAGGCAGCAGGCGATGTCGACGCACAGGTCCCGGACCTCTGGGACGACGCCATCGACCTCACAGGCGGCGAACTCATCGTCCGCGACGCCGACGGCAACGAGGTCGCACGCCTCCGCATCACCGGCAACCGCCTCGAGCGATGGCTCATCGATGCCGATGTCCAGCCCGAACCCGTCGGATCGAACTGATGCGCATCCTCGCCGTCGAGTCCAGCTGCGACGAGACCGCCGTCGCCGTCGTCGACGACGGACGCCAAGTCCGCGCCAGCATCGTCGCAAGCCAGGCACGCCTCCACGAGGAATACGGCGGCGTCGTCCCCGAGATCGCCAGCAGGGCACATGTCCAGCGCATCATCCCCACATAC
>WGEO01000239.1 GCA_015492715.1 Phycisphaerales bacterium | reverse complement strand
TCCCCACCGTCAGATCCGCCAGATCGTGCTCGCCCGTCGCGCCCGTGCGCAACGCCTTCCAGCGGGCCAGATCCAGCCCGCCCGCGACATCCGGCGCCGGACGCAGCGCATCGAGGACGACCATGAGCACGAACTCGACCACGCTCTGCGTGTTGGCACCCGGCGTGCTCAGCACGCGGACGCCGCGCGCGGCGCACGCCCGCTGGTCGATGTTGTCCAGGCCCACGCCCGCGCGTGCGACGACCCGCAGCTGCGGCGCCCGCGCCAGCAGCCCCTCGTCCACACGCGTGTAGGTGCGCACGACGAGTCCCTCGGCCCGTGCGAGCGCCTCGTCGAAATCCCGCTCCTGCGGGCCGACGCGCAGCACCTCGCAGCGATCGCGCAGCCACGCCAGGTGCTCGTCCTCGATCTCCTCGGCGAGCAGGACCACGGGTCGGCGTCCGCCCCGCTCAGGCGTCGCCATCTGCCTCGTTATCGTCGCCGTCGAACTCCGCCGGCTCGATGATCGCGCTCATCGCCCCCTTGCATCGCGCGATCAGCGGATCACGCCCGAACGCCAGGATCTGGTCCCGCTTGAGCTCGGCCAGTTCCTTGTGCGTCGTCATGCACACGGCCCGCCCGTCGCGATCGACCGTCCTGGCGATCTCGTACGCCTTCTCGATCGGGTGCCCGAACAGGCGCTGCATCATGTGGATCACATACTCGTAGGTATGGTCATCATCGTCCAGCAGGACGACATGCCACGGGACGGGCTTCTTCGTGCTCGTCGTCGCTTCCGGCTTCGTCTGCGTCTGCGTCATCGCCTCGTCGCTCCGTCAAAGCCTCCTGCACCCATATTCTACGAATCGGTCCGCCCCGCCGGATCGCTTTCGTCCGAGAGATCCGCCAATGGGCGCGCACCTGGGGCGCTCCGCCTGCTTCTCGGACCGTGCCTCACCCTGCCGCCTCGACCGTGATCGTCTCGCCGGGCTCCATCGCCCGCACCTCCACGCCCTCGGGGGCAAAGGCGCTGATGTCGCTGACCAGGAGCGGCCAGGTCCCGTAGTGACAGGGGATCGCCAGGCGCGGTCGCAGCCACTCGCCGGCCAGGCGCCCATGCTCGGGCCCCATCGTGAATCGATCGCCCACGGGGATCATGCAGACATCCGGGCGGTACAACTCCCCGATCAGTTTCAGGTCGCCGAACAGGGCCGTATCCCCGAGGTGGTAGATCGTGACCCCCCCGATGTGGGCGATCACGCCCATGGGCTGGCCCATATAGCGCCCCTCGTAGCTGGACGAGTGGAACGCCTGCGTGAAGGCGACCCAGCCGAAGGGTGCCTCGATCCGCCCGCCGGGGTTCCCCGGCTCGACGAGAGTGTGCCCCTGCTCCTGGAGCAGGTTGCAGATCTCGAACGAGGAATAGACCGTCGCCCCGCGTGCCTTGGCGATCGTCAGCACATCCCCGAAGTGGTCCGCGTGCCCGTGGGTGACCGCGATGGCGCTGCACTGGAGTTCCAGCGGCTTGCGCAGCGCGACCGGATTGCCCTCGAGGAACGGATCGATCGCCAGACGATGCTCGCCGTCGTCGATCACGAACCCAGCATGTCCCAGAAACTCGATCGTGACGCCCATGGTCGATCCCTCCACTCAGTCATCGAAGGCGTGCTCGGCGAGGTCGATCGCCCGTGCCAGCGCCGCCGCCTTGTTCACCGTCTCTTCATATTCCGCGTCCGCCCTGGAGTCGGCCACGATCCCCCCCGATGCCTGCAGGTGGTAAGTCCAATGCCCCCCCTCGCGTCGGGCGATCGGGACGACGATGGTGCGCAGCGCCAGGGCCAGGTCCATCTCGCCCTCCAGGCTCAGGTATCCCATGCCCCCGCCGTAGGGCCCGCGTCGGACGGGCTCGAGCTCGTCGATGATCTGCATGGCGCGGATCTTGGGCGCCCCGCTGATGGTCCCCACGGGCAGGGCCGCCCGCAGCGCGTCGAGCGCATCGAGCCCCTCGCGCAGGCGACCCGTCAGCGTCGAGCTGATGTGCATGACATGGCTGTAGCGCTCGATCTGCATGCACGCCTCCAGGCTCACGCTCCGCGGGCACGCGACCCGCCCCACATCATTGCGTCCGAGGTCCACCAGCATCGCGTGCTCGGCGAGTTCCTTGGGGTCGGCGAGCAGCTCGCGCTCCAGCGCCCGATCCTCCTCGGGCGTGCGCCCGCGACGGCGCGTCCCGGCCAGCGGGCGATTCGTCACGACCAGCCCGCCGTCGCCCGCCCGACGCACCCGGCACAGGATCTCCGGGCTGGACGCGACCAGCAGGCAGTCGCCCGTCTGCATGTAGACCATGTAGGGACTCGGGTTGATCGCCCGCAGGCAGCGATAGACATCGAAGGGGTCGGCCTCGGAGACGCGCTCGAAGCGCTGCCCCAGCACGACCTGAAAGATGTCGCCCGCGTGGATGTATTCCTTGGCGCGGGCGACCATCGCCGCGTGCTCGTCGCGCGTCAGGTTCGACGATGGAGCCTGCGCCGCCCCCGCCGGTCCGATGCGCCCCAGCGGGAGGGGCCGCGCGTGGCGCTGGATGCACCGGGCCCGCTCCTCGAGGGCCGCGATCGTGCGCCCATAGGCGTCCGCCGGATCGTCGCCCTCGCCCACCATCGCCAGCTGCACGACATGGACGATCTTGTCCACATGGTCGAAGACCACGACGCCGTCGTACAGGGCGAACTCCAGGTCCGCGATCCGGCGATCGTCCGCGGGAGCATGCTCCCACGCGAGTTTGCCGGCCTCGGCGTAGCGCACGCAGTCATACCCCGCATACCCGAACCAGCCGCCCAGCACGCACGCGGGGAGCGGCTCGCCCGCATCCGGACGCAGGAACTGATATCCCGAGGCGATCTCCCGGAGCAGGGCCAGCGGATCGTCGCTGGCCCGGCGCTCGACCTGCCCCGAGGTCTCGTCGCGGATCTCGACCTCATGCTCCCTGGCCCGCACACGCAGACGGGGGGCGGCTCCCATGAGCGAGTAGCGCCCCTGTCGCTCGCCCCCCTCGACCGATTCGAGCAGGAACGACGGGGCCGTGCGCTCGTCGTCGGCGACCAGACGGCGATACGCCAGCACCGGCGTGAGCTGATCACTGAGCAGGCGGATCGAGACGGGCACGCACAGGGTCCGCCCGCGCTCGCGACGGGCTGCGAGGCGCTCGAACTGGTCGCGGGAAAGGCTGGCCATGGGTCGAGGCCAGTGTAGACGCCCGTACACTGCCTGCGATGGCCATCCTGCTTGCGATCCTGACGCTGGTCCTGTGCCAGACGCCCCCTGACGACCAGCCACCGCCCGTCGAGGAACTCCCGCCGGCATCGCGTCTGGGCCTGCGGATCGAGGGGGTGCGTGCCGGCACGAGCACGCTCGATGTGGTCGTGGTCGTGCCCGACGGAGCATCCTATCTGGAGGCGATCGCCCGCTGGCGTCCGCAGGTGCGCTACCCCGTGCTGATCGACGACGGCACGCCGACGGCCCGCGATCAGATCGCCCGATTCGTGCGGGCCTATTCCCCGAAGAGGGTCGTGCTCTGGGCGCACGATGGGGGTCCACTGCCCGAGGACGAGTCCGAGCGTCGATCCGCCATCGAGGACGCCCTCGTGCGCTCGTGGCTGGGCGATGCGGGCGACATGGACGACCTGCTCTCCTTCTGGCGGTCGCGCGAGGCGCTGGCGCCCGGCGTCGTCGTCTCGCACCCGCGCGACCCGGCGTGGACGGGCGCGATCGCGCTGGCCTCCTTCCGCGCCCAGCCCATCGTCTGGGCGGGCAGGCCCTCGAATGTCAACGCCATGATGACCCGCGCGCAGGTCGACGATCTGGCAGGCGAGATCGAGGCGAAGGTGGCAACCCTGCTGATGGACTGGCGGGATCTGGGCGACCGGATCGACAGCCTGACCCTGTGCCTGCAGGTGCCCGTCAAGTATGACGCGAGCACGCCCGGGGCGCCCGATCGCGAAGTGCGCGCGACGACGGACCGTCTCGGGCGCCATGCCGATGATCGCCAGGGCGAGAAGCGATGGGCGTGGTCGAGCCAGATCGTCGGGTCCGAGGCCTCGTGCGCCTATCAGGCCATGTGCGCCCTGTTCCTGCTCCCGGAATCGGCCCTGCTCTTCGATGCCTCCGACGGCAGGGGACCCTACGAGCGGTATGCGCTGGAGCCGCCCGCCCAGGTCCTCCAGCAGGCCGGCCTCGAGACGCTCCTGTTCGAGACACCCCGAAACACGCGCGATGTCTGGCTGTCGCTCTGCGACGAGGCCCGCCGTGAGGACCTCGTGTTCGTCAACAGCCACGGGATGCGCGACGCGTTCCACGCCGCGAACAACCAGCGCCTGCGACCGGGCGACATCCCCCTGCTGTCGCGCCCGGCGATGGTCTACTTCATCCACTCCTGGTCGGCGGTCCAGCCGGCGGCGCGCGAGACCGTCGGGGGGCGCTGGCTCGAACGCGGGGCGTATGCCTATCTGGGCTCGGTCAACGAGCCGTACCTGCAGGGATTCGTCCCCGCCGAGCAGGTCGTCAGGACCATGCGCGGGGCGTTCGTCTGGGGGGCGGCGGTGCGGTTTCCACGCTCGCCCGTGTGGAAGATCGCGTGCTTCGGAGACCCGCTGATCGTGCACGGCGCGCCCCTGAGGCGCATCGAGGGTGATCCGCCTCTGGACGACGCCGAGGACCTTGCAGAGGCCATGCGCAGGAGCCTGCGCGAGCAGGACTTCGTCGCGGGCGTGCGGTCACTGGCCATGCTGGGGCGCGACGAGGACGCGGCACGCCTCGTGCGGGCGCTCCTGCGCGAGCGGAACGAACTGGTCACGCCGGAGCTGGCCCAGGCGGCCCTGGCGAGTGTCATGATCGCGGGTGAGCCCGCGGAGTTCTTCGACCTGTACCTGCGTCTGGACGAAGAGCGGTCGCGTGATCCGAGAAACCTCGACATGCTGTGGAACCGCACGCGCCCGATGCGCAGGGCGCGCGATGCGCGCGCGCGGGCGTTGGTTGCGTACCTGCAAACACACCTGCGCGACGATCAGCGGGTCGAGGACGCTGCGGATCTGGCCCTGACCATCAACCGCCTCGACGGACCGGCCTCGGCGCTTTCCTGGCTGAACACCATCGCGCCCGCGAACAACCGCGACGAGCGCACGCTCAGCGAGACGCGGGCCCGCCTGCGTCGTCGCTGAGGGGCGCCCGCCCATCGATGCATCCGTCGCGCGTGATGCGGACCTGCACGAAGCCGTCTTGCGCCGTCACGAACCAGACGCGTCCGGGCCGTACACGCGCCCAGCGCTCGTCGCCCAGCCTCGACGGCCCGCTGCTCTGGACGACGATCGCCGGATTCGTGCGCACAAGGAACGACTCGCTCTGGCGGGAGTGGCTGCCGTGGTGCGGCAGTTCGATGGCGTCGCCATGAAGCCCCATGCGCGACAGGGCCGCAAGCGCGAAGGACTGGATATCGCCGGTGGTCAGGATCGTGCGCCCGCCATGCGTGATCCGCGTCACGATCGAGGCGTCGTTGAGGGTCGGTGGTGTCTCCTCAGCGATCGGCCAGAGCACCTCGATCGTCGCCTGCCCGAGGGTAATCGAATCGCCCGCCTCCAGCGTGGTCGTGCGCACGCCCCGGCGCACGATCTCACGCAGCACGAACGCCTCGGGGCCATCGGGGCGGCGTCGGGCCTCGTCCCGGAATGCCTGCCCGAGGAGCACCTCGCGCACGCCCAGGGGCTCGATCGCGTCCAGCAGAGCGTTGTAGTGATCCAGGTTCGGGTGCGTGAGGAGCACGCGCGGCACGCGCGGGCTGCCCAGGGCGCGCAGCGCATCGGGGAGCGCACGCACGCCGAAGGACGGACGCGAACTCCCGCAGTCGATCAGCATGGCGCGCGATCCCTGCTGGAGCAGGTGGCAGGTGCCGTCGCCCACGCTGAGTGTGCTGAGCACCAGATCCCCCGCGTCTCGGGCACGCTCGAACGCACGCTCGCCCATCAGCCAGAGGGCAAGCGCCAGCGTTGCGAGGAAGCCCCGCAGGCCGAATCCCCGGCGAAGGCAAAGCGCGAGCGTCAGCGTTGCGGCGATGGCCCACACCGCCGAGACACTCCCGATGCGCAGGGTGCTGCCCTCGACGGCATCGATCGTGCGCACGAGGGCGTCCGTCTCCTCGGCGGCCATGGTGCTCAGGGAAGCCGGAACGGTTGCCAGCGGGGGCACGACGAGGGCGACGAGCACGGCGGAGAACCCCGCTGCCAGCACGAGCACGATCATGGGCGTGACGATGAGGGTGCTCAGGATCGCCCCGGGGCTGATCCGCCCCGTGTGCCAGATGATGACGGGCAGGGCGATGAGCCAGCAGACGAGGCTGACGACGAACGCCGATTGCAGGCGCGTGGCGATCCACCCAAGGCCCTCGCGCCACGCGGGGCGGGGGCGATGGATCAGGCCACGGATCGGGGGCGGAAAGAGGCGCCGCCGAAGGCTGGGGGCGATCCAGAGCAGCGCCCCGGTCAGTCCGACGCTCAGTTGGTATCCCAGGGAGAAGAGATCCAGCGGTCGGAGCGCGAGCAGGGCGATGGCGATCCAGCCCAGGAGCGTCAGGCGGTCGTAGCGTCTGCCGGCACCCTCGGCGAGGATCATCGCCGCGAGGATGAGGGCCGCCCGCTGGATGGGCGGACGGGCGGGCACCAGCACGAGATACAGCCCCAGCAGCGCGAGCAGGACGAACGCCTCGATCCGCCCCGGATCGCCCACGAGACGGAGGGCCACGAGCACCAGCCCGACCAGGAGGGCGAGATGGAAGCCGCTGATCGCCATGAGATGGGCCAGCCCCTGGCGTGCAAAGCGGTCGCGCAGGTCCTGATGGGCGGGGTCGTGCACGCCCAGCACGACGGCCGCGACCAGCGGGTGAGACTCGCCCGAGGAGTCTACGGCAAGAGCGCGTCGCGCCCGCGAGCGCAGGGCATCGGCGAATCGCAGCATGCCCGACCATGTGCGCTGGGCGACGGACTCGGGCTCGAGTGTTTCGATGAGCGAGGCATCGGGCACGCCGAGGCTGCCCGCGTCGCGCGCCTGTCGGGCCAAGGCCCGGCGATCCGGCTCGCCCGGATTCATCCTGCGGGCTGGCGGCGTGTGGCGGGCGAGGATACGCAGGCGATCGCCCGCGCGGACTCGCGTCCCGGCGGGAACGAAGACGCGCAGTCGTCCCGTGGCCCCGACCCATGCATCGCCGTCGCTCGTGCGCACACGGACGCGCGCGAGCGCCAGCGGGAAATGCTCGCGGGGCTCGCGCCGCTGGAAGTGCGCCAGGGCACCGGCGGGGCGAACGGGCCTGGGCGACTCGATCGCGATGCCCTCGACCTCGACCAGCATGGCCTGCCAGGGCGGACGCTCGGCGTGCAGGATCGTCGGGGCCAGTGCGCCGCCCGCGTATTCGACGCGAGCGCCCGTCCAGCCCGCCGCGATCGCGCCCAGGGCGACGGCCATCGAGCACTTGCAGGATCGCCCGCGCACGATCAGGGCGCTGGCGCAGGCCATGGATGCGACACTGAACCACGCCGAGGGCGGTGCGTGCGGGAACGCCCGCTGGAGCACGATGGCGCCGGCGACGATGGCCAGTGCGACGATGGATCGGCGGGCGGGCACGGGCACAATGTCCCCGATGCGTCGGTCGATGACAAGCCCCGCCCGGGAGTGCTGCTCGACCGGACGGGGCATTGCTGGGGGCGCGTGGGTGATCTGCGGACGGACCGGCGGGCGTTCAGTTGCCGAAGGTCAGGAAGATGTCGTCGAAGCCCTCGACGAGATTCTCGCTGCCCGTCGTGCCCGAGGTGTCGGTGCGGCGCGTTCCTGCATCGGTGAAATAGGTCAGGCCGTAGCGCAGGCCGCTCGCGTCGGCGTCGAAGGTCTTGCTTGCGCGTTCCTTGTTGCCCACGAACAGGCCGTTTGCGCCGGCGGAGTGGACGATGACGCGTCCGCGGGGCGAGGCGGGCAGGAGTGTATCGGCGTCGGCGCTGTCGAGCTCCTGGGCGGGCGAGGCCGGGTTGCCCAGCAGGCCCGCCATGGTGACGGGAATGTTGTTCACCCCCTCGCCCAGCAGGCTGTGGGTGTCGCTCTGACTGGTCTGATCCTTGCCCATGCGTCCGAGTTCGGTTGCCTTGAGGAACGCGGCGTTGGACGCCCAGTAGAAGTGGGCCGGGCCGGCGTCGCTGTCCTCACGCGCAAAGTCATTGAGTGTCTGCACATCCGGTGCCGAGTCGTCCTCGACCCAGAGCAGAAGCGGATTGCCGAAGGCGTCGACAAAGTCGGGGATGTCGGCGTCGCTGAGAGCCGGGCCGTTGCCGAACTGCCCATTGGGGCGTTCCTGGGCGACGAGGAACTTGGCGTCGGGCTGGAAGTAGCCCGGGTTGCCCTCGTAGTCGGCACCGACGAGGTCGGCCCGGACTTTCCTTCCCAGCTCGTCGTTCTCGTCGTGGGCGGCCTGGGTCGGGCCGAAGTTCTGGAGCACGCCGCTCTGCCCGCCGCCGGGTCCGCCCTGGGCCTCGGTGTAAACGATCCCGCCTGCCAGGGCGAGCAGGGCGTTCTCCATGGCGGAGAAGCCGAAGACATCGGCGTTCTCTGCGGCGCCCATCTCGTCCGGGCGGAAGATGCCCGGGCTGAGGCCTGCGTGGTCCTGACGGAACTGGTCCACGGCGTTGCCGAACTCTTTCATCATGCTCTGGGTCGCGGCTTCCTTGGCGATGTTGCGTGCCCCGCCGAGGGCCGGGATGACCAGCGAGATGACGATGACGATGATGAGAATGACGACGAGCAGCTCGATGAGGCTGAACGCTCGTGCACGATTGTCTGGCTGTCGCATCGACCACTCCCCGAACGAGGGACGAATCCGCCCCACCTGCTCCGTCGGCACCGTCACCGCCCCGAGCGACTCTCTATCCTGGCGATTCGACGCGCAGGCCCCGGGGGTTTCCATGATCTTCCGATCTCCGGGGGCAGTATATGGCCTGTGGGCTGTCGATCCGGCGCAGATCGGGCAGGGCGGGCCGGCGGCGCGATAGGATCGGGACCCGGGATGGCGGGCAGGGGGCCTCAGGAGGCGCGGCGTGCAGGATGCGAAGGACACAGCCGAGGATGGTCAGCGGGATCGCCTGGTGCTGTTCGTCTGCACGGGCAATACCTGCCGGAGCCCGATGGCAGAGGCCATCGCGCGCGGGCTGCTGGCGGGCGGTAACGGGCGTCTGCGGGTCCTCAGCGCCGGGACCAGTGCCGTCGAGGGGGCGCCGGCCACTCCCGAAGCCGTCGAGGCCGTGGGCGAACTCGGCTACGACCTGCGCGGACATCGATCGCGTCCGCTGACGGAGGCCATGCTGCGTGAGGCCTTCGTCGTGTTTGCGATGACGAAGGGACACCTGGCGCAGGTTCGCCGGATGGACCCCGATGTGCCCGCGGCGTTGCTCGCAGGCGACGAGGACATCCCCGATCCGATCGGGGCGCCGCTTCCGTTCTATCGTCAGACGGCCGGACGGATCGAACAGAGCGTGCGCAGGCGTCTGAAGGAGCTCGAGGCATGAGGATCGCGATCGGGGCGGATCATCGCGGGGCGTCGGCGGCGAAGGCGGTCGCCGAGCAACTCTCGCGCGACGGGCACGACATCCGCCTTGTCAGTGCCTGCGACACGCCATGCGACTATCCCGAGCGCGCGTACGAGGTCTCGCTGCTGGTAACCCGGGGCGAGGTCGAGCGCGGGATCCTGATCTGCGGGACGGGCATCGGGATGTCGATCGCCGCCAACAAGGTCCGGGGGATCCGGGCGGCGGTGGTGCAGGACGAACTGACGGCGGAACTCAGCCGGAGCCACAACGACGCGAATGTCC
>WGEO01000238.1 GCA_015492715.1 Phycisphaerales bacterium | reverse complement strand
CGGAATGCGTGATGATCCCGGCGCTGTCGGCGCGTGCGGGCAGGGGCGGCGGGCGTGTGCGGCGCACGGCGTGTATCTCGAGCCAGGTGGGCTGCCCCGTGGGCTGTCGATTCTGTGCCTCGGGGCTGGGCGGGCTGGACGGGAATCTGACCCGCGGTCGGATCGTCGAGCAGGTCTGGCTGCTGGATCAGATGGTCCGGGGGAATCTGGCATCGCCCGAGCGTGTGCTCGAGGCCGACCCCGAGGCCCGGATCACGAATGTGGTGTTCATGGGTATGGGCGAGCCTCTGGCAAACTTTCAGGCAGTGACGGGGGCGGTGCGCACGATCTGTGCCGATTGGGGGATGGGACTGAGCGCCCGCCGGGTGACGATCTCGACGGTGGGGCTTCCCCGGGCCATCGAGAAGCTCGCGGCGCAGTTGGACATTCCGGTGACGCTGGCGCTGAGCCTGCACGCGCCGACGGACGACCTGCGCCGGGAACTGATTCCGTGGGCGCAGTACACGACGATCCGGGACCTGCTGGCTGCCTGCCGGGCGTGGTTCGAGAAGACGGGGCGGGAGATCACGCTGGAGTACATCCTGCTGGGGGGTGTCAACGATCGGCCCGAGCATGCCCAGCAGTTGGCGGCGTTGTCGCGCAGCATCCGGGCGAATGTGAATCTGATCCGGTATAACGAGGTGGACGGGCTGGGGTATGTCCGTCCGAGGACCGCGGATGTGCGCCGATTCCAGGAGATCCTGCGGGCGCGCGGCGTCAGCGCCCACATCCGCGCCAGCCGGGGTCGGGATATCAGCGCCGCGTGCGGGCAGCTGCGCCACGAGTCGGCGTCCGGTGGGCGCATCCGCACCGCGGGCGGTGGACCTGCGTAGGAATCACCCGTGAGTCGGACGCTCCAGGACATCAGCGAGCATTGCGAGCGGTGCATGCTGCGCGATCGGGCACGCATCCGGCGTCGCCTGCGGTCGGTGCGGGCACGGGCGCGCAAGGGGCTGGCGATCGACCGGTCGATGCGCGAGTTATCGGAAATCGTCGATGCTTCGCTGGCGCTGCGCGCCCGGCGTGAGGGGCTCCATGCACGCCTGGTGTATCCGGCGGAGCTTCCGATCAGCGAGCGAGCGGCGGAGATCCGCGAGGCGATCGAGCATCATCGCGTGGTCGTCGTCGCGGGCGAGACGGGGTCGGGCAAGAGCACGCAGTTGCCCAAGATCTGCCTGGAGGCGGGGCGGGGCATCGTCGGGGCGATCGCCCACACGCAGCCCAGGCGGATCGCCGCCCGCAGCATCGCCCACCGCCTGAGCGAGGAGCTGGGACTCGGAATGGGGCGCGGCGTGGGATGCAAGGTGCGATTCCACGATACGACGAGCGACGAGGACCTCGTGCGCGTCCTGACCGACGGGATGCTGCTCGCTCAGACGCAGGGCGATCGCGAGCTTCTCGAGTACGACACGATCATCATCGATGAGGCCCACGAGCGAAGCCTGAATATCGACTTCCTGCTGGGGTATCTGCGCCGTCTGCTGGAACGACGCGACGACCTGCGGGTGATCGTGACCAGTGCGACGATCGACACGGCACGCTTCAGCGAGCACTTCGGCGGGGCGCCGGTCATCGAGGTCGGGGGCAGGACCTGGCCGGTGGAGATTCGGTATCGCCCGCCGGCGGAGGATGACGACGAGCGCGAGGCCATGGTCCGCGCGATCGTGGAGGCCTGCGACGAGGCGTCGGCACAGGGCGACGGCGACATCCTGGTCTTCCTGCCCGGCGAGCGTGAGATCCGGGAGACATCGCGGGCCCTTCGGCGGCATCATCCGCCCAACACGGAGATCCTGGCGCTCTACGCACGCCTGAGCGTCGAGGAGCAGCAGCGGGTGTTTCGCGCTCACAGCGGTCGGCGCATTGTGTTGGCGACGAATGTCGCCGAGACGAGTCTGACGGTGCCCGGGGTACGGTTCGTGGTGGATACGGGCCTTGCGCGGATCAAGCGTTACAGTGCCCGGAGCAAGGTGCAGCGTCTGGAGATCGAGGCGATCAGCCGGGCCAGCGCCGACCAGCGGGCCGGTCGCTGTGGGCGTGTGGGACCGGGTGTCTGCTTCCGGCTCTACGAGCAGGAGGACTACGAACGGCGCGAGGCATTCACGCAGCCGGAGATTCTGCGGAGCAACCTCGCCGGTGTGATTCTCCAGATGAAGGCGCTGGGGCTGGGTCGGGTCGAGCGGTTCCCGTTCGTGGAGGCTCCCGATCCGCGTCTCGTGCGCGAGGGGTATCGGACGCTGCACGAGTTGGGGGCGATCGACGAGGAAGGCGAGCTGACGGAGGTGGGGCGGCGTCTGGCTCGTCTGCCGATCGACCCGCGCCTCGGGCGGATGATCCTGGCATCCGGGGATGAGGACTGTGTCTCCGAGGTGCTGGTGATCGCGGCCGCGCTGTCGATCCAGGATCCCCGGGATCGTCCGCATGATCGTCGTGAGGAGGCGGACGCCGCCCACGAGGCATTCCGCGACGAGACCTCGGATTTTCTTTCGCTGCTTCGTCTCTGGGATGCGTGGCGGGATCGTCGGCGTCATCTGTCGCATCGCAGGCTTGCGCAGTGGTGCCGGGCGCATTTTCTCTCGCTGGTTCGGATGCGCGAGTGGGAGGATGTGCACCGTCAGTTGCGGGAACTGGCGAGCGAGCTGGGGTTGCATGGGCAGAAGGAAGCGGGCGAGGCCGACGGCGTGCATCGGGCACTGCTGGCGGGTCTCGTGACGCAGGTGGGTCGTCTGGACGAGGGGTTCGAATATCAGGGACCGCATGGTGTCCGATTCCATCTGTTTCCGGGATCGACGCTGTTTGCGGAGAAGCCGCGATGGGTGATGTGCGGCGAGCTCGTTCGGACGAGCCGCCTGTACGGTCGGATGTGCGCCCCCGTGCGTCCGCGATGGATCGAGCGGGCGGCGTCGCATCTGGTGACGAGGACGCACGGCCCACCCCGCTGGGATGGGCGGCGGGCGCGGGTGGTCTGCGACGAGCGCGTGAGCCTGTTCGGGCTCGAGATCGTGCCCCGGCGGGAGGTGCACTTCGGTCCGATCAATCCGGCGCTTGCGCGAGAGGTATTTATTCATCATGCCCTGGTCGAGGGCGAGTTGCGCACGCGTGCGCCGTTCATGCGTCATAACAGGAGGCTGGTCGAGCAGATCCGGCGTCTGGAGGAACGCCTGCGCCGGCGGGATCTGCTGGCCGACCGCAGCGACCGCTTTGCGTTCTTCGATCGGATCGTGCCCGAGGGGGTGTACACGGCGGGTGAGTTCGAGCGCTGGCGGCGCCAGGCCGAGCGGGAGAACCCGCGTCTGCTCTTTCTGAGCGAGGACGATGTGCTTGCGCAGACGCCCGGTGCGGACGAGTTGCGCCGGTTTCCCGAGCAGGTCCGCGTCAACGGTGCCGTGCTGCCGCTCGCATATCGATTCGAGCCCAGCGCGCACGACGACGGGGTGACGGTGACGATTCCGCTCGAGGCGTTCGAGTCTCTCTCGCGCGAGGTGGGTGACTGGACGGTTCCCGGGCTGCTGCGAGAGCGTGTGCTGCAATTGCTGCGATCGCTGCCCAAGCAGACCCGCCGGCGGATCGCCCCGCTGGGTGCTCTGGCCGACGCATTCTGCGAGCAGCATCATGCGTCCGATCGTTCGCTCGACGAGGCACTCGCGGCGTTCGTGCGCGAGCGGACGGGCGAGCCGGTGCGTGCTCAGGACATGTCCGCGGCCCGGGTAGACGAGCATCTGTTGTTGAACTATCGCATCGTCGATCAGGACGGACAGGAGATCGCGTCGGGCAGGGATCTCCGGGAGTTACGCCGCCTGGTGATGTGTCGGATTCCGGACGATGGCGGACGAATCCGAGAACCCGCGTTCGAGCGAGACGGAATCGAGACCTGGGATATCGACGAACTGCCCGAGACGATTCGTGTCGAACGCGATGGGGCGGTGGTCGAGGCCTATCCCGCGCTGGCGTGCGAGGGCGGAACGGTCTGCCTGCGTCTGTTCGACGATTCCCACGAGGCCCATCGTCGGCATCGTGCGGGGGTGCTCGCGCTGCTCATGCACCATGCAAGCGACGATCTGGCGCGTCTGACGAAGGGGCTGCCCGAGTTGGACACGATCGGCGTGCTGTATGCGCCTCTGGGGCCGGGCGACGAGGTGATCGACGATGCGAAGCGATTGCTCGTCGAGTACGCGGCGTTGCAGGATCGTGATCTGCCCCGGACGCAGGAGGCGTTCGATGCGAGCCTGGCGCTGATCTGGGAGCGGTTCAGCGAGGCGCGGGCGGCGGTTCTTCCCCTGCTGCGCGATACGCTCCAGATGCGTCAGGCCGTCGCACTCGAGATCCAACGGGGACGCCCGGCGGTATGGGATGTGCCGCTGGCCGACATGCGGGCGCAGCTGGACGGCCTGTGTCCTGCCGGCTTTGTGCGTCTGCATCCGTGGGAGCGTCTGCGCCACCTGCCCCGCTATCTGCGGGCGATGCGCCGTCGTCTGGAGCGGCTGGCTTCCGGCGGCTTCAGCGCCGATCAGCGAGCGATGGTGGAACTCTCGCGGGTTCTCCGGGCCTATGGCGAAGCCCGGGCGTCGGCGGACGGAAGCAGGGCAGTCCGGTGGGCCCTGGATGAGATCCGATGGCAGGTCGAGGAACTCCGCGTGGCGCTCTTTGCGCAGGAGCTGGGCACGCCGCGCCCCGTCAGTGTCACGCGTTTGCTGCGTCAGATCGAGCGGCAGACGGGTGTTCGCTGTGGTGATGTCTGAAGTTGCGTGCCCGGCATGCGGTTGCTGGTGGCTTACGCCCATGCTGCGTGGCATTCGTGCGATTCGCCCGCGATGCGCGGCGGTCATGCGTCCAGGTTCAGTGTCAGCCAGTGCTCGGCGTCGAGGGCCGCCTGGCAGCCCATGCCTGCGGCAGTGATCGCCTGGCGGTATCTGGCGTCCGCGACATCGCCGGCGGCGAATACGCCGTCGATGTTCGTTGCGCTGGATCTTGAGCGCAGCACGATGTAGCCGCTCTCGTCGAGTTCGATCCCCGAGTCCTTCAGGAACTTTGTGGCCGGCGTGTGCCCGATGGCGATGAAGAGGCCCTTGACATCGAGGCGGGAGCGCTCGCCGGTCTTCGTGTCCTCGAGGAGCACGCCCTCGACGCGTTCGTCGCCCAAAACATCGACGACGACCTTGTTCCAGAGCACCTCGGCGTTGGGCTTCTCGAGGAATCGCTGCTGCATGATCTTGCTTGCGCGCAGCGTATCGCGCCGATGGATGACATAGACCTTCGAGCCGAACTTGGTCAAGTGTGTGGCTTCTTCCATGGCGCTGTCACCACCGCCGACGACGGCCAGGGGCTGATCGCGGAAGATAGGCAGGGCCCCGTCGCAGACGGCGCAGGCGCTGACACCGCCGCCACTGCGGGCAAGGCGCATCTCGTTCTCCAAGCCGAGCCAGTTGGCGGTAGCCCCGGTGGCGATCACGACGGTATGGGCGCGAACTTCCTCGCCATCATGGGTATGCAGGACGAACGGACGCCGGCCGAAGTCGCAGCGGACGATATCCTTGCCCTCGACCTTCGTGCCGAAGCGCATCGCCTGCTTCTGGAATCGATCCATCATCTCGGGGCCGGCGATCCCCTCGGGAAAGCCCGGATAGTTCTCGACATCGGTGGTGAGCATGAGTTGTCCGCCGGGGAGGATCGGGCCGGGGTCCTGCTTGGGTACGCCCGCGAAGACGATCGGCTCGAGTTGCGCACGGGCGGCGTAGATGGCGGCGGTCCAGCCGGCGGGGCCGGACCCGATGATCACGATCTTGTGGATTTGGGACATGCACCCTCCTGGCCTGGCTCTGGTTGTGGAATGGCACGGACCGTGCTGGGGCGAGGAGTATTCCCCCGGACGCGACAGAATCCTATCGGAGTTGTCCGCTGGTCTGGAGATTCTCCCGGAGCAGGCTGAGCACGGGCGGCCAGATCAGGTAGTCGGCGCCCGGGACATCCTCGACCGTATTCTGAATCTCCGTTGCCATGTTGTTGGCGCCGTCGCCACCCACGGAGTACAGCAGGAACTCGTCGTCGCGGAACCGCTTCTGGAAGTTGCTGTATCCCTCGATCACGACATTGATCTCGTGGACGGGGTTGTTGGTGTGGCGTCCGGGGATGATGTAGGCCAGCCCGGGATTGGACCGCAGGTACTGCGGGTTCAGCGGGTCGGGCTCGACATCGACGAGCCAGCGGGGACGCACGCTGGTCGGCGCCGGTGCGAGTTGATTGAACGCATACTCGTATCCTGCCAGCGCGAGCGCATGTCGGGTTCCGATCGCCTCGAGCCGGACCTGCTGCCAGAGGTCCAGCAGGGGGCGCAGCGGTTCGAGCACCCGGATGATCGGTGCAAAGAGTTGTGACGCCCCGCCGCTGAGCGCAAGATCGATGTAGAACCGCTGGCTCATCATCTGGTCGTGCGGATCGCGCAGGTTCCAGCGTGATTCAAAGTCGCCATGCACACGCTCGATCAGTTCCAGCGCGTCTTGCAGGCGTCCCTGGGGAATATCGGCGACATTCTGCCAGCGGGGCGTCTGGCTGAAGAGCATGAGCGGGTGATTGCCCGAGGTCAGCGCCGCCATGGTCGGCACGAAGGTCTCCTGATTGATCCCGTGGTCCGTGAGCACATGGTGGGCCAGTTGCTCCGCAGCGAGGCGGTTGGCCTGCGGGAATCGCAGACGCTCGATCCCGATGTACCCCTCGGTGCCCTCGCGCGTCCGCTCGGCGATCAGGTCGAGGTACTCGATCAGGAAGTCCTGATTGTCCGCGAGGTGGCGATCGCCGCGCAGGTCCGTGTAGACGATGTCGCGCATCCGCTCGAGACAGGCGTTCATGAGGCGTATGCCCAGCGTCATCTCCTCGGCGAACTGGCGATCCGCGATCTGGCGTGCAAAGAAGAGCGCGTCGGCGAGCACACCGAGGGCACCCTCGATGTCGCCGTCGGCCGCCAGGCGCGTTGCTTCCACCTGGGCAAGGCACATGAGCCACCGCACGCCGCGGAAGTAGCGGAAGTCTGCGCCGGCGAGCAGCGGGGTGCCGCCGACATCGAGATCGATATGCAGATCCGCGCTGACGATGTCGATCCCGACATCGCTCTCGTCGACGAGTGCCTCGACGCCGTAGGGCAGGCCGAACGCCATCGCAAAGCGGTAGTCCGTCTCCCTCGTGACCTCGTCGAGGGCTTCGAGCACGCGTCGTTGGGGTTCGCCTTCGGCCCATGCCCTGGCCTGCGTCCAGATGGCGCTGGACGAGGCGGGCTGAAGGGCGGCCTTCTCGACCGTCTCGACGCCGCGAGGCGGCTCATCCATCTTCGCGATGACCGGCAGGATGACCAGATCGCTTCGCTGCTCCAGGCGGATGT
>WGEO01000237.1 GCA_015492715.1 Phycisphaerales bacterium | reverse complement strand
GTTCTGCACTGTGCGAGGGCCGAGCGGCGACGCATAGGTCACATTGAAGTCGCCGCCGACGACCAATGCCGGCTGGGGGCCCAGCCCCGTCCCGAGGTCGATCGTCGTCTCGAACAGCGCGTACACCTCGGGGCCGGAGGTCTCCGGCGTGTCCGGATTGTCGAAGATGCCGTAGGGGTTCACCAGCGTCGGACGCGGGCCGACGGCGAACCAGTCGAACGCATCCCACAGCGCAATGCCGGGCGAGTCGACCGGCACCGGCTCGGTTTCCTGCTCGGCACCGCTGAACTTGCCGCCGACGAAGAGCGCTGCGCCCACATCGTCGTTGTTGCCCGGATACTGCCCGAGCATGTCCACCGGCGGGACGAACTGGAACAGGTCCGTGTCGTCGCCGCGCCCGTTCGTGGGATCTGCGTCCCAGATCCGCCCCTGGATGTTGACGCTCTGGCGATAGCCGCGATCCCGCACCGGGTTGCCGTCGCCGTCCAGTGTCGCGAACGGCTCGCTGAAGATCAGCGGCGTCGCCTGCTCGAACAGCCGCTTGCGAACCTCGAGCGGCAGATTCGGATCGATGTCGTGCGTGTTCGGATGATCGTCGATCGCAAAGTCATCCGACTGGTTCGTGTTGTGATGGGCCTCGACATTGATCTGGAACGGCTCGCTCGTCCAGCTGTCGTTGGGCGTATCGGGGCTCCACCCCGGGTGTGCGTCGTCGAATCCACTGGCGATCAGGAAGTAGGTCTTGCCGCCCTCAAGCACCTCGCGGATCTCCGGCGTCGTGCCGACGAGATCATCCACGAACGAGAGCGTGTTCCCGTCCTCGTCGATCAGCGTCAGCTGCAGGTCGTGCAGCCCCTGGACCGGCAGGCTGATCGCCGTCTCGAAACTCTGTCCGAAGCCCTTGGACTCGAACCGGAAGATGTTGAAGTCGCTCGATGTCCGGAAGAACGGGCTCGTGTTGACATCGAACGGATTGTCCGGGTTGGTATTCCGGACCGGTTCGCCCGTCACCCCGCGACGCGTCACGGGATCCAGCACGATCTCCTCGCTCGCGAGATCCACCTTCAGGAAGTACTGCCCGGCGGACTGATCCTCCGCCGGATCGCCGAACTCGTCGCTCCGAACGCGGATGTAGTAGGTCGTATCGGGCGAAGAACGGAACGACGCAAACGGATCGGTCAGGTAGCCCGCCTGGCTGTCCTGCACCACATCCCCGCCGGTGCTGTCGAAGATCTCCAGCCGTGGATCGAAGTCCGTGTCGTCGGCCGCCACGGACGCCGCGGCGATGCTGTCGAAGAATGAGCCGCTCCCGGTCGTGATCGAATAGATGATGTCGTCGCCGCTGAACTCGTCGTCGGGGGTCCCCGTCGCGGGGTCGTCGGCACCCAGCTCGCCGGCGATCAGCGGCAGCCCCACCGGAGGCTCGAACGCCGGATCATCCAGAACATCCTGCGTCGTCGCCTCACCCGTCAGCGGATCCACCACCAGGCGCTCGCTGATCCCGTCGATCCGCAGCACATACTCGCCCGTCCCGTCCTCGACATCGTTCGAGTCGCTCAGGACATCGACGAAGTACTCCATACCCCCCGTGGCCACGAACCCGAACCATGCGTCCGTCGGCGTGCCGCCGGTCAGGACACCGTCGCCGGAACTGTCGGCGATCAACTCCCCGCTGGCGTCGAAGATCTTGATTCGCGTGTCCAGAGGCGTCGAATCCCCGCTCCGCCGGGCAGGGTTCACACCGTCGGCACGGATCGTCACGAAGTCCGTCTCGGGTGCCGTGAACTTGAACAGGTCGTCCTCGCCCGTGTTCTCGATCACCCCCGTGTCGAAGCCCTCGCCCGTGACGGGATCGAGCACGATCTCCGTCGCGATGGGGAAGTCGATCAGGCTCGGGTGATCGCCCGCCAGCAGCACGCGGGCCTCGAGCGCCTCGAATCCATCCTGGAAGACGCCGCACGCCTGCCCGCACGCACGCCACAGGCCCTCCTGGCCGTGACCATCCGTCCGAGTCGATCCCAGCGTGAACAACGAACGCTTCGACCTTCCGCTCATCACAGGCTCCCTATGCGTGAACCCCGTCGATCCTCGTGCCGGGTCCCCATGCATGCCCCTCGGCGACCATGGCTCCAACCCCACACGCGAGGCCATCCCCTGGTCGCTGATGGCCCATGGGGCCGTCGCTCGTTCGCCCTGGCAAGCGCCTGCCGGCGCCGGGCCTCTTGTCGCGCGCCTGTGGTCCGTCCAGCAGACGCCCAATCTCGCGCTCAGTCTAGCGGATCCGACGCCCCTCCGTCCAGACCGCCAGCCAACAGACTTCACCCCCGCAGACCTGCCGGAGTCTCAGCCTCTCGGCTCGCGATGCTGCACCGTCCCGCCGACTCTCACCAATATACGACATTCGCTCCCGAGCGCCTCCGCGGTTGCCGACAGATCCCGCTTTTTCCCAACGCGCACGATGGAGATTTGACCAAGGAAAACCCCTGCGCAATCCGCCTTCAAAGCCCGAGAGCAAGCGCCCGACGCGCGAGGATCTCCGCCGAGTCGTACAGCGGCAGGGGGCTGTTGTCCTCCGAGAGCACCAGCGGCACCTCGGAACTCCCCACGATGATCGCCTCGCACCCCATCTCCCGGAGCCTGTTTGCGATCCGGAGCACTTCCTGCTCTGAGGCGTGCAGGACTTTTCCGTAGATGAGTTCGTCGAGGATGATGTCGTCGAGTCGATCGACATCCGCATCATCCGGCGACAATACCTGAATACCCCGTAAGCCGAGCATCGTCTGGAATGCCGAGCCACGGGTGACCCATCGCGTTCCCATCAACCCCACCCGGGTCCGTCCGTCCGCCGCGAGGGCGTCGGCAACGAGGTCCGGCATCGAGAGCCACGGCACCTTGGAATCGTGCTCGGCAAGATGGATCGCATACTGGACGGCGTTGTCCGGTGTCAGGCAGACCTCGGCCCCGCAGGCAGCGAGAAACTCCGCGCTTCGTCTCAGCAGATCCGCGACCCGGTGCCAGTCGTCGGCCCGGATCGCCTCGATGTAGTGCGACAGGGGCTCGTTGTGCATGCTGATCCGGGGATGTCCCCCCAAGCCCGGGGCCGTCGCGGCCAGGCGCGACAGACGACGCACGAACAGGGCTGCGCCCTCGGGGCTGACCCCGACGATTCCGATATGGCGAAGAACACCCATGCAGCCCATCCATGCTCTGGCGAACCCGACGACGGCTCGAGGAACATTCTCCCACGGATCAGCCCGCAGGGCAATCTGGGCAAGAAACAATGCTCTCCGTTATGCCACCCCCAGATCCCTTCACGATGCTCGGGCTGGAGCCCCGGTTCGACCTGGATTCGGCGGAGATCGATCGTGCCTTCCTTGCGCGTGCCGCGAGCGCCCATCCGGATCTGGCGGGCAGCGACGGCTCCATGTCGGCCCTGAATGAGGCCCGCAGGATTCTGGCCGAGCCAGAGCGGCGTGCCAATGCCCTGCTGGCGCTGCTGGGCGGGCCGTCGCCGGAACAATGCCGGGACCTGCCGCAGGGCTTCCTCATGGAGATCATGGAACTCCGCGAACGCATCGAGGATCTCCTCGCCGGCGGCGACGCTTCCGTCCGTGCTTCTGTCGAGCGCGAGGCACGGGCACGCAGGGATGCCTGTGTGCGTGCCGTCGCAGAGGCGTTCGCCTCGCTGGGAGATCCACCCGACCCCACCGCCCTGCGCGACATCCGCGTGCAACTCAACGCCTGGCGGTACATTGAGCGCCTGATCGAGCAACTCGGCGACTGATTCGGAACCATTCACGCTTCTTGCACCCGAGGTCGGACTCTGCCCCGTATGCCTCCGGAAACGCTCATCCTCGCCCTGCTGCTGATCCCTCTCCTGATCGCATCGGGGCTGTGCTCCGGGTCGGAAACCGCCCTGTTCCGCCTGCTGCGCGGCGATCGCTCGCGTCTGGCGGTCCATCACCCGCATGTGGCCCATGCGGTCGAAGCGCTCCTGCGCGACAAGGGGCAGGTCCTGGTCACGATCCTGTTCCTGAACATGGTCGTCAATGTGCTCTACTTCGTCATCGCCTCGGTGTTGACGATGCAGCAGGAACGGGCCTCCGCCGGGGTTGCGATCAGCATCGCCACGCTCCTGGGCCTCATCCTTTTCGGAGAGGTCTTCGCGAAACTCCTGGCGGGCTCACAGCGTGTGCGATTCGTTGTCCTGACCGCCGTTCCGCTGCTGGGCGTGCATCGTCTGCTGGCTCCCATCCGGCGGGTCGTGGTGGGGGCGATCGTGCTTCCGCTCGTTCGCCTGATCAATCCGGATGC
>WGEO01000236.1 GCA_015492715.1 Phycisphaerales bacterium | reverse complement strand
GCGCAGGCGATTCCGCGCGATCGACATCTGCTGCGTGGTGCGGCACAACGAGAAACTGGGGCGGGGCAACTGGAAGAAGGCGGCGGTGGAACAGAACTTCTTCCTGCGCGGTTTCAACTACCTGTTCATCATGAAGAAGGTGGACCCATGAGCGGCCAGGATGCGAACGCGAGGCGTGCGATGCGGGATGAACCACGGAACGATGGCGTGTCGGCGGACGGCACGGGCGAAGGCGCGCAGGCTCGACGGCGGGTCCGATATCGCGATGTGTTCTGTCTCGGGTGAGTGCTGTGCATCGCCATCGGTCTGGTGGCGCTGACCTTCTGGCGTGTGATCGAGGGGATCGGTCGGGTGGTGTCTGCGCCGTTTCGAGGAATCGTCGGCGCATCAGGGCAGGTCGAGTCCCGCGACGCCGTGGGGCGTGCCCACGAAGGGGATTGAATAGAAGACACCGTCGGAGTGGAACATGTTCCTGGTTTCGAGGGAGGGCACGACGCGGGCGATGGGCACGCGCGTGGCGCTGCCGTCGGCGAGGAGCGTGTTGAGGTGTGCGACGAGCGGATCGCTCGCGATGCGTGGATTGGGGGCGTGGTAGTCTGCGATCTCGGCGATTGTTGCCTTGGCGGAAGGGAAGACGACGGCTGACAGGGGCACGCGGCGTCGGTGCTCGTCGATGTAGCGCATGGCGGTCCGATCATCCGGATCCCAGAGCGCGTTGTCGCTGATGAGGGTTGCCGATTCGTAGTAGCTCGACATGGCGGCGAGGAAGGGAGCGTCGGCGTAGCCGCGTGGGGCCGAGCGCCGGACCTCGGGGCAAGTCCAGACAGCCGCGGGGTCGCCCGCATCGAAGTATGTGCCGATCAGCGCGGTGCTCCATGTGCGGACCTGTGCCCAGTAGCTGGTGAGCCATGCGTTGCCCCGGGATCCGTGGAAGAACTTGTAGGTCTCATCCATCGCGTCGCGGAATGCGTTGGGCCAGTATCCGGCGTTGTCTCGTGCATGGAGGGCGACGCCCTCGCCTATGGATCGAAGGATGGCGCGGCATTCGACCTCACGCGCCCGGTTGCGTGCTCCGGCGAGGGCTCCCACGGAGAGAGTGATCAGGACGGACACGACGGCGATGACGGCGAGGAGCTCGACAAGTGTGAATGCGTCGCGGCGGTGTGGGGCCATGGCATGTATTCTAATAGAACATGGGCATGGAGTACCAGCTGCGAGCCTCGCTGCGGTGGTTGTGCCAGGTCTGCGTCTGTGGGTCGAAGTACCACACGCTGTGCCAGACATGTGGCTTGTCCTTGTCGGGGCTGAGCACGAAGAAAGCCTCGGCGAAGAGGAGCCCGCGGTCTCTGCGGATAATGTCTTCGGGGGTGACGAGGGGGTCGCGGAACCGGATCGCGTTGCTCGCTCCGAACATCCAGAAGTAGTAACGGTTTGGATCCTTGTCCCAGATGAGCGAGCGATCGAGGTCGCTGGGCACTCGGGCGTACCACATGAGGATGTCGATGCCATCGTCGTCGATCCGCCCGCGGGTCAGGGCGTAGTCGAGGCCGGCACGGAGTTTGGGAAGCAGGAGGCGGAGGGTGCCGCGCGGGTCGTTGTGGTCCGCGGGGTGTCCGTACCAGTGGCGGACGGCATCGTCGATCGCGTTCCATCGCTTGGAGTCCGGATCGATCCAGCGTGTCTGCTCGGCATCGGCGATGGCGAGGTAGACATCCGGATCCGACGACGCGAACGCGTGGAGGTATGCAAGCAGTTTGCGGACGAGTGCCTGCTTCGCGGCCTCGATCGATTCTTTGCCGGAGAGGATCGCCCGGACACGGGCGTCGTGCGCGCGGGTGGTTGCTTGCAGATCGACGAACTCGATATTCTGCTCGATCGCCCGCTGAAAGAGCGATTGGTTCGCGGTGGGCCGGAAGTCGCCCCTGCGGAGGTCCTCTGCCTGTGCCCGGGGGCTGGAGTAGGGGTTGGCGACGGCGGCGTCGATTCGATGAGCGGGATTCTGCGATCGATCGGTACGGAGTGACCAGAGATAGATCAGCGACGCGGTGATCAGCGCGCAGCAGGCGATCGTCCCAAGGAACCGACGGCGATCCATGATTGCACCCTATTCCTCGGCGATGTCGCAATCGTCGCACGCGACATTCGGACAGCACTTCCAGATACCATTATATGCGTAACAGCAATTGCAGTTGTTTATTGGCCCGTTGGGCACGAGATAGCACTCCGTGTGCCCGCAGGGGCTGGAGGAGTTGCAGTACGACCGCTGGTTGGGGTCCGGCTGGGCGAGCGCCGCGACTGTGATCATCGTGGCCGGCACCGCGAGCACTAATGCTGCGTATCGCTTCACCTTCCATCTCCTTCTTTCCGTCGTCTTTCTGTCAGCCATCACCTTCACCTTCGTTCCGGATCCTGATGGGTGCGACCCAGTCCGGGGTATCGGCCCGGCGGATGGACAGGACGAGCATGGATGGTCGGCGATGATCCGCTGCGACGAGGACTTCGCCACGGATGCGGTCGTAGGCGGCTGCGATCTCCTGATCGTCCGGGTCCAGAACCGCAATCGACTTGACATGCTCGCGATACGGCTCCTGAATCCGGATGGCGAGGAGTTCGCCGGCGAGGGAATCCGATGACGGCAGGCGTCTGGCCCATGCCTGCTCGGGCCAGCCCGACACGATAGGAAGGGCCTGGCCCTGGATGAGAAACCGGAGCTCTCGCCCGTCCGCGAGGGTCACGGAGAGCCACTGGCGAAGCAGGGGATTGGCGGGATCGACGCGTGCCTCCAGCACGATGTCGCGGCTTGCCAGCGCCGGGATCCTGTCCGGGGCGGAGACGATCTGCACACACCCACAGGTGGTCTGCACCGACTGGATCTGAAGGGCATGGACCGATCTGTTCTTGATGGGTATGACGATGCGGGAGGGAACACCTGCAAGCACACGATCGAGTCCCTGCGGCGTACCCCATATCGGGTGAGGATTGGAGATTGCAAGTGCCGCCCACGCGCTGGCGGTGCAGATCAGGAAAAGAGCGAGTACCCCCTGCATCCACTGGATCGGAAAGGTCCTCATGGTGGATAGTCTACCCCCCCCCCACCACGGGCTGTCAAGGGTGTGATGGGTGATACTTAGGTCTGATCGTGCCCCGCCTGCAGGGGGTGTCGGCGGGCGCGGTAGGTGAGTTCGAGGAGGGCGAGGGCGACCAGGAGCGGCAGGGCGAGAGCGGCCATGGGCGCGGCGACCTCGCGCCTGCCTTCTGCGAATGCGACGACGGCCATCGACGCAACGGTGACGGCGGCGAGGGCGACCAAGAGTTCGGCGCTTGCGCAGAAGCGCAGGAGCGGGTCGCGATGCTTGTCGGGTGCTGGGTCAGTCATTCCATCTGCGGAGCGGCTCGCCGGTGTAGTTGGCGATGGGACGGATGAGGCGGTTATTGGCGTGCTGTTCTGCGATGTGGGCACACCAGCCGCTGACGCGGGAAGCGACGAAGATGGGCGTGTACTGGGGGACGGGGATGCCCATGGTGTAGTAGGTCATGCCGCAGGGGAAGTCGACATTGGGGTGGATGTTCTTTTCTTCGAGCATGATCCTCTGGACGATCTCGCCGAGTTCGAAGAGTTTGATGAACTCGTCGCCCTTCTGCTGGGCGATCTTCTTGCCGAGGTTGTGGAGGATTCCAGCGCGGTGGTCGCCGTTCTTGTAGACGCGGTGTCCGAAGCCCATGAGTTTGCGTTTTTCGGCAAACGCGTTGTGCATCCAGTCGCGGATCTTGGATTCGTCATTGTCGGGGCCGATAGCCTCGCGGATCTCGCTGAGCATCTCCATGGCCTTCTCGTTGGCCCCGCCGTGGAGGGGGCCCTTGAGGGCTGCGACGGCGCCGGTGACGGCGCCGTGCATGTCGCTGAGGGTGCCGGCGATGACGCGTGCGGTGAAGGTGGAGGCGTTGAAGTCGTGCTCGGCGTAGAGGATGAGGGAGATGTCCATGACGCGTGCGGCCTCCTCGGTGGGTTTCTCGCCCGTCATGAGGAAGAGGAGGTTTGCGGCGTGGGAGAGGTTGGCGTCGCCGCCGGTGTCGGGTGCGATGATGTCGCGTTTGTCGATGATGTTCTGCATGTGCCCGATGATGGTGGGCACCTTGGCGAGGATGCGTTTGGCCTTTCGGAGGTCGGCCTCGGGGGTGTTGTCCTGGCTGTCGGGGTCGAGGTTGCCGAGGATACTGATGCAGGTTCGGAGGACATCCATGGGGACGGCCGAGCCCTGCTCGAGCATGGGTCCGGCGGTCTTGAGGTAGTCGATGACCTGTGGAGCGAGGGCGCGATTGGCGACGAGTTCGTCCTTGAAGACCTGGAGTTCCTCGGGGGAGGGCTTGTGTCCGACGAGGAGGAGGAAGGCGACCTCTTCGAAGGTGGCGTGCTCGGCGAGGTCGGCGATCTCGTAGCCGCGGTAGATGAGGGAGGTCTGATCGACCTTGCAGATGCTGGTGTCGCCTGCGACAACGCCTTCGAGTCCCTTTGCGATGGTGGTGGTCATGTCGGTCGCTCCTTTCCCGGGCGGGTGCCCTCTGCGGGCGATACAGTAGCGCTCATGACGCGCCAGGAGGTGGGCATCGCGCGAGACGGTCGGGCATGACGCTCGGCGGCGAGGAGATGGTGCTGATCGCGCTGATCGGTCTGGCGGCGGGGTCGCTGGGCGGGCTTGCCGGGGTCGGCGGATCGATGATCATCATCCCGGGGCTTGCGCTGCTGCTGGGTTTTCGGACGCCCGGGCACGACGAGCAGCATCTGTACATGGCGACGGCGATGGTGGTGAATGTGCTGGTGTCGCTGCCGGCGGCATCGCGACACGCGAAGGAGGGGGCGGTCCGCTGGGATCTGTACCGGGTGATCCTGCCGGCGATGGTGCTGGCGATCGTGCTGGGGGTGCTTCTGGGGAATCTGGTGGCGGGCGAGAGCCTGAAGAATGCGCTGTCTCTTATACACATCTGACGCT
>WGEO01000235.1 GCA_015492715.1 Phycisphaerales bacterium | reverse complement strand
CGGTTGCCTGATGCTCGCCGTCGGGGGAGGGGCCGTGATTGCGTTGCTACAGCACCCGCCGACGCCCCGTCATCGGGACCTCGATCGAGGGGTCCTGCTCGGCCCGCCAATGGCCGATCATGCGGTCGCCCACGACCACGCCCTCGAACCGGTACCGCTGATCGACCTGGACCTCCAGCACGAGGTTCGTCCCGTCGAAGGAGACGAGGCGGACTTTCGCCTCGCTGGCGAGTTCCGGGACGAGCATGGACCCCGCGGGCCCGTCCTCGGTCATCGTGAACGAGAGTTCCGGAGCGAGTTCCATTCCCTGGAAGGTGAGCGAGAGGTCCCAGATCCCGAGCAGGTCCTGCAGCACGCCCCGCTCGGCGTCGACGATCCGCGCACCCGGGCGAACCGTCGCATGCGCACCGCTTGCGCTCTCGTCGAAGAGCCACGGTCCGACCAGCGCGTCCATGTTGAACAGCAGCACCGTCTCGTCGTCGGGCTCGAATCGCCGGACCGGCTCGAACCGATCGCCCGTGTAGCGCACGCCCCTGCTCAGCCGCACGCCATCGATCCGTCCATCGAAGAAACTCATCGGGTTGTTGGATCCATCGACATCGGCGCCGATCATCAGGGGGCGGGCGTTGGTCCGGCGCCGCCCGCTCCGGCGCACACGCGAGACGATCTCGCCGTCGACATACAGACGCACCTCGTGTCCGTCATAGACGCCCGCCACATGGTGCCACTGGTCCGCAGGAACGGGCGTATCGCCCTTCGCCTCGGCATAGGCACGCCCCAGCAGCACGCTGAACGAAGGCACGCCGCCACTGACGAAGATTCCATACTCGGCGTTCTCGGTCTTGGCGACCAGCCCCGTGCGATCGCCGAAACCGTCGGCGCGGAACCAGCACTCGAGCGTGAACGGCCCGTCGGGAAGCGCGAATCTCGAACTGGGAACCACGGCAACCCCTCGCACGCCGTCGACCTCCAGGGCCCGCTCGCGTGCAGGGATCGCGGGCGGCTCGAGTTCGATCTGGAGCGGGATGATGGTCCGCGATTCGGGGATCGCGTAGCGATGGCCGGGCAGGAGCATGTCCATGCTCAGGACGAGCTCGACATCCCCGAAGCCGCGATCGAGCCCGCCCAATCGCTCCAGGTGCAGGGGGATCTCAGCCTGCTGGCCCGCCTGCAGGTGCAGGTGCTGATGGTCGGGAATCGCAAGCCAGCGTCCGTCGCCCGTCTCGATGCGCAGGGTCGCATCGACCGGATAAGGCGTCGGGTTGACGATCGCCGCGCGGACGGTGGCGCCGCCCGCCGCGTCGGAATCCAGCGGGATCGCCCGATCGACGACGGCCCGCACGCGGGACAGGCGCGCCGCGTGATCCGCCATCTCGCCCGTGATCTCGCGCACATCCATCACCTCGCCGACGGGGATCGCCGCGTGCGCGATCTGATCGCGCCGGACGGTGACGATGTTGAAATGGTGGAGCCACCCGGCCTCGGGCACGGTGCCGCTCTGGCCGCCCCCGACCGTCGCCAGCGCGATGTAGTCGATCCCGTCGCGCGGGTCGTACCGCATCCGGTGGATGTGCCCGGCGAAGACGGCGCTCACATTCCCCGCCTCGACGAGCAGGCGGTGCACCCTCTCCCAGTCGTCGCCGTAGTTGCCGCCCAGCCAGCGCGGATGGTGCAGGAAGATGAAGATGTGGTCCATGTCGCGCCCGCGCTCGAGCGTCTGACGCAGCCACGCGAACTGCTCGTCGCTCATCACCTGCGAGGCGGGCTTGTCGATCGCCTTCTCGCCCGTCTCGGGGTTGCCCTCGTCCGAGTACAACGCGATGAACATGCAGTTCTTGTGGGTGAACGCATACCACAGCGGGCCGAAGTGCATCTCGTAGTCCCGCTCGTGCTCGCCCGCGGGACGCCCCTCACCACGCCAGTAGATGTCGTGATTGCCCGCCACGGGAAACCACGGACAGACCAGCTCGTCCATGATCGCGCGATACTCGCGCATCTGCTCCAGCCACTGCGGCGTGCGGTTGTACCCCTGGACCAGGTCGCCCACCGTCATCACGAAGTCCGGCTCGAGCAGATTGGTATCGCGCACGGCATCGGCGAGCACCGAGACCCCATCTGCCGGCCCGCCCGTCCGGTCGCCGAACACGACGAAGAAGAACGCGTCGTCCTCGCGCGGCAGGTCCAGCCTGCGCCCGTCCCGGCTCGTGATGAAGCGTGCCGGACTCTGCGCTTCGCGCGCGTGCGGCTCGCCCCATCGGTGCAGGTGGCGCGTGTGCCCGATGTGGTCCTGCTGTCCCAGCCCGCGCGCGGCTATCAGGCCCAGCACGATCCACGCCGTCGCGATCCAAGTCTGTCGCATGAGGCGAACATAGCCGCACGCCCCGCGCGATGCCAGCAGCACCCGTGTGCAGGCCGCGTTTCTTCGCGCGTGCGTCGTTCTGCGTACAACCCGCTCGCCGCTCAGTCCGTGGCCCGCACAGCGTGGACATCCGCGCACAACCAGCGTCATGAGGCGACACATGGGCCCGGTGGGACTCGAACCCACACTGGAGTTGCCCCCAAGCGGATTTTAAGTCCGCCGCGTCTGCCAGTTCCGCCACGGGCCCTGCTCGATCCTAGCAGAGCCCGAATCACGGGGTGATCTGCCCGTGATGTTCCTGTGGGGCGTGCGCCTTGGGCGTCCCTGTTCCCGTGCCGAGCGGGGGCACACCACCCGCGGACGGGCCGAGGCACCCGTGCAACGGGCTACAGCGTTCCGAACAGGCGGTCGCCCGCGTCGCCCAGCCCCGGCCGGATGAACCCCGAATCGTCCAGGCGCTCGTCGATCGCCGCCACATAGATCCGCACGCCGGGGTCCGCCCGTCGAACCGCCTCGATCCCCTCCGGCGCCGCCACCAGGCTCATCATCCGCAGATCCCCCGCCCCGGCCTCGCGCAGGATCCGCACCGCCGCCACCGCCGAGCCGCCCGTGGCCAGCATCGGATCGACCAGCATCGTCGGCCCGCTGTCCAGATCTTGCGGCAGGCGGCGCAGGTACACCGTCGGTCGCATCGATTCTTCGTCCCGGCTCATCCCCAGGTGCCCGATCCGCGCCTCGGGCATCACCCGGAGAATCCCGTCCGTCATCCCCAGCCCCGCCCGAAGCACCGGCACCACCGTGATCGTCTCGCGGATCCTCGCGCCGTCGGCCATGTCCCCCGTCGGCGTCCGCACGGCGCACGGGCTCGTCGCGAAACCCCGCGTCATCTCGTACACCATCAGCGACGCGATCTGCGACATCAACTCCCGAAAACGCGGGTGGTCCGTCCGCTCATCCCGCAACGCCGTCAGCTTGTGACGGATCAGAGGATGATCGAACACGACGGGCTCTGCGGGCTGGTCCATGCACCCAGAATACCCTCCACCATCGCCCCACGCAGGAGCACGCCATGGACGACCTCACCCCCGCGGACCGCGCAGTCCTCGACGCCGCCATCGAGCAGGCACGCAAGTCCCTCGCAGAAGGTGGCATCCCCATCGGAGCCGCGCTGGCCACCGCCGACGGCACCATCGTCGCACTGGGGCACAACCTCCGCGTCCAGACGGGCGACCCCACGGCCCACGCCGAGACCGTCTGCCTCCGAAACGCCGGCAGACGACGCGACTGGCACACCCTCACCCTCGCCACCACGCTCAGCCCCTGCGCCATGTGCAGCGGCACCTGCGTCCTGCACCGCATCCGGCGCGTCGTCATCGCCGACAACGAGAACTACACGGGACGCGAGGACTGGCTCGCCGCCGAGGGCACGCAGATCGTCCACGCACGCGACCCCGCCTGCATCCGCATGATGCGACGCTTCATCGCCGAGCACCCAGAACTCTGGCACGAGGACATCGCCATCCCGCCCGACGACACCTGATCGCCCTCACACCTCCCGCAGCAGCGGCAGGTACATGATCGTCCGCCCGCTGATCGTCCTGCCGCGACCCGCGATCGCCTCGTCGAGGAACACGCGCGGCGCCTGCTCGGCCCGGATCTCCAGGAACCCGAACCGCGCAAAGAACCCCGGGATCCGCGTCAGCAGCACCAGCTCGTCGAGCTCGACCGCCCGCGCAAGATCGATCAGAAACGACACGACCGCGCGCCCGGCCCCCGTCCCCGCCGCACGCGGATCGCACGCGATCGAGCGGATCTCGCCCAGGCTCGGGCTGATCACATTCAGCGCCCCGCACGAGACGATCTCCCCGCCTCGCTCGCCCACCACGAACTCCCCGATGCACGCGCGCACATTCTCGATCGTCCTCGGCAGCGTCAGCCCGTTCCTCGCATGCTCGTTGACCAACGCGCAGATCCGCTCGCAATCCTCGCCCTGCGCAGAGCGCACCAGCACGGGCCCACGCGCAGGCGCCGCCACCTCCACGGGAGCGCGCATCTTGGCGCTGCCCGTGCTCATGCGTCCATCCCCAGACGCTCCCGCCAGGAGGCCAGCGCCTCGCGCACACGCTCGGGCGCCGTCCCGCCGACGCTCCGACGCCGCCCCAGCACCCGCTCGATGCGCAGTTCTTCCAGCACCCGCTCGTCGATCAGATCGCACGCCCTGCGCAGCGTCGCGGCGTCCAGATCCTCCAGCGCCACGCCCCGCGCGATCGCCTCGCGCACCAGCCCGCCGACGATCTCGTGCGCCTCGCGGAAGGGCACGCCCCGCTCCACCAGCGCGTCGGCAAGGTCCGTCGCGTTCGCGTGCCCGCCCCGCGCCGCCGCAAGGCAGCGCACCCGATCGAATCGAAGCGTCGGGACCAGCCCCGCCACCAGTCGCAGACACAGCGAGGTCTCGTCCACGGCGCAGAACAGGGCCCGCTTGTCCTCCTGCAGATCCTTGTTGTACGACAGGCTCAGGCCCTTGAGCACCATCGCCAGCCCGTCGCGCGTGCCGCAGATCACCCCCGCCTTGCCCCGGATCAGCTCCAGCGCATCGGGGTTCTTCTTCTGCGGCATCAGGCTCGAGCCGCTCGCAAACGCGTCGCCCACCTCCACGAACCCAAACTCCCCCGACGAATAGAGCACCAGATCCTCACCCAGACGCGACAGATGCAGCCCGACCTGCGCCAACGCATCGAGCGTCTCGAGCACGAAGTCCCGGTCGCCGACCGCGTCCAGGCTGTTGGCGCAGACACCCCCGAAGCCCAGGTCCTTCGCCAGCGCCGCGCGATCGATGGCATAGCCCGTCCCCGCCAGCGCCCCGCAGCCCAGCGGACACACATCCACCCGCCGACGCGCGTCGCCCAGACGCCCGCGATCACGCTCCAGCATCTCCACATATGCCAGCGCCCAGTGCGCCGCCAGCACCGGCTGGGCACGCTGCAGATGCGTGTACCCCGGCATCACCGTCTCGATCTCACGCCCCGCAAGGTCCACCAGCGCACGCTGGGCGTCCGCGATCTGCGAGACAACCCCGTCGATCGCCCGACGCGTCCACATCCGCAGATCCGTCGCGACCTGGTCGTTCCGGCTGCGCCCCGTGTGCAACTTCTTGCCCAGCGCCCCCAGCCGCTCGATCAGACGCTGCTCCACCCAGGTGTGCACATCCTCGGCCCGCCCGTCGGTGGGGGGCTCCTGCGGTGCCCCGCCCTCGATCGCGTCCAGCGCCCCGACGATCCGCTCGCACTCGCCGTCCTCGATCACGCCCGCCCGCGCAAGCGCCCGCGCCCACGCCCGCGAGCCCTCGATG
>WGEO01000234.1 GCA_015492715.1 Phycisphaerales bacterium | reverse complement strand
TCGTTGACGGCGATCCGGAGTGCCTGAAATGTTCGCGTGGCAGGATCGATCCGCCCCCGGGTTCCCCCCAGCACACCCCGGACCAGGATGCTCAACTGTCCCGTCGTCTCGATCGGGCTTATCTGGCGGGCCTCGGCGATCCGTCGGGCGATCCGTCGCGAGGCCCGCTCTTCCCCGAAGCGATAGATGAGGTCGGCCAGTTCCTGCTCGGGCAGTTCATTGACCAGCACGCTGGCTGGAACCCCCGAGGTCGGATCCAGCCGCATGTCCAGAGGGCCGTCCTCGCGGAAACTGAGCCCTCTGGATGGGTCATCCACCTGATCGGAACTGAATCCCAGGTCCGCCAGCAGCATGTCGCAACGAATGCCCCGCTCGATCAGACGATCGCCCAGCAAGGCGAACGAGCCGTGGATCGTCTCGATTTGGGGCACCTGTCTCTCCGGACAAGCCCGGCGCACACGCTCCTGGGCGATCGGAAGGTGCGATGGATCCAGGTCGTTGAGGACGACAACGCCCCGCTTTCCCAATCGACCCGCGACCATGGCCGCGTGCCCGCCGAGCCCGCAGGTGGCATCGACGAAGACCTCGCCCTCGTGGGGCGCAAGCAGAGCGAGCGTCTGCTCGCGCAACACGGGCACATGCTCAGGCTCCATACGCCGGGCCCCAAGGTCCGATAGATCGTCCATGCTGCATCGCCTGATTATCGTCTGCCTCCTGCTGATCGCCCCGTCCTGTGCGCCCATTTCCGTCGCCGTCGATCTCGGGCCCCGGGACATGCCGCTCGAAGCGACCCCGGTGCTGGACCGCGATGCCCCGCGATCGCACCGGGTGGCGATGATCGATCTGCGGGGGCTGATCGCCGACGGACGCCCGCGCACGCTGCTGGGACACGGGGCCAATCCGGTCGATGCGTTCCTGGCCCGCCTGCACGAGGCCGAACGAGATCCGACGGTCGTGGGCGTGATCATCCGGATCAACTCGCCCGGCGGGACGGTTACCGCCAGCGACATCCTTTACCGCGAGCTGCGCCGGTTCCGCGAGCGGTCCGGCAAGCCTCTGGTGGCCAGCTTGGGTGAGATTGCTGCATCCGGGGGCTACTACACGGCTCTGGCCTGCGACGAGATCCTTTGCGAGCCCACCACAATCACGGGATCGATCGGCGTCATCATCCCCACGATCAACATCAGCGAGGGCCTCTCGATGATCGGAGTCCATGCGCGTGCGATCACCAGCGGCCCGAACAAGGACCTCGCCAACCCGCTGACACCGGAGCGTCCAACGCATGTCGAGATCCTGCAGGGGCTTGTGGACGAGATGTACGCCCGCTTCGTGCATCTGGTGCAGGAGCGGCGTCCTGCCATGAATCAGGATGTGCTCCCGTGGGCGACGGACGGACGCGTCATGACGGGGGCGCGGGCGGTCGAGATCGGGCTGGCGGATCATGTGGGGGGCGTACGCGAGGCCAAGGCACGCGTCGAGGAACTCGCGGGCATGGGTCGGACGCGCCTCATCAAGTATCATGCGAAGGACGCGGTCGTGCGCACACCGTATGCCCTTGGCGAGCCGACGACCCCGCGTGCCGGCGAGGGGCGGGCGTTGATCGACCTGAATGCCATTGTCCCGGACGGGTTGCAGGCGGGGACTGCCTATTACCTGTGGATCCCGTGAAGGACGGACTTGGGCACCCCGATGCGACCTCGACGGCTACCACTTCTTGAGCCGGGCACGCATCGACAGGGGATGGATCAGACCGTGCGGACCAGTGATCGGCGTTCTTCCTCGGCGAGCAGCGGGGCCATCTCGTCGAGCCAGCGCGAGGCGTCCTTCCAGTACCCCGCCGTGGGTCGGATCCCCGGGCAGCGCCTCGACCAATAGCGATTGAATCGCATCATCGCCAGCTCGCGCACGATCTTGGCGGTCATCGAGGCCAGGGCCACGGGAAAATGCCCGCGTTCGGCCTCGGGCAGGAAGAGGACACCCGCGTGGGTCCCGGCGAGGTATCGGCTGCATCTGGCGGACTCTTCGGCGACCTCGACCGGTTCTCCGAGGGCCTCTGCCACCATGTCCCGACAGTGTGTACGCCCGCCGAGACGATCGCAGACCACACGCAGGTGCTCTCCTCTGCAGGTGGCTTTGTGCGCACATCGCGCGATATGGTCGCGCACCTGATCGAGGACCACCGCGGCCTTGGTGCCCGCATCGCGAACGCATTGATTGAACGCGGTCTCGCCCACGCAGGCGCACGCCAGCGTGACGATCTCGACGCCCGCCGAAGCCATCGCCCGGCGGAGTTGGAGGGCGTCGAGTCGGATGGATTCGGGTGTGTTCGCAAGAGGTAACGGGGTCGGCTCGCCGTCGTACCAGGGCGTCTGTTCGAGTCTGGCGCCCAGCGATGACAGGAGTTCGGCGTCATCGGCGGGGATGGGATCCAGCGACGCCAGCACGCCGCGTTCGAGGTGCGTCAGCGGGTGGCGGGCAGCGCCGTTGGGCAGTTTCAGGACCTTGGAATCCGCAATCGGGATGCGTTTGCGTTTGTCCCCTGGTTTGCGACAGACGGCCCGTGCGAGCGTGCGCCAGAGGTTGGGAGGCGGTTCGCCGGGCTGCCAGTTTTCGACGCGAAGCACACACAGCCCCACGCAGAGCGGCCCCAGGCGCGGCCCATATCCCGCCTCGTCGATGCCGGCGTAGATCAGGGACACGGGCCATCTCCTGCAGGGACTCGCACAGACCGCAACGAACCGATAGCCTAGCGTCCAGCAAGGGACCTTGTGATGAATGACAAAGCTGGACAACTCACCCGGCGGGAGGCCTGTGCGATGTGTGCGCTCGCGGGGCTCGGCGTGGCGGGGTTTTCCCGATCCGAGCCTTCACCCAAGCCCTTGTACGAGATCTCGCTTGCCGAGTGGTCGCTCCATCGGGCCATCTTCGAGGGGGAGCTGGACCCACTGGACTTTCCCCGGGTCACGCGCGAGCGATTCGGACTGAGCGCGTGCGAGCATGTCAATCAGTTCTTCAAGGATCGCGTGAAGGACGCGGCCTATTTCCGTCGGATGCGATCGCGGGCGGACGACGCGGGCGTGCGCAGCCTGCTGATCATGATCGATGGCGAGGGACGGCTGGGCGATCCGGATGAGCGTACCCGGCGGCGTGCCGTGCGTCGGCATGCTCGCTGGCTGGAAGCGGCCAACATCCTCGGATGCCACTCGATCCGCGTCAATGCCGAGAGCGAAGGCACGCGTCAGGAGCAGGCCGATCGCTGCGCAAGCGGACTGGAGGCTCTGTGCGAGGTGGCGGACAGGGCGGGGCTCCATGTCCTGATCGAGAACCACGGCGGGCTCAGCAGCGACGGCGCCTGGCTCAGCGGGCTGGTTCGACGCGTCGGGCACCCGCGTCTGGGGACGCTCCCGGACTTCGGTAACTTCTGCCTCGACTGGTCACGCAGCGAGGATCCGGACGCCTGGTACGACCGGTATGTGGGTGTGCGTCAGTTGATGCCGTTTGCCCGTGCGGTCAGCGCCAAGAGCCATGACTTCGACGAGCGGGGTAACGAGATCCACACGGATTACGAGCGGATGATGCGTCTGGTCGTCGGCGCCGGGTACCGGGGCTTCGTCGGGATCGAGTATGAGGGGAAACAACTGAGCGAGGACGAGGGAATCCTCGCGACGAAGCGCCTGCTGG
>WGEO01000233.1 GCA_015492715.1 Phycisphaerales bacterium | reverse complement strand
GTCTAGCAGGCTTTCACCCATTCTGCACGAACCACATTCGAGCCTCTCCGGCTTCCCGACCAGATCCGATCAAATCCCAAATATGAGTCGCGGCTAGAGCAACGCCGCGAGGTCGTACACGATGTGCGCACCGACGCAGATCCCCAGCCCGCGCAGGGCAAACAGCACCCCGAACCAGGCCGCCGCGATGAAGTAGAACCCGCGCACCGTCGCCGCGTCTGGCGCAAGGTCCGCCGGCACATGGTGCGCCAGGGCGAAGACCGCCGCACTCCCCAGGATCGCGATCGCCCATCCTGCGCGGGCACGCACGCCCAGCCCGTCGACCACGATCGCGTGCAGCAGCGTGATGAGCACGAGGCGATACAGCGTCTCCTCGAACAGCCCCGCCCCCACCGCGACCGTCGCACGCTCGATCAGGCCCAGATCCTGCACACGCACCGCATCGGCAAGCGCCCCGAACCGCATCGCCCGCGCCAGCACGATCAGCGGCAGCGCCGTCACCAGCGACTCGACCAGCATGCCCCCCAGCGTCCGCACCCGCACCTTCCACGGATCACGCCGAATCAGGTGCTGCACGATCAGGAACACCACCAGCGCGATGCTCGGCAGATGACGACCGAACACACCGAACACCCGGAAGATGTCGTCGATCACACGCTCGGCACTCAGCGCCACGCCCGGCACCGCCACCAGCGACGCCACCGCGTGAAACACGATCGCCGGCAGCAGGAACACCAGCACGGCAAGCGGACGCCGCGCCTCGCTCAGATACCCCGAAGAGGCTGCTCCCGGACCGCCGGGGATGTCCCGGGCAGATTCTGTCAATTGCGTGCCCCCCGCAGGCGACGGGGCCTCTCGATCCTGCTCAGGAGGCGGCCTGCTTGGCCGCCAGTTTCGCGCTCAGGCGGCTCATGCGCCGGGCGGCCTGGTTGCGATGGATGACCCCCTTCTGGGCCGTCCGATCGATCGCCTTCTGGGCCGCATGCAGGGCCTTCTGGGCCTCCTCGACCGTCCCATGCGCCAACGCCTGATGGAACTCCTTGATCGCACTGCGCATCGTCCGCAGACGCCAGCGATTGCGGGCGCGATGCTTGGCGTTCTGGCGGATGCGCTTCTTCGCGGATCGAGAATGGGCCATCGGGCACGGTCTCCTCAGGTTACGGACAGGGGGAATCTTTGCCCGCCGACCGCAAGAATCAAGCCCCGCCGCCCAAGCCCACACCGAGCAGGCCCGGACTGGCGAAGCTCCGCACGCCACCCGACGCCGGCCCCCGTGCCCCGCCCCCGGGATTCTGCAACGCCCACACCGAGACGAGAGCCTCACCCATGCGGCGAGCGGCCCCATGCAGATCGCCGAGCCACGGGCACGCCGACACCGGAGTCTCGGATCACCCAGGGCATGAGCGATGTCGCCGCCCCCCGCTTGGGCAGGGGCTGGTCGCCTTCTGCGGCTCGTCCATGGTGGAGCCGACATGGTCGAGCCGACGCATCTCGACGCAACCCGCCCTTGCCGCGAGCCCGCGCCCGCCATACCCTTGGGAGACACAACGCGGGCGTAGCTCAACTGGATAGAGCACCTGACTACGGATCAGGAGGTTGAGGGTTCGAATCCTTCCGCCCGTGCTTCTGACGCCCCGTGAGGGGCGTTTCTTATGGACTGAGGCCAGCCTGTTCGAGTGTGTCCCGGCCCGGTTCCGCGCCGGTTCCATACCGAACAACACGCCAGAGCTACCGGGCCAACTTGGAGAAAATCAACTCGGATCGAACCTCTCGAACAACCGGCCCCACATCTCCAACTTCGTTTCCCAGTCACTGCCCGTTAGATTCTCCGGCTTCAGCCTCGCCTTCACGAGACGCGCAAGTTCGACCTTCCAACCCTTATCGAGTGTGATCTTGTGCTTCTCGGCGTAGGCCTTGATCTGTCCAACGAGCGGTGAACCAGCCTGTGCTTGGGACGGCTCATCGGCGGGTCCCTTCAGGAATCGGTCGAGGATGGGCGACATGAACGAGATGGGGAACAGGTCCTCGACCTCAGTGTCCGCTGCACCAGTGAACTCCTCGACCGTGAGGACTTTCTCCGGATCTTGTTTGTACAAGCTGCCGGTCAATGTCTTCGCCACTGCCCGACCCGCCGCGTCCGCGTCACACAGAACATGCGGCAAGTCCTCGTCGCGCCCCCCAAGAATCGCGGCGACAGTCTTGATCGCTTTCGCCCCTGCTGTAGGAATGAACAGCAATTCGCGCCTGGGCTGGAACTTGCCTAGAGCGATGAGCGAGTTTTTGATCGCGCTCATGTAGAGCTGATCGGATTGGCCTTCGACCACGACAGGTCGACAACCCTGAAAGAGCGTGTCAGACACACTCAAGCCGAGAGCGGCATGGACTGGATAGATCGAGTTGGACTTGGCGGCCTCCTGTCCTGTCCGAAGATTCGAGGAGACAGCTGTGAACCCCTCCCCATCGACGTAGACCGCCCGTACGCGGTCGAGGTGGTCGGCATCAACCAGAAAGGGCGAGTGGGTGGTGTAGAGGAGTTGATTCGATTCGGAGAGGCTCTCGAAGAACGCCGCGAGGAACTTCTGGGCGATCGGGTGTAGCGAGTGACCCGGCTCATCCAACAGCAGAATGGAACCGTTATGCGCCTCACGACTCTCGACGAGGAAGATCAGGTAGAAGCTGAGGAACCACTGGAGCCCAGCGCTCCTGCCTTCCAACTCGATCTCCTCTGGGCGCTGGTCATCGGACACCCAGATGCGGAAGTGCTTTCCGTCGGCCTCAAATCTGATCCTGTACTCACCTTGCTTCCACCAATCGCGGAACTTCGTCGTTAGATCCGCGCCTGCCGACTGGAGCAGAACGCTCCGCTCCTTCTTCTGTTTATTCAACTCCTCGATCTGTTCCTCAGTCGGCTCCTGCTCACCCTCCCAATCCTTCCCAAGATCAAGGATCTCCTGTGGCTCGAGCCGGACGAAACTGAATAACACTCGCAATGTCCGCGCTCGTGCCTCAGCCTTCCCGCTAAGGTCCTCACGCTTCAGGTCCTCGATGACATGAGGCAAATAAATCTCCGAGTCGAGATTCCCATAAGTCGAGTAATAGACGAATGAGGGCAGGTGACTGGTGACCAGATCGAGCACCTCGTCGTTCTGATCAGGCCCGGGTTTCGTTAGGTCAGTGAGCAGCTGCGCGAGACGATCGGCAGTCTGCTTAAAACGAGGCGCGATCGTCGAACGGGTAGGAGCATGTTTGATTACGGTTGGCGCGACCGTTGCTGAAATGTCGCGAAGCGCCGCGGCATCGAGGGCATCTGTGTCATCT
>WGEO01000232.1 GCA_015492715.1 Phycisphaerales bacterium | reverse complement strand
TGGCTGATCGTCGGGGCGTGGTGGGTGCAGGCACCAGCCAGCAGGCAGACGGAGAGCACACACATGCGTGGCATGGCACGAAGCGTATCAGATTCGGGCGGCGTATGGGTGTCGTGAGGGAGCGGGCTTTGCAGCGGGCTGTGTGGGCAGGTGGATCGCGTGGGGTACCTCTGAGCAGGTGGCGGGTGCGGGATGAAACCGGGGAAAGCACCGGGCGGTAGGATGGGGCATGGAGCCCGTAGGGGGGGCTCGCTACGATCGCGTTCGATCGAGGCGGCCGGGATCGGGCGCCGGCGGAGCGAACCGGAGCAGGAGGACGATGATGCGTCGATGGAGCATGGTGTGGGTGCTGGGGGTGGTGCTCGGGCTGCTGGCGTCGATAGCGCCGGCGCAGGACTCCTCGGGGCTCAAGGTGCTCCAGTTGCCGATCCGGACCGACGGGCCCAAGAGCCTGGACCCGGTGCAGGGCTCGACGACCTACGACAACATGTCGTGCGCCCAGATCTACGAGACGCTGCTGATCAACAAGTACTCGGATCCGTTCCGGTACGAGCCGCTGCTGCTGGAGGAGATTCCCACCAGCGACGACGGGGGGACGACCTGGCACTTTCGCCTGAAGAAGGGCGTGCAGTTCTACAGTCCGTATGGCGAGATCTTCGACGGCAGCCGGACGCGGGAGCTGGTGACCGATGATGTCTTCTACAGCCTCAAGCGGATCGCGGACAAGAAGTACCAGCTCAAGAACTGGTGGCTGCTGAAGGACACGATTCTCGGGTTCGACGAGTTCATGGAGGAGCAGAACGCGGCGGAGTCGTTCGACTACGACGCGCCGGTGGAGGGCTTCCGGAAGATCAACGACCACGAGTTCGAGATCGTGCTCAAGAAGCCTGTGACGCGGTTTCTCTGGATCCTGACGATGTTCCAGACCTCGGTCGTGCCGCGTGAGGCGGTCGAGGCGTTCGGGGACGAGTTCAGCTTCAAGCCGGTGGGGACGGGTCCGTTCGTGCTGGACGAGTGGATCCCGAAGAAGAGCCTGACGCTCAATCGCAACCCGGTGTATCACGATGTGCGGTATCCGGCGCGCGAGGAGTGGAGCCGGGAGGATCGGCGGGCGCGGATGCATCGTGCCGCGGGCAAGCGGGTGCCGTTCGTGGACCGGATCGAGTTCACGATGTTCGTCGAGGACAACCCGATGTGGCTCCAGTTTCGTGCGGGGAACATTGCGTACACGGAGGTTCCCGACGAGTACTTTGCGGAGGCGTTCGACAAGCGGACGGGGCAGCTCCGCGAGGAGATGGCCGAGCAGGGCATCCGGGCGCACGCGAACAAGCTGCTGGACTTCATCTTCCGTGGGTTCAACATGGACGACCCGCTGGTGGGGGGCTACTCGCCCGAAAAGAAGGCGCTGCGTCAGGCGATGAGCCTTGCGACGGATCTGGACGAGTTCAACCGGACCTTCTACTCCGGAAAGAATGTGGTCTATGACGGGCCGATCCCGCCGGGTCTGGACGGGTATCCCGAGGATGGTCGTTCGCCGGCGGCGTATCGCGGGCCGAATCTCGAGCTTGCGCGTCAGAAGATGATCGAGGCGGGGTATCCCGGTGGGGAGGGGCTGCCTCCGATCAAGTACTACTCGAATCGCGGCGGCAACAGCCCGGAGCAGGCGGAGTTGATGCAGCGTCAGTTGTCGCGGATCGGGGTGCAGCTGGATGTGCAGCTCGTGGACTTCTCGACGCTGATCGAGTTCGTGAACAAGAAGAAGGCGCCGATGTTCAGTTTCGCGTGGAGCAGCGATTATCCGGACGCGGAGAACAATCTGGCGCTGTTCTACGGTCCGAACGAGAGTCCGGGATCGAACCACTTCAACTACAAGCGGAGCGACTACGACGCGATGTACGAGAAGGTGGTGACGATGCTCCCGGGCCCCGAGCGGACGGCGATGTACGAGCAGATGCGGGACATGATCCTCGAGGATGTGCCGTTCATCGGCTCGATGGCCCGCGAGCGGCACTATCTGATCAATCCGTGGGTCCTGAACTGTCGCCCGACGGAGCGGTACTGGGCGTGGTTCAAGTTTCTGGATGTGGATGACTCGAAGCGTCGGCGCTAGGACGCCATCCGGGGGCTAGGATCGCTGCCTGAGGACGCGCGGAGGTCGGGCTCGCCATGTGGGCGTATGTCATCCGTCGGTTCGTGTACTTCATCCCCGTGTACCTGGGGATCATTCTGCTCGTGATGGCGATGCTGCGGGTCAACGACCCGGTGTACGCCTATCTGGGCAAGAACGCGAGCGAGGCGGAGATCGAGCAGACCCGCCACGACTTCGGGCTCGATCGCCCGTTCCTCGAGCAGTATGCGACCTTCGTGTGGGACCTCGTTCGTCTGGACTTCAGCGAGAAGAGCTGGGAGCAGAAGCGCCCGGTGGGGGAGATGATCGCCAGCGCGATTCCGCCGACGCTCTTCATTACCGTGCCCAGCCTCATCTTGACGGCGGCGATCTCGATCGCGGTGGGCCTGGTGTGCTCATTCAACCGGGGACGCTGGCTGGATCAGTCGCTGATGGTGCTGGCGGTGCTGGGGATGAGCATCAGTTATCTCGTGTATGTGATCCTCGGGCAGTACTTCGGGGCGTATGTGCTGGGGCAGGACATGGGCATCACGCCCTTCGAGATCGAGGGGTACGAGCCGGTGATCTCGATCCGTGACGGGGGGGCGTGGTGGAATCCGGCGTCGTGGGTCTTTACGCCCATGAACTGGGTCAAGTACTGCCTGCTGCCGGTGATCGTGGGGGTGATCGTGGCGATGGGCTACGACACGCGGTTCTACCGGGCGGTGATGGTGGAGGAGTCTGGGCGGGACTACATCGTGACGGCGCGGGCCAAGGGTGCCCCGGCGTGGAAGATCATGTTCGTGCACATGCTCAAGAACGCGATGATCCCCATCATCACGCGTGTCATGATCACGCTGCCGTTCCTCATCACGGGCTCGATCGTCGTCGAGCAGTTCTTCAACATCCCCGGGATGGGACGGACGATGATCACGGCGATCACGAGCAAGGACTTTCCTGTGGTGCAGGCAACGGTCGCGTTCTTCGCCGGGATCGTGATCGTCACGGTCATCCTGACCGATGTGGCCTACGCCCTTGTGGACCCGCGGGTGAGGCTGTCGTGATCCGGGCGCTGCTGCGATCTCGCGGGATGCGCAAGCTGCGCAAGAATCGCCCGGCGGTCGGCGCGCTCGTCGTGATCGCGCTCTATCTCCTGCTGGCCCTGTGGATCGCGGGCACGAACGCCATCAACGATATCGGCAAGGCCACGGGGGCGTTCAGCCTCGAGGATCGTCCGATCGTGGGCATGCTGCTGCGCTCGCGTCTGCCCGAGCGGGTGGGGCCGAATCATCTGGCGGGCTTCGGGGTGCGTCAGAGCCCCGAGGTGCGGAGCGTGCACTATCGGTTCTACATCGATCGCGCGCGAGCGGCGCTGGACGAGATCGACCGCCTGGGTGAGAACTCGGATCTGACGATCGAGGAAATCCGTGAACTCCACGCGGTGGGCGAGCGGCGCCTGGCGGATGTGCCCGTGGAAGAACTACGCAGGCGTGTCGAGCGCGCGGAGGCGGCGTACGCCGAGATGGTCGAGACCGCCCGGCGCAGTCAGCAACTGGCGGCCCTGGAGCGGGCGATCCGGGCGCTCGACGCCACCCGTGAGGAGATCGCGCAGGCACTCGCCGAGGGCGTGGACGGGGAGCGGGCGGAGATCCTGAAGGAAGACCTGAGCCTTGCGCTGGAGGACATCGCGGCTGCGATCGAGGACTATCAGGACTCGACGACGGGCGATGATCCGCTGGCGCAGATGGATCCGGAGGCGATCTACGAGGCCGCCGAGCGCGTGTACGACGCCGACGAGCTGGCGCTGGATCTGTACGATCACGAGGGGCTGGTCGCGTCGCTGGTCTCGGCGATCGAGGAGGTCCGTGCGCGTCTGCGTCTGGAGACGGCCGAGAAGATCGACGCGATCGAGGCCCATGTGCAGGAGATCTACCCCGAGCCGACGGGGATCGCAGCGCTGGTGCACGGGTTCAAGACGCTGCTGGGGACGGACCGCCAGGGGCGGTCGATCCTCGTGCGGGCGCTGTATTCGAGCAAGATCGCCGTGCAGGTGGGCTTCATCGTGGGGCTCGTCTCGGTGATCTTCGGGAGCCTGCTCGGCGCCGCCGCGGCGTTCTACGGCAGGATCGTCGACGGCGCGATCAACTGGCTGTTCAGCGTGTTCACGAGCATTCCCAGCCTGGTCCTGCTGGTGGTGCTGGCGTTCGCGTTCACGGACAGCGCGGTGGACGGGACGCTGATTCCGCTGTATGTCGCGTTCTGCATCACCTACTGGATCGGGCCGTGCCGCGTCGTGCGCGGGGAGACGATGAAGATCAAGGAACTGGAGTATGTGCAGGCGGCGACGGCGATGGGCTTCTCCCGCTTCTACATCCTCCTGCGCCATGTGATTCCCAACACCGTGCACCTGATGTTCATCAACTTCTCGCTGCTGTTCATCGGTGCGATCAAGGGCGAGGTGATCCTGACCTATCTGGGGCTCGGGGTCAAGCCGCCGGCGACGAGCTGGGGCATCATGATCCGCCAGTCCATCCCGGAGGTACCGACGGGCAACTTCTGGCAGATCGGGGCGGCGACCTTCTTCATGTTCGTGCTCGTCCTGGCGTTCAATATCGTCAGCGACGCGCTCCAGGACGCGTTCGATCCCAAGCACCAGGGCTAGCAGGAGTCGGCAGGGCACGATGGGCGACAACGGCACGATTCTGAAGGTCCGGCACATGACGACGCGGTTCCGCACGGACCGCGGGATCGTCACCGCCGTCGATGATGTCAGCTTCGACGTCGCCGCCGGCGAGACGCTGGGAATCGTGGGAGAGTCCGGGTGCGGCAAGACCGTGACGAGCAAGACGATCATGCGTCTGCTGCCCGAGCACCTGACGATCATCGATCCGAAGAGTGTCGTCGAGTTCCAGGGACAGAACCTCGCACGGGCCAGCGAGGCGCAGATGCGCAGGGTGCGGGGCAAGCACATCGCGATGATCTTCCAGGAGCCGATGACGAGCCTGAACCCCGTCTTCCGGATCGGCTGGCAGCTCGAGGAGACCCTCAAGTATCACACGAACCTGAACGCCCGCGAGCGGAGGGACCGGGTGATCGAGATGCTCCGCCTCGTCGAGATCCCGAACCCGGAGAAGCGGGTCCGCGAGTATCCGCACCAGCTCTCGGGGGGGATGCGCCAGCGTGTGATGATCGCGATGGCCCTTGCGTGCGAGCCGGACATCCTGATCGCCGACGAGCCGACGACGGCACTGGATGTGACGATCCAGGCGCAGATCCTGGACCTGATGAACTCGCTCAAGGAGCGGACGAACACGGCGATCATGCTGATCACGCATGATCTGGGCGTGGTCGCGCAGGTGTGCGACCGCGTGATGGTGATGTACGCGGGGCGGGTGATCGAGCAGGGCGATGTCCGGGCGATCTTCCACGAGCCGCGACACCCGTACACGCGGGCCCTGCTCCAGAGCATCCCCAAGGCGGGAGGCAAGCAGAAGGGCAGGCGCCTGCCGGCGATCCGGGGCATCGTCCCGAGCCTCTTCGAACTGCCACCGGGCTGTCGCTTCGAGGACCGCTGCGACCATCGCCTGACACGGAGCGAGGACGAGCAGCGCAGGTGCGTCGAGGTCGAGCCGGAACTGCTGGCCCACGGGCAGGAGGATCACCCGGTGCGATGCCACTATCCGTTCACGAGCGTTCGGGTCAACGGACGCCCCGTCGGAGGCGATGCCTGAGTCATGGCCATGCTCGAAGTGGAAAATCTGGTCAAGCACTTCCCTGTTCGCGGCGGGGTGCTGAATCGCGTCGTCGGGCATGTCCACGCCGTCAATGGGGTTACGCTCAGCATCGAGCAGGGCGAGACGGTCGGCGTCGTGGGTGAGTCCGGATGCGGCAAGTCCACCCTGGGCAAAGTCCTGATTCGCCTGCTGGATCCGACGAGCGGGACGATCCGGTTCGAGGGCACCGACATCACGGCTCTGGATCACGCCTCGCTCATGCCCATCCGCCGGAAGATGCAGATCATCTTCCAGGATCCCTACTCGTCGCTGAATCCGCGTCAGACGGTTCGGGCGATGCTCCGCGAGGGGATCCTGTTTCACGGGATCGTGGACAAGGACGAGGTCGATACCTACATCGTGGATCTGGCTCGCGAGGTCGGGCTGCGGGCCGATGCCGTCGACAAGTACCCGCACGAGTTCTCGGGGGGACAGCGCCAGCGGATCGGGATCGCCCGAGCCCTGAGCGTCAAGCCGGACTTCATCGTCGCCGACGAGCCCGTCAGCGCGCTGGATGTCTCGATCCAGGCCCAAGTGCTGAACCTGATGAGCGATCTGAAGGAGAAGCACAGCCTGACCATGGTGTTCATCAGCCACGACCTGAAGGTCGTCGAGCACTTCTGCGACCGTGTCGTGGTCATGTATCTGGGGCATGCGGTCGAGCGTTTGAGTTGCGATGAGTTGCACGAGCGTGCCCAGCACCCATACACGAAGGCCCTGCTGGGGGCGAATCCGATCGACGATCCGGACGATCGCCGACCGCTGACGGTGCTCCAAGGAGATGTCCCCAGCCCCTTCAAGCCCCCGCCCGGCTGCCCGTTCCAGACACGCTGCCCGCTCGTGAAGGACCGCTGCAGGCAGGAGATGCCCCCGCTGGAGGTCAAGAAGAGCGGGCACGAGGTCGCGTGCTGGGAGGTCGAGTAGCTCCGTCTCAGTGTTGTTTCATTCGTCCGTCCGTAGATCCCCGGCGGCCCGGCGGTGTTCATCCTACGAGTGCCGCCTCTCCTGCAATGGAAAACCCCCGCGTCGTTGGACACGGGGGTTCCACCACATCGCTCACCAAGCCCGACGACGATCGTTCCCGCCCGTCGTCGAGTCCATAGGAGGAGAGAGACAAGACACCTCCAATGTGCGCCGCATTCTGAGACCTGCAAGGAATCCGGAAAGAAAAATATCGGTCGTCTGTGGCCGAGATCGCAAGCCGCTGTGACATAATGGGTTGCGATGATCGCACTCCCGGGTGGCGAGCCCGGACACCGATCTCTCTGGCATACAGGTGATTCCCTAGGTCCGGGCCGCATCGAAGCGACGGGCGACCTCGCCCCAGTTGACCACCTGCATGAAGGCCTTGAGGTAGTCGCCCCGGCGATTCTGGTAGCGCAGGTAATAGGCGTGCTCCCAGACATCGACGCCCAGCAGCGGCACGAGCGATGCGAAGAGCCCGTTCTCCTGATTGTGCATGTGCGTGACGACGAGTCGTCCCGCGATCGGCTCGTAGCACAGCCAGCCCCAGCCCGAGCCCTTGACAGACCCGCCGGCAGCGAGGAAGTGCGTCTGGAACGCCTCGAAGGAGCCGAAGTCACGATCGATGGCCTCGGCAAGCGCCCCGCCGGGGCGACCGCCACCGCCGGCACCGGGAGGCGCCATCGAACGCCAGAACAGAGCGTGGTTCAGGTGTCCGCCGGCGTTGAAGTTCAACTCATGGGTCCAGTGGTCGATGAGCCCGCTGTCGATCTCGCCGGCACGGATCTTCGCCAGCGCATCGAGCGCGCCGTTGAGCTTGCGGACATACCCGGCGTGGTGCTTGTCGTGGTGGATCCGCATCGTCTGCTCGTCGATGTGCGGCTCCAGCGCGTCATAGGCATAGGGCAGGGGAGGCAGGACATACCGCCCGCTCTCGGCATCGAAACCCAGCTCGGGATTCTGCAGGAGAGCAGCGCCGCTCGCGGTTCGGCCCGTGGCGCACGCGCTGAGAGCACCCAGAGCCGCCGCCCCTCCCGCGGCGAGCACGCTGCGACGATCCAGACTCGCGGGCTGCTCGAGCATGGTCTGCTCCTCCTTTGGGGGTTGTGTCAGGTGCCGGCTGCACAGGCGCCGGTCCATGCAGAGAATATGCCGGCTGCGACAGTCTGCGCCGGGCGTGCCGGGGAGCGCCGACGGGGTCAGCGTTCGCGTCCCTCGATTGTCCCGAGCAGGCAGGCCATGGCCAGCACGAACAGATCGTCGATGACATCGTGCTCGCCCTCGATGCGGACGCCCAGCGTGTAGATGAAAGGATTGAATCGCTGGCGGTACGACGCGATGAGCCGTCCGTCGCCCTCGGCTCGCAGTTCGTAGCGCTGGGCCACGAGAAACAGGAGCCAGTCGCTGTACTTGCGGAGGAACGCCAGGCTGCCCGTCTCGCGGAGCGTGGCGATGTGGCGGTCCTGCTCGTCGTAGACCAGCCACTCGTCGCGCACGAACGAGGACTTCAGGCCCTTTCGGCGGAATGACCCCAGATGTGTGCCGTCGGGCAGGGCGAGGTCGTAGGTCGCACCGAAGTCGATGATCTGGCGCGCACGGAGGGTCATCAGTTCATCACGCTGCTCCATGTCGGCGTAGATGCGGATGTCCTCGCGCAGACGGAACGCCTTCTTGCGACAGAAGGCGGCCAGGTTGCCCCGCTCGTCGTAGACGAGGAACGACGCCCGCATGAGTGTGAGCACTTTGCGCCGCAGCAGGTAGCGCTCACCGGGGGCGGGCATCGCACACATGGGCGATCAGTCTCGCCTGTCAGGCGTCTTCACCGACGCTCCAGCGGGTGAAGCCGTGGACCGTCGAGCCCTTGAGCACATCTTTGACCTTCTGCGAGGGGTCCATGACGAACTCCTGCTCCAGCAGGGCGACCTCGCTGAAGAACTTCCGCATGCCGCCCTCGACGATCTTCTCGGCGATCTCCTGTGGCTTGCCGGACTCCATCGCCTGCTCGATCCGGAACTTGCGCTCCTTCTCGACGGCCTCGGCGGGGATGTCGTCGGGCGTCACGCCCATCGGGCGCGGGACGGCGGCGGTGATGTGCATGCACACCTTGCGGAGGGTGTCCTGATCGGCGTCGCCGCTGACCTCGATGACCACCCCCGTCTTGTGGTCGTGATGCACATAACTGCCGAACACATGCCCGTCGCGGGCCGGGATCTTCTTGATCCGTCCGATGGAGATGTTCTCGCCGGTGCTCGCGCGCAGGTCGTCGACGATCGCCTGCATGGCCTCGGTCGGCTCGATGGCGCCCTCGCCGTCGATGTCCAGGGCCATCTCGGCGATCTTCTGGGCACCCTCGCGGAACTTCTCGTTCTTGGCGGAGAAGTCGGTCTCGGCCTTGAGCTCGACGATCGCGGCTCCCCTGGCGGGATCGATCGCCACGGCGATGGCGCCCTCGCCCGCGGCGCGGTCCGTGCGGGCGTCCATCTTGCCCTTCATGGCCTTGCGGAGGATCTCCTCGGCCTTCTCGAAGTCGCCCTCGGCCTCGATGAGTGCCTTCTTGCAGGCCATCATCGCAAGGCCGGTCTGGTTCCGAAGTTTCATCACATCCTTGGCGCTGATCTCCGCCATTGGTTCTGGCCTCCCGCCGGGTGTCGGCGTCTGTTGTCTGGTGTTCTGGTCTCGGATCAGGACTCTGCCGCCGGTGCCGCAGATCCCTCGGCGACCGGGGCGTCGCTGGATGCTGGCTCGTCGGCGCGGAACTGCACGCGTCTGCTGCGCCTGCGGGGTTCCTCGCCCGTGCTCTCTTCGTCGCCGGACTCATCGCCCCGCGTCATGCGGGCCTGCTTGCCCTCGGCGCAGGCCTTGCAGAGTTCACGGACGACGATCTCGATCGACCGCATGGAGTCGTCGTTGCCGGGGATGGGAATGTCCGCCAGCGCGGGGTCGCCGTCGGTGTCGATGAGGCAGATCGTGGGGATACCCAGCTTGCGGGCCTCGCGGATCGCCGTCAGTTCGCGACGGACATCGATGACGACGAGGGCACCGGGCAGTTTGTCCATGTTCCGGATGCCGTCGAGGTTCCGGAAGATCTTGCGGAGTTCCCGGCGCAGCTGGCTCTCCATCTTCTTGGAGTAGCCCTGGAAGTTGGTCTCCTCGGCGATCCGCTCGAGTTCCTCGAGCCTCTTGAGGCGCTGGCGGATCGTGCGGAAGTTGGTGAGCGTGCCGCCCAGCCATCGCTCGGTCACACGGTGCATGCCGACCAGCGGGACCTGCTCGTCGAGCACGCTCTTGGCCTGTCGCTTCGTGCCGACGAAGCAGACATCCTTGCCCTCGCTGACGACACGCGTCAGGAACTTCTTGGCCAGCAGGAGCCCCTTGACGGTCTCCTTGATGTCGATGATGTGGATTCCGTTGCGCTTGCCGTAGATGTACGGCTGCATCTTCGGATTCCAGTTGCTCGCACGCTGGCCGAAATGAATGCCCGCGTCGATCAACTCCTTGACGAGCGATTTTCCGTCTGTCTGTGTGGTTTCCGACATGTGATTCGATCCGGATCAGGCAGCGACACCGGCGTGAGACAGGGCCGGCAGGCGGGACCGCATCGAAGGTCCAGCCTGCTCATCCCACGCCCTCAGGGCGCTTGGGTGCGGTCGACGGACACGCCCTCCCTGCGCGTGCCCCGACATTCCACAGAGGCTTCCACGGGGCTCATCCGACCCAAACAAACCCCGCGCCGACCCGTGACCGGGACGGCACCGAGAGTATAGGGTGCCTGTCAGGGGGGGCAAGATCGGTCCGGCATATGTGCCGTGGATTTCCGCGCATGGTCGGCCATGTGCGCCCGTGTCGGTCTGGTTCTCCCAGAGATATGGGCAGTATTGCCTATTGTCGCAAGGCTTATTCGCCCGGGATCCAGGAGATCGTGTCCTGCATGGGGCTGGATGCCGAGGCATAGCGTCGGCGGGGGATGCGCCCCGCGCGAGCGCTGTGGTAGCCGGCCTCGATCGCATGCCGCATGGCCTGGGCCATTCGGATCGGGTCCTTCGCGTGGGCGATCGCGGTGTTGAGCAGGACGCCGTCGGCTCCGAGTTCCATCGCCCGGCAGACATCGCCCGCACCCCCGACCCCCGCGTCGACGATCACGGGATAGGCTGGCTCATCCTTCTTGAGCATCTCCAGACAGAGGCTGATGTTCAGGGGGTTGAGGACGCCCTGTCCGGAGCCGATGGGGCTGCCAGCGGGCATGACGCTCGATGCCCCGATGTCCTTGAGCCTGCGTGCCATGACAGGATCGTCCGAGGTATAGACGAGCACCTCGAAGCCGTCCCTGATGAGTTGGCGGGTGGCTTCGAGCGTGCCGACGGGGTCCGGCAAAAGGGTCTTGGTATCGCTGAGGACCTCGAGTTTGACCCACCCGGCCCCCGGATTGCCCATCTGGCTCAGCAACTCGCGACCCAGGTGGGCGACGCGGATCGCGTCCTCGCTGGTGAAGCAGCCCGCCGTATTGGGGAGAATCGTGTATCGATTCGTGTCGATGAAGTCCAGCAGGCTCTCGCCGCGCTCGTTGACGAGGCGTTCTCGGCGTACGGCGACCGTGACGACCTCACACCCCGAGGCGTCGAGAGCGTCTCGCATCCGGTCATAGGTGTCGTATTTTCCCGTGCCAACGAAGAGGCGGCTGGTGAAGGAGCGTCCGCCGATGGTCAGGGGCTCCGCGGAGAGGGTCGCCGATTCGGTCGCCATGAGTGGATTCCTCCATGCTCAGCCGCCGCCCACGAGGGTGACGATCTCGATCCGGTCGCCCTGTTGCACCCTGTGCTGCTCGTGCTCGCTGCGCGGGATCACCCGCTTGTTGATCTCGACGGCACAGGGACGGTCGATCAGATCGAGCCTGCGGAGCAGTTCGCTCACGACGCAGGGCTCGGGCAGTTCGTGGTTCTCGCCGTTGATCGTGACCTGCATCCTGAGAGTCTAGATCCGCGAAATCGTGCGGGACACAATCCCAAGGGATCAGGGGCACGACTGCGGAGAGGGTATGGACGGGACATCGCCGCAAGAG
>WGEO01000231.1 GCA_015492715.1 Phycisphaerales bacterium | reverse complement strand
GCCCACTGCCTTGTAGAGCGCACACGCGATGGGAGGCAGGACGATATAGCCCGCGTCCAGGGCCATCGAGCTCATGATGCCGATGAACACCAGGCTCGGCGTCAGCATGCTGCGTGGCGTGATCTGCATGAATGCCTTGAGCAATGCCCCGATCAGCCCGCTCTTTTCTGCGATGCCGATCCCCAGCATGCCAACCAGGACAACCCCCAGGGGCGGGAAGTCCATGAAGTTGTCGACCATGCTGTGGATGGCCCAGAAGAGCCCATCGCGCGTGAGCAAGCCGATCGGTTCCACCGTTTCGGAAGCCAGTTCGACCTGTTCGACGCCTTCGACGACGACCGTGCGCGAGACCGTTTTCTCCACCGTCCAGCCGGCCCAGTCGGCGACTTGGGAGAGCACCATGACCAGCAGAGCCCCGCCAATGAACAGGGTCACCGGATCGGGCAGGGCATTGCCCAGACGCTCGATGCGGTCGAGGATGGCGGCGGAAGTGCCCGTGGTCTGTTCGTCATGCATGGGCTGATTGTGACCGGGGTGATCGCCCTATGCAAGCCACATGGGCACGCAGAGCGTCTGTGGAGTGAGAATCACGCCTGAGGGCGTGCCAAGTCGCTATGCTGGGGCACCCGCCGCTGCGAGTCCGGCAGGGTCTGCAAGGAGCATCCATGAGCGACGGCGACCAGCACGAGAGGGATCGTTTCGAGGCCGTGGATCCGGAGTTGCGGGACGACGCAATCCGGGGACTGGAGCACGGCGTGGATGATCTGGTGAAGACGCGCCAGCCCGCCGGGCTCTGGGTGCTGTTCATCACGGAGATGTGGGAGCGCTTCAGTTACTACGGGATGCGGGCGATCCTCGTGCTCTACCTGATCGCGAGCACGGAGAAGGAACTCGCCAACGGAGCGGCCAATACGAATCCCGGGTTCGGCTGGAATGAGGAGAGCGCGTACTACCTGTACGGGATCTACACCTGGGCGGTTTACCTGACGCCGATCGCCGGCGGATGGCTGGCGGACAAGTTCCTCGGGACCCACCGCTCGATGGTTCTCGGCGGGTGGATCATCGCCCTCGGGCACATCACGCTGGCGATGACGGAGTTGTTCGGGATCACGGCGGGCAAGGCCGTGACCATGCAGACCGGGCCCGGTGCACTCATCACCTTCTTGTTGGGACTCTTCCTGATCGTGGTCGGCACGGGCTTCTTCAAGCCGTGCGTCAGCGTCATGGTGGGTCAGTTGTACGAGCGCAAGGACCCACGGCGCGACTCGGGCTTCACGATCTTCTACATGGGGATCAATCTCGGGGCGTTCTTCAGCCCGCTCATCGCGGGCACGCTGGGGGAAAAGGTCGGCTGGCACTGGGGCTTCGGCTCGGCGGCCGTGGGGATGATCCTGGGCCTGTTCTTCTACCAGATATTCCGTCCGCGGTATCTGCAGGGCGTCGGCCTTGCGCCCAAGGAGCAGAAGCAGTTCGACGACGACGGGACAACGGTGCCCGTCTGCGCTCAGTGTGACAATCCGCTCGAGGATGTGCCCGAGGGCGAGGCGTGTCCGGAGTGCGGTGCGACGGAGCGCAAGCAGTTGACCCGGAATGAACTGCGCAATCTTCCCTTGAAGACGCGCGATTGGCACCGTCTGCTCGTGATCGTCATTCTGGCGTTCTTCGGCAACATCTTCTTCTGGACCGCCTTCGAGCAGGCCGGCAGCTCGCTGAATGTCTTTGCCAAGGAGCAGACGGATCGACACATCCTGGGCTTCGAGTTCCCGGCCTCGTGGTATCAGTCCGTCAATCCGCTGGCCATCATCGTCTTTGCGCCGGTGTTTGCGTGGCTCTGGGTCTTCCTGAGCAGGCGAGGCAAGAACCCCTCGACACCCATGAAGTTCGCCTTGGGGCTGTATCTGCTCGGGCTGGCGTTCCTGGCGATGGTGTTCGCGGCGATGGAGGCCAGGGACGGGCTGGCCGGCCCGCACTGGCTGCTGATCACCTATGTCGTCGTGACTTGGGGTGAACTCTGCCTGTCGCCTGTGGGCCTGAGCATGGTGACGAAGTTGAGTCCTCCCAAACTCCAGTCGCTGATGATGGGTGTGTGGTTCTTCAGCTTCTCGCTGGCCAATCTGTTTGCCGGTTTCATTGCGGCGTTCAGCAAGAAGGTGGAATCCGGGGAGGTGACCTTCATCATCGAAGGGCTGCCGGGCTTCTTCCTGATGCTCGTCGTGTTCCCGATCGGGGCCGGGTTTGTGCTGATGCTGGCCAGCCCGATCCTGCGGAAACTCATGCACGGCATCAGGTAGCGGACCCGGGTCGGCTCAGGGAGCGGCGCCGGGCAGTGCCGCGCCGAGCTCGATGCCGATGCGGACGAACAGCCAGAGCAGGAAGTGGCTCAGGGCGAGGATGCGCGTCTCGAAACGGGGCAGACGGAAGCACAGCATCGCCAGGAGGTAGTACGCGGCTCCCGCGAGCAGGGCCTCATCCGATCGTGTCGGGATCGGAATGTTCAGGCGGAGGATGAGCATGGCGCAACTGGTCGGGACGAGGATCCGCGCCAGGCCCAGGGGAACCTCGTTGAGGCGGCGCTCGCTGAAGTAGGCGGCGCTCGCCAGAGCAAAGAGCCCGAGCAGACCCGCCAGCAGCGTTTCGTACAGGGTAAACACCCCCGCGAGCCACGCACGCTGGGGCGCATTGATCACGCCGAACACGACCGCGCCGATCGTGAGAATGGCGGCGGTGACCATGCAGATCCTCGCCGAGGGGAATCCGGGACGAATGAGCCAACGGGACGGATCGGCCTGCTCGGCCTCGTGGCTGCGATCCGCACGCCGAGATCGCCCTCCGTGGGCCAAGGCCTCCTCGACTTCCGGATCTTCAGAGAAGTCCGCGTCCTCATCGAACCCCGACAGAAGGGTTTCGGCCTCGATGCGGGGCTTCGGGCGTTCGTCCCTCTCGTCCGCTCCGCCTGGTGTCGGTGGCGGGTTGTCCCCGTCGTGGGGCTCGAGGTCGTACGGGCCGGTGTCCTCACTCATACGCGATTATTTGATGCTCGGAACCCGAAGGCCCAGCACGCCGAGTACTCCATTCTCGATGTCGATGGCGAGATCGAACGAGAACGGGATGATGACCCGGCCGGCGAACAGGAAGAGCAGGATCAGGACGGCGATCATGATGTAGGCGCCCCGCTCACCCTCGAAGATCCTGCGGTACTCGGGTGAGAGGCTCGCCAGCACGCGCCCGCCATCGAGCGGCATGACCGGCAGAAGATTGAACAGAGCCAGCAGGATGTTCAGCATCAGACCCAGGCGAAAGAGGTAGATCATGTTGCGTCGAGCGGCGTCGGGGAGCGAGACACCCCCTGCCCACTGGCCCTCGACGAATCCCAGCCAGAGCGCCAGCAACCCGAGGCTTGCGCCGGCGAGGACGAGGTTCATGGCAGGGCCGGCGAGCGCCACGATCGCCTCGGCGTATCGCCCTCGCAGGCGAGCCGGGTTGATGGGCATGGCGCCCCATGCGATCCCGATGAGAGCGAAGGCAATGAGGCTCATGCCGCCCATGTGAACCAGCGGATTGAAGGTCATGTGGCCGGACTCGATGGGCGTGCGGTCACCCAAGGCGATCGCGGCCCAGCCGTGGCTCAGTTCGTGCAGGCAGATGGAAAAGACGACCCAGAACGCCCAAGCGATGACGAAAGCCGGGCCGAATGCACGAAGGAAATCCGCTACCCACCAGCCGGTACCCATGGGTCGATTGTTCGCTCCGGAGCCAGACGAAGCAAAGGAGGCGGTTCAGTTGCTGGATGCGGCGGGCGTCGCGCGCGAGTGCTCGTTGCTGATCTGAACCAGTTCATCGAAGATCGCGGGATCCTCGATCGCCAGTTGGCTGAGCATCTTGCGGTTGAGGTTGACGCCTGCGAGTTTGAGGCCGTTCATGAATCGGCTATATCGTGTCCCACGCATCCGGCACGCCGCGGTGATGCGCGTGATCCACAGCGCCCGCATGTCCCGCTTGCGGGTTCGACGGTCGCGATATGCAAAGACATTGGCCCGGATGACTGCGTTGCGGGCCTGGTACTTGTGGCGGCTCTTGACCCCGAAGTACCCGCGTGCGTCGCGAAGAATCCGCTTGCGGGCCCTGGTCCGTGCTGCACCCTTGCGAACGCGTGGCATCGATCAGATCCTTTCATCAGTGCCCGACGGAGCGGCTTGCTCGGGCCGGCTTGTCCCGGCGGGCGGCTGCTTCCATCCCAGTTACTCGCTTGCGGCCTGCTCGGCTCGCATCTGGCGGCGCTGCTCCGGAGACGGGCTCCGCCGGATCGCCGAGCGAGGCTGGAACCTGCCCCTCAGGCGACGGAACAGGAGCTTTTCATAACGCTTGGCGTCGGGTCCCCGCATGAAGCGGTCGCGCCGGAGCTGGCGCAGACGCTTGGCGCTCTTGCGCTGGCGGAAGTGCCCGCGATTGGCGCTCAGATGGCGGACCTTGCCGGTCGCCGTGATCCGGATGCGCTTGAGCGTTCCCTTGTGGCTCTTGTTCTTCGGCATGCGTTCCTCACCCCGCCCGTCGGCGGCTCCAGCGTCGGACGGGAAGGGTAGACCCCTCAGGGGCCCTCAGCAAGCCCGGAGTAGGGTCGGTCGCGATGAGCGGGCGATCCTCAGGGGCCGACGAACGCATCCTCGAGGGACGCCGGCGATTCATGCCCGCTCAGCGTGTCGGGCGGGGCTTGTCCCCGCAGGCGTCGGATCGCATCTTCGACGGGGCGTGGCAGCCAGAGATTGTCGCGACTCGTCACCATGGGTGTCCGCAGCCAGAATGCCGAGCCGTCGCTGAGCAGGATCTGCTGGCCACGCCCGGCGTGGTTGGGCGAGTTCTCGCTCGGGTCGATCGCGACGCCGCGCACGGCTCGCAGGACAACCGGAGAGCGATCCGACATGACGACGAACCGCGCCGGGGCACTCCACTGGGCGCGGGTGTTTCCCCTCATGACCCGGTAGGCGTACGAGACCTCGTCGAGGCGTCGCCAGTCTCGCGCTGTGGTATCCGCCATTCGCGTTGGTGCGAGGCGGTTGCCTGCACAGGCGAGTTCATGGAGGGTGACATAGTGCTCGCGGGCAAGGTGGAACAGGTTGGCCGAGTTGGAACTGCTGGGGTCGCCGACATTCCACCATGGCGAGGCCCCGAACCCGGCGGTCACGACGGGCAGCAAGCCGCGATTGTCGGCTGCATAGGTCGACAGACCCATGGCGCTGGCCATCATGTTGGCACTGCAGACCGTCTGGAACTGCTGATCGCGGACGGCGCCGAGAACCGGGAGGATCAGCGAGGCGCCGATCAGCAGCAGTGCCGCGATCGAGACGAGATCCGACAGTCGCACCCTTCGCCGACGGTGGCGTTCGATGGAGATGGGCTCTTCGCGACGGGTCAGGCTCGCGAGCGTGCGTTCGGTCAGATCGGCGCTCGGGGTCGGCGTGGGCACGCGTGTCACCAGATCGGCGAGGACGCGATGGCGGCGTGCTCGCTCGCGGAGTTGGGCCGGAACCCGTGCAGGATCGAAGCCGCTCGAGACCAGTGCGTCCAAGGCGTCCGCGTCTTCTTCACCGAGGCGGTCCGCAGCCTCGGCATTCGCTCTGCGCAGGCGGAGCAGGGTCAGATCCGTGAGCGAGGGATCCGCCGTCGGCGCCGAATCCTCGATCAGGCGGAGCACCCGGGCGAACCCGGCGATTTGCTTGCGATCGTGACTGGCCATGCGTGACGCATCCAGTCCGCTCTCGACGAGCGCCTCGATCGCGCGGGTCTGGGCTTCGGGATCGGGTTCTGTCTGTCCGTCGAACATGGTCCCTTACTCCCGTTGGCTCGCTTCGGCCTCGCCCGTGACGGCCTTCCAGTGCTTGGCGAACTGCGCAACCGCCGCATGCAGGCGCGACTTGACCGTTCCCAGCGGTATCCCGAGGTCTTCTGCGACCTGGGCATAACTGAGGCGCTGGAAGTAGGCCAGCAGCAGGATCTCTCGCATCAGCGGGGTCATACGGGCCAGGGCCTTTTGCACGAGTGCGTCGAGTTCCTCCCGGTCGAGGCCGGCATCGGGGGCGGGTACATCGATCTCCATCAGATCCACGAACGATGCTCCGCCTGGGTCTCCCCCCGCCGGCGCCGACAGTTCCAGTTCCTGCCGGCGTCCCTTCTTACGGAGGTAGTCCCTGCCCTTGTTCGCTGCAATCGTGAAGAGCCAGGGGCGGAATCTGCGGGTTACATCGAATCGATCGGCGGAGAGGTGAATCTGGAGGAATGTGTCCTGAAAGACATCCTCGGCGGCCGCCCGATCGCCCAGCAGGCGGTACAGAAAGCGGAACAGGTCATCGCGGTGACGATCGATCAGCGTGCGCAGCGCCTCTTCGTCGCCGCGCCGATACCGCTCGAAGAGGCGTTCGTCGCTGATCTGGTCCTTCCCCATGTGTGCTTTCCGGGCGTTGACCCCGGAGGGATTCCCCGCCTTCCCCACTACGGTTCCCTCCCCCCATCGTTCGCATTCGGGATGTCGGCGATGCGTTCGCCCATGCTCCTGACAAAGGAAACCCCCGGGATGGATCCGAAGCGTTCGCGTCCCTCAGCCCGCAGGGCGGGCGCGAACTCGTGCTCGTAGCGGTCGAAAGATGCACGGTCCGGAAACTCGTAGCGCGTCTCGACCTGGAGGATCGGCTCGATCATTCGGTGGATCTGCGCCCGCATCGCACCGCCGGCGAGCACGCCCTGCAGGTGTCCGCCCCGGAGCCAGTCGACATAGGCGTCGAGCGTCTGGCGATCGGGCAGGGTCGCGACGACGGAATAGACGATGATGCTCATGGAGCCCAAGCATATCGGACGGGCAATACCTGAGTGGTTGAGGCGTTGTGCCGTGTGAATGAGGATGGCCTTGGCGACGAGCGATGAGCCACAACCGGCGGGGCCCGAGGATGTGTCCTCGTTGCTTGCGCGTGCCTCGGCGGGCGATGGCGGTGCCTGGCGCGAGGTGCTCGATCGCTATGGGCCGAGGGTCTTTGCGCTCGTCCGGAGTCGATGCCGGAGTGCAGAACTTGCCGAGGAGATCACCCAGTCCGTGTTTGTCACGATCGCGACCAAGATGACCAGCGGGCAGTACGCGGAGCGCGGCCGGTTCGAGTCGTGGCTCTTCCGGGTCGCGATGAACCGCGTGCGCGACGAGGCTCGGCGTGTGAAGCGTCAGGCCGTGCCCCTGGCACCCGAGACGCTTGGGCCACTGGCAGGTACGGCTGAGGATGAGGCTCGGGCAGCAGACGGTGTCGATCCCAAGTTGGCGCGCCTTCGAGAGGCGGTGGCGGCATTGAATCCGCAGGATCAGGAGATCATCCACCTTCGTCACCATGCGCAACTCAGTTTCCGCCAGATCGCCGACCTGCTGGACGAGCCTCTGGGCACACTGCTTGCCCGTCATCATCGTGCGCTGAAGAAACTCCGGGCGATGCTACAGCCCGACGCGGAGGATCAATCATGAACCGCTCGAACGATGCGCCCGTGCCCATCGACCCCGAGCATGGGTTCGAGGACCTTGCGTCCTCGCTCGACATGCTGGGGGCGTACGAGCGGGCGCAGATGCCCTCGGACCTTCCGGATCGCACCATGATGCGAACGCAGTCGTTGCTGCACAGGCCCGCGCCGGAGCCCGTCGTGCGTCGCTTCCGGTTGCTTGGTCTCGCGGCGTCCGTGGCGCTGCTCGCCTCGATCGGCGTGCTGGTCGTGCTGCTGCGCTCGGGTAGCCCTGCACCGTCGCAGCCCGGTGGGGCGATCATGACGCAGGCAGCCCTGGACCTCGATCTGCTCGATGGGCCGGATTGGGACGGGGAGCTGGATGCAGAGATCGCGGTGCTCCTCGCAGAGTCGACCATGCTCGATGGCGACCTGGATCGTGACCTGACCGAGTTCGACCTGTTCAGCGACGAAGGAGCGCTGTGATGCGCACGCCATGGTTGACTCGTGCGGGCGGCGTGGCGGCGATCGCTGCTCTGTCGTTGATGACAATGGCTCAGGTCGCCCAGGACGGGGCTGCGCCCCCTGCCGATGAAACGGTCTCGAAGCCCGACCGTCGCGCATTGCTGCGTCAGAGGCTCCAGCAGCGACTGGAGGAGACGCGCGAGCGGATCGCCCGCTACCAGCGCCACGAGAAGGGCATTCTCGATGCGATCGAACGCCTGGAATCCGGCGAGTCGCCGGACGCGATCATGGGCGAGATGCGCGAGCGGGCCAGAGACGAGTTCCGTCAGCCCCGTGATCGGGTGCCCCGAGAGGGGGGCGGGATTGTCGGAGCCCGCCCGCCGGCGGGGATGATCGACGCCGAGTCTCGGAAACGCGTCTTTGAGGCGTTGAAGGCCCGGGCGCCGCGGGTGTTCGAGCGCGTGCAGTCGCTGCGTGAGCAGAGCCCGGAGCAGAGCGATCGCCTGCTGATGCGTCTGGCACCGCGCATCCGTCAGATCGAGGAGGTGCAGCGCGAGGATCCAGAGCTCGCCACGCTCATGATCGTCGAGTTGCAGGCGAACCTTGAACTGACGGCGGCGGCTCACGACATGCGTGTGCTGATGCAGCGCGACGATGTGAGCGACGAGCGAATCGCCGAGGCACGCGAGCGCTTGCGCGAGGCCATGCGCCGGAGTTTCGATGCCCATCTGGCCATCAAGAAGCACGAGTTGGAGCGCCTGGAGGGACGGATCGAATCGCTGCGTGCGGAGATCGACCGGCGGCAGTCCATGCGCGACGACTACATCGATCGCCAAGTTGAAAGAATCCTGAGCCCGGACGGCGGTGGTGTTGATCGCCCGCAGCCCGGCCCCCGCGGCTGACGGCGACGGGGTCGCGTCGGCGCCTGCAGGTCAGGAGACGATCGAGCCCGGCTCGATCTCTTCCATCGTGGTCAGGAGCACGACCCGCCGCTCCTCTTCGTCGCCCTTGGGCTGGTTGCTTGCCGCCAGGAGCATGCCCCGGGACTCTTCACCCCGGATCTGACGCGGAGCGAGGTTGGCCACGATGACGATGAGTCTGCCTACGAGGTCTTCGGGCTTGTAGAACGCACGCACGCCAGCGCAGATCTGGCGAGGTTCACCCGATCCATCGTCGACCTTGAGTTTGAGCAGACGGTCCGCGTTGGGATGGGGTTCGGCCTCGACCACGCGGGCGACCCGGAGGTCTACCTTAGCGAACTCGTCGAAGTTGATCTGAGGCTTGGTCTGCACCTCGTCGCTCATGGTCCGGTCTCCTGCAATGGCGTGCGGTGCGGAGTCTAGGCCCCCTGGTTGCGAGCATCAGGAACGGTTCGCGCGCCCGACCGTGTCGCCCTCATCGAGTTCGGGCGTGTCTTCCTTCGGTCTTTCCTCGACCGGATCAGCGGGAGCCTCGGATCCCTCTGGAGCGATCCATCGTCCGTTGCGCCAGAGGGTGCGACGGGTGTCGATCCCGAGGATGCTGGAGAGTTCGGCGGGATCCGGGTCGCGTACCGGGGCACCTCCGTCGGCGATCACTTGCGCCGACCAGGATCGCTGCACGCCACGCAGCATCCGGGCTTCGAATCGCAGCGTCGCGATGAACTCTTCGGTGCTGAGTTCGGGTCCCGGGTTGCCGCCACAGACCCGGCAGGCGACGAAGGCACCGCGAGCGGCGTCCACCGCCTTGCTCACCCGTTGCTGATGGCATTCGGGGCAGGGCCATCGACGGGCCTCGCGGTCGAGCCAGGCATCGGCGGGCTGGGCGATCGGACTGAGAAGGGCGCCGTATCGGCGGATGATCGCTCGCACCTCGGGCAGGGACAGGAGTTCCCGGGCTTCGCGTCCCTGTCCGGCCCGCACTCGCCCGACGGCAAGCGCGGCAAGATAGGTGCTCTGGAGCGACGCCTCGCCCGTTGCTGCACGGTGCCAGTCCGGGCGTGCAAGGCGGCGATCCAGTGTATGGGCGAGGGAGAGCAGCCAGTCGCGTTCGCCTCCGATGCCGACGAGATCGGCCAGTGCCAGGGCGATGCTTGCGCCGTGTCGTCCGCCAGCCTCGCGATCGAGGTCGAAGGCGATCGCGTACAGTTCGCGGGCCAGAGCCAGTTCCTCGGGTGTCTGGAACTCCTGTGCGACCTCCTCGCCCAGTTCGAAGTATGCCATCGGATCGCTCGGATCGAGGGATTCCAGGCGTTCGCGCAGGTTCTCGATGGGGAGTGTCTCGACGGCGGGCGTCTGGGCACCAAGGCGGGCGGCAAGCAGCAGGATGGCGAGGATCGGCAGTCGCATCGTTCAATCTCGAAGGCGGATGCTCCAGAGGGTTACGATCGTGCGCTCGTTGGCGGCGATCTGTTCGAAGATGTGGCGGGCGCCCTTGCGCGAGTGACGCCAACGAGCCAGCTCGTTCTGGACCTCATGGGCAAGCGCGGGCTGCTCGGCAATCAGGACATACGCCATGAGTTCACAGAGGGCCCGTTGCTCGGCGTCGAATGCCTGGACGGGGCCGCGAGCGCTTGCCCGGTGGGCCTTGCGATCCTGCTCGATTCGATCGGGTGAGACGCCGGGAGCCCCGAGCAGGCCGGATGCCTGCTGGAGCCATCGCAGGCGGATCTGGGAGATCGCCTCCAGGGGCGTGAGTGTGGGGATCTCTCCCGCGGGTCCGGCGAGCATCTGCGCGTACGCGTCGGCGATGGCCTCGCTCAGGGAGTCCATGACGCTCGCATCGCTCTGGCCTGCCACCAGTTCGAGCAGTCGCTCGACGAGAGCTCGGCGGGCCTTGATCCTCCAGTTCGGATCCTGAGCATCCAGCGAGCCCAGCGAGTCGGCGTCACTGAGCAGTCGCAGGTTTCTGGTCGTCTCGGGCATATCCGGGAGCGCTTCGAGCAGGGCGTTGACGATCGTGGGCTGGTCGAGCACCTGGCGGACGACCTCGCGGGCACGCTCGCGGACGGTCTGGCGGTCACCCCGGACGGCTTCGAGCACGAGGACCTCGGCTTCCATCGGCGTCAGGCGCTTGCCTCTGGATCGCTGGAGAGCATCGAGCAGTTCGAGACGGGCCTGAAGATTGCGCTTGACGGCGATGTAGCGGACCGCCCAGTCGCCCCCCTCGTGTTCGCTGAGCGAACGGGTCCGTCCCCGGTGTTGCTGCTGGGCGAGACGCAGGACCTCATCGAGTGAGTCCAAGACTGTGCGGGTGTCTTCGTACTCGCCCCGCCAGAGGGCGTCGGCGGCGGCGTGCAGCAGGGCCATCTCTGCCGCGGAGGCGAGGTGCTCTTGGGGAGTCAGGGCACCGCTCAGTGTGCGCTGGGCCCTCGAGAGGCGGTCTCGCCATGCTTGCTCCAGTGCATCGCCCTCTGCCTGCTCGATCAGGCCCCAGGCGCTGGCATACTGACGCCGCTGCGCCTGGCGGGCACGCCCGGACGCCTGTGCATCGAGCGTCATGGTCGGATCGACGCCGTCGATTCCGGGCAGGCGTGCCAAGGCGGAGGTCACCAGATGCAGGTCCGCACTGGAGATGCCCTGAGCGTTGAACGATGCAAGCAACCATCTGCGGGCGGGCGAGTCCTTGGACCAGTCCACCTGCTCGACGAGGCGCTGGACGGTCGTGTGCAGCCAGGCGCTGCGTGAGCCCTCCGGGCCGAGGCGCAGCAGGTCGTCGATGGCGCCCAGGATGAGGCGGGTTCGCGTCTGTGCGTCGTCGGGCGTCAGAGCGAGGGCGGCCTCGATCCACGCCTGCCAGAGGCCCTCGGGATCCGTGCTGTGCTGCTGGGCCTGGGCAAGTCGCAGCGTCCAGTTCCTCAGTGCGCTCTGTGCACCTGATGCAAATGTGGCCTCCTGCGGCGAGGGCATCCCGGGGTTCCGGGCGACCAGAGCATCGTCGATCACGCGGGCGACCTGCGCGGGCAGGTTTGCCTCGCGGCTCAAGCGATTGAGCATCCCGGCCGACCAGACCCGCGCAAGGAGGTCCTCGCCCGTGCTGGGCGGGTCGGGGCGTTCGCCGGCGCGCGCGATCCGCGAGGCAATGGCAACGCCGCGCGATGGGACGGCGCTCATGCGATACAACAGGTCCACGAGGTCCGCGTGGGCGCTGACGAGTTCGTCACTCGGCATGGACGCCCATGAGCGCTCGAACGCGTCGATCGCGGATCGCAGATCTTGCTCGGCCCGGTGCGGGTCGATCTCCAGGGCCTCGCGTGCTCGTGCCAGGAGGTCGGGAGCAGATGGGCGCGATGGAGTTTCGGGGGACTGCTGGTCCGGCGGTGTGGCAGCAATCCGATTCGCCTCCAAGGCGGATGGGCCCGTTTCCTGAGAGGTGTCCGGCGTCTGGGTTGATGCGGTCGGAGGCGTCGGGGTACTTGGCGACAACATGCTCACCACCGCAATCACAGCCAGCACGCCCAGCACGCTGCCCACCGTGAGCAGGGGTACGAGCCAGGGAGCCGAAGAACGAGACTCGCCCTGATCGAGCATGGGTTCGAGCACCGGGGGAGCCCGGAGCGAGCGGGCGCGGGTGGCAGCAGGCTGCTGGGCTGGCCCTTTTCTTCCACGGCTTTGCGGAGAGGTTCTTCGCCGGTGGGCGATCGTACGGATGGTCTGGGCGACGCGGTGCGAGGGCACGCCGCGCGCGTGTGCAAGCATCGCGAGGCGGCGCAGTGATTCACGGTTCCACCCGCCGTGCATCGCGAGCATGAGGATCGCATCGCGCTCGAGTGCCAGCGACTCGCTGGAGATCGCCGGTGCGGGCTGGGATGCATCGCCCGTATGTTGTCTTCCCCAGCGTTCGAGCATGTGGCGACGGACGACCGGATCCAGGAGTTGCGCGGCGGCGGCGTGGAGAGCCAGGCGGACCTCGTCGGCCTGGGGGGTTTCGCTGTGCGGGTGTCCATTGACCTGAGCGAGGCGATGCTCGAGCGCGCCGATGACCGAAGCGTGATCGCTTCGATCGGGTTCGATACCCAGCAGCGCGAAGGGCCCGCCGCGTGCGGCCTCGGCACCCAGAAAGTGCGCAATACTGGACGAGCGATTGATCATCCCGGACCTCCCGTGGGTGAGGCCGGTGGGATAGTCCGATCCAGTTCGGCGATCTTCTCGCCCCACGGCTGCGGCTGCGATGCGGGGTCCGCGTGCAAGATCTTGAACTGCTCCAGGACTTCCCGCGCACGAGATGGATCAACCTCTGCGAGCAGGCGAAGCGAGTGGTAGCGTGCGCGATACCACGATTCGGAGTCTGGCGCGAGTGCCGCCAGCAGCGTGCGCCAGGCGTCCAGAGCATCTTCGAGTCGTCCTGCCGACTCGCTGAGCACGGCGAATCGTTCGAGCACACTCGCCGGGCGCACACCCGCATCCAGCAGTTCGCGGTCCAATCGCAGCGCGACATCGCGCATGACCTCGTCCTGCTCTGCATCGAAGACGACTCTGGCCGCTTCGGCGATGCGATCGGCGAGGCTCTGCAATGCGGGGTTGTCCATCGTCATCTGGCCCGATCGGAGGGCAGCCATCACGCGTGAGCCGTGGGCCACGACCTCGCGGGCCAGGGCGGTATCCTGCGGATTGCGGCGCCAAGCTTGGGCGGCCCGCTGATACATGAAGCGATCGGCGGCATCGGAGTATCGTCCGCCGATGGAGCGCAGCATCGCGAGCTCGCGGAGTGCCCGGGGCTCGTTGCCTTGCGCCAGGGCGAGCTGGAATCGTCGGTAGGCGAGTTCCTCGGCGATGTCGGAGAGGTCCATCGAGGCGAGCGAGGCGACCTCATCGATGCGGAGCAGGGCCCACCTTGCCCGGGTGATATCCGGCGGAGACATGCTCAGCGAGGCGTCGAGGATCTGACGGAGGCGAACGACCAGTTCGCGGGCGAGTTTCAGCAGCTGCTCATCGTCCAGATCGCGGATGCCGTCGAGATCGCGAGCGATGCTCTCCTCGGCGACCTCCATGAATCGCAGGGCGGCAAAGTCGCGTCTGTTCGTCGATGTGCTCCGATAGACGCGGTAGAGCAGGGTCGCGGCGTAGCGGGTTGCCACCTCGCGCAGGGGCGAATCTTCGCTGACGCTCAGAAGGATCCTGGCCGCCTCTTCGGGATCGACGATGTCCGAGCCGGCCCGCTCCAGCACGAGGCGGATGGCGCGGTCGTTGCGTGGATATGTGGCCAGATAGAGGGCCGCGAGACGATCACGACGCTCTTTCTGGGCGTCGTCGAGTTCATCCAGCGCAAGGATCGCGTGCCAGAGGGCGTCTTCTGCGATGCGAGGATCGCGTGCGGTGCTCGCGAGTTCCTCGAAGGCATCTGCGGCCCGCGCAAGATCGCCCCCATAGAACAGGCTCATTCCTTGCAGTACGCGGACCCGTTCGAGTTCGTCGCTGAACGGCTCGGTGTCCTCGGCATTCAGCGTCTTTGCGAAGAGGTCCGCACATTGGCGGTAGCGGGTCTGGAGGACGGAAGCGTGTGCGGGCTGAAACTCGTCCTCGCCGGCGGCTGCATGGGCATCGCGGGCCTCGCGATACGCACGCAGAGCCGTCACATAGCGCACGATGAACCCGTCCTGTCCGACCAGCACCGCGTCGTAGCGTTGCACGAGGTCCAGCACATGGCCGACCTCGCGTGCACGGACCAGTTCGCCCAGCGCGACCTGCCCCAGCAGCGTGATGATCTCCTGCTGCTCCGGGCGGCTCGCTGCTCCCTGCGCCTCGAGCGTGAGCACCGCCAGCAGTCTTGCCTCGCCCACGCTCAGCACAGGCTCTCCGCTGCTCACCGTGCGGGACCTTCGATGAAGGAGCCATTCGATATCCGACCAGCGACCGGCGTTTGCGAGCACGCCCACGCGGTGGGCGAAGATCTCATCGCGCAGGTCCTCCGGGAGTTCCTCGGCATTCTCGATCAGATCGAGCCAGCGCAGGGCCTGTCCCGCGTCATCGCGAACGGAATAGCACAGCGCCGTTCCCAGAGCCGCGCGTGCCACATGCTCAAAGCGCATGAGATTCCGCGAGACTTTCTCGATGTCGGGGACCCGCTCGCCGGGCGAGCCGAGGATCCATGCGAAGTCCTGCAGCGCGTCCTGTGCAGGAGCGGGTGACTCACTGAGGAATGCGCTGTAATAGCGTGCCCAGCCGGCGTAGTAGCGAGCGAGCGAGCGCAGACGGCGGGCGTCCGTCAGCATCGCGTCGATCCGCTCCTCGTCCTCGTCGCGGGCTCGGCGTTCCTGACGCTCGAGGTCTTCGACCCGTCGATGGACCCGATCGCCGACGAGGTCCAGTTGCTGGGCGACCTCGCGAAGGATGCCCAGTGCCTCGCTGACCTCGTCCTCGTCTGCCAGGCGCACGCGGTGGCGTTCGGCGATCTCCTCGGCGATCAGGTATCGAGCCTTGGCAAGGTTGATCCGCAGATCAAACGATCGAGACTCGGGCACACGCTCCAGCAGGTCTCTGGCAAGCCCTGCGATGCGATCGCGTTCGTTCCGGTCGGCGGCCTCATCGAGCATCTGCGCATACAGCGTCGCCAGGCGATCGGCCAGTGCCAGACGCTCATCCAGCGGCGCTCGCTCGAGTTGCTGGCGGAGGTAGACGGCCCGCAGCTCGGTCAGGCCCAGGCGTTCCAGAAACGCTTCTGTCGGATCCGCGGATGCCTGCCCGTTTCCCTGCGCAGTCGCCGCGGGTGCGATCAGTATCGCACAAAGCATGGTGAGCACGGCACTAGGTCGACGGGACATAGGTCACCCTCGTGATTCCCGCGTCCTTGCACGCCTGGAGCGCCACGGCCGCCGCTTCGACAGGGACTTCGCCGGAGACTCGCACGAACACCCCTGCCTCCTTGTTCAGACGGCTCAGGAGTTCCACGAGCCGGTCCCGGGCGGTCAGCGCGCGATCGCCAAGGCGATACACGACCGAGCCGTTCTCGAGCAGCACGCTCAGGATCTGCGGCTGAAGGTCTGCCGCCTGCCCGCCGCCTTCCCGCTGGGCTCGCAGCCCCGACGCGAGGTCGTTCTCCGGTGTCGAGAAGCTCGCCGTGACCATGAAGTAGATGAGCAACAGGAAGACGACATCGATCATGCTCGTCATGGGCAGCCGCCCTTGTGTGTCTTCATCCCTGCGCTGGGTAAACCTCATCGCCTCCCTCCCGCTGGCACCTTCGTGCCCAGCCGGAACCCGGGAAGGCCGAGTTCGGCCAGTCGCATGCCTACGGCGTTGACATGCGAGGCGCTGAGGGTTCGATCGGCTCGAATCAGCACGCTGACGCGTGAGGGGTCGCCACCTGCGCGTTGCAGTTCGAGATGCGCCAGGCGATCGATGTCGTCGAGCGAGACCTGCGAGCCGTCGACGAGCAGCCTGCCCTGGGCATCGATATCGATCGTGATCGTCGCCTTCTGGGCCTCGGCCCGCTCGTCGCCGGGTTCCTCGGGCATCTCGATCTCGGTACGGGTGAGTTGTGCCAGTTGCGAGGTGTACATGAAGAAGATGATGAGTTGGAGGACGACATCGATCATGGGCGTCATGTCGAACGCCGCAAACCCCCTGCGTCGTGCGCGGAAGAACCTCATGCGCGGTGGGCCTCCCGAACCCTGGCCCTGGGCGTGGCCTGCGTCTGGCGGGCAGCATTCCCGGTCTCGCCCTCGAGGTGGGCCGCGAGTTGCTCGGTCATCTCGGCGACTGCCGACACGCTCGCATCGATGCGATTGCGGAGCCAGGTGTACGCCGCCGTCGCGGGAATCGCGACGATCAGGCCCATGACGGTTGTCATGAGCGCCACGGAGATGCTTCCTGCGAGCTGATCCGGTCGAGTCACGCCCTCGCTCAGGCTGATCGTGTCGAATGCACCGACCATGCCCACGACCGTGCCGAGCAGGCCCAGCATGGGCGCCACGCTGGCGATCAGTCCGATCGTGTCCGTTCCCCGAGCCAGGCGGGCTGTCTCCTGCTGTCCGGCCTCCTCGAGCGCACTCTTGAGTTCCAGAAACCCAAATGGCGATCGGCTGCATCGCTCCAGGGCGTGCCCCATGACCCGGGCCAGGAACGAGTCGTTGGCTTCATCCTTGCAGAATCGCATCGCCTCGCGCACATCGCCGCGAGAGAGGAGGACCTCGAGATTCTCCTGCACATCCGGCGGGGCGAGCGCCACGATCCGCAGCCGCAGGATCTGGGCGATGATCAGGCCCACGGCGACCAGCGACAGCGCGATGATCAGGTACCCGATGGGACCGCCGCTCTGGATGTAGTCCAGCAGCGACTTGCTGGGGGCCTGCGCCGCCTGCTGCGCAAGGAGAGGTGTGATCCCTGTTTCCATTATCGATCTCCCCTCGCAATCGGTCGCGTATGGCGCACCAGATCGCGGATTGGTTCCCATCCCAGTGCCGGGTGCTCAGGGTATCTGCGGGCAAGCTCCTGTGCGACGGCGCGGGCGCCGTTGGTATCACCCAGAACCGCCTCCAGCGCACCGGCGGCCTCGGCGAGGCACACGCCGCACAGATACGGTGTCTGGCGAGAAAACCTTGCGGCCACGCTGAGCAGATACACGACGCCCTCGCGGACCTGGTCGATCTCGCCCTCTCGGATCAGCGAACGCCCCAGCCCTGCCAGTGCCCACGCCTCGATCCAGGTTCCCTCATGAGCCCGCGCCCGCGTGCGCAGGGACTGGCGGGCCTTTCGCCGTGTCGTCTCGTCTCCCGCCCGTCCCGAAACGATGTCGGCGACCAACGCCAGCCCACGGTCTGCGCTCTCACGGGGCGGGAGGTGCGCCTCGCGCCCTGCCTCGAAGTCCGCGGCCGCTGCGTACCAGTCGGCGAGGCGGAGCAGGTGGTCGTCTCCATTCTCCGGGGGAACCACACGCACCACGGCGACCGAGTCCGAAGGCAGCCAGATCGGTGCCAGCGTCGGAACAAGCCCGGTCTCACGATCCAGGAGTGGCGACGATGCACCGCTCGCCAGCAGGCTCAGCCATGCCTCGACGGCAAGGGCCTGCGCGTCGCGACGCAGGCGGCAGCGGAGTAGCCCTTCGCTGACGACGCCGGCCAGTGCGCTCCTGCGAAACCCGTAGGTTGCAAACAGTTCCTCGAACAAAGGCTCGGCGAGGATCGTGTCGCCCCGCTCCAGACGGGTTCGCGCGCGCCAGGCCTTGTCCGCATATTCGCGGAAATCCCGTTCGAATATTTCCTCCCACTCGCCGTCGATGTCTCGCACACGGTCCCAGGAAATGACCCCGAGCCCGTCGACCTCGACGCCATCGACGCCGAGCCCGACGATCGCTCCCTCGACGGGGGCCCGCTCGCCGCGCAGTTCGACCTGAGCCGGAAGGGACAGCGCAACACTCATGGCCAGCAGTCCAGCGCCGATCATCACGGCCCTCCCGGACCGCTGATGTGGGTGTAGCTCCCGCCGCTCTCGGCCGCGATCTGGCGCATGACCCGCTCAGAAGCGCGGCTGACGAACGAGATGCAGTGGATGGGAATCTTGTGTCTGGCGTTGAGCGAGGCAACCTCGATCGCAACGCGTGGCGGGAACTCGCCGTCCGTCATGAAGTAGATTGCGTCGGCCCTGGGGCGGACGCCGAAGACTTCCATGAACGCCGGAGTCGGATTCGTCGAGCCGGACGGATTGATCTGGGCGATGGCCCGTCGAGCCCACGCCTTGTCTCGATCTCTGGCATCTTTCCATTGCGCTCGACCGCCGAGGGGCCGCGCGTCTCCCGAGTACAGCACGATCAGGAACTGCGAGCCTCCGTCGAGCCCGTCGATGGATTGGACGAGTGCCCGGCGCATGGCGTCCATCTTCTCGCCGTAGGCCATCGAGCCCGAGACATCGAGAATGTACGCGAAGCGGCGTCCCTGCGCCTCGACGCCGAAGAAGCTGGCTCCGCCGGTTCCCGTCCCGCCGCTTCCGATGGCGCTCCCATCGCCCAGATCGCCGCCACCCGTGAGTTGCCCGCTCTCCTCGACCGGATCGAGCAGATTGGCGAGATCCGATGTGTCCGGTGCGCTGAGCAACTCCTGGTCCATGACCTCCGGGAGGGGGACCTCGGGCACGGCGGGCTCTGCCAGTTGCAGCGCTGCCTCCTGGAGTTCGCTGAGTTGCTCCTCGCTCATGACGGCAAGTTCGAAGCCGTCGTCGCCAACACCGGCGTGCGCCACCGTCGAGCGATCGACCACGAAGAGGTAGGAAAAGATGGCAAGCAGAAGATGGATGGCCAGCGAGATCGCGAGCCCCGCAATGGTCGCCCGGCGCAGGAATCGCACGATCCGGTCCGTCAGCGTTTCGTCCGCGATGTCTCGATGCTGCAGGTCGCCATCCATGTCCATCAGCCTTTCGGGCGTCCGAGTCGTGCCGGGGTTCCATCGGGTCTGAGGATCGGCCCGCTGCAATGGTGTCGGACACACGGCGGGGAGCCTTCCACCTCCCGAACAGGTTCGCACAATGGTCCCCATTGGTTCGCTCGAATCGTCATCGAGCATCCCGGGGGAGGGGTAGACTCTGCCCGAGCCAGCCCATGAGCACATCCCCATGAGTACATCAGCCAAAGCCGAATCCGGTCCCGCACGCCCCAGGCACCCCTCGCGCGTGCTCCTGAAACTCTCGGGAGAGGCATTCTGCAAGCCGGGAGCGTTCGGGCTCGATTCCGACGAACTCCGCCTGATCGCATCCGAGATCCGCGACGCCGCCGAGCTGGGCACCCAGATCGCCGTCGTTGTCGGCGGGGGCAACATGATCAGAGGGGCGGATCTCGCCCAGTCGGGGATTATTCCCCAGGCGACGGCGGACTACATGGGCATGCTCGGGACGATCATGAACGGGCTTGCCCTCCGGGAGACGCTCGCTCATCTGGGAATCGACAGCCGGGTCATGACTGCGATCGATGTCCGGGCCGTGGCCGAGCCCTTTATCCGGGGCAGGGCGTTGCGCCACATGGAGAAGGGGCGAGTCGTCATTCTGGTCGCAGGAACGGGCAACCCGTTCTTCACCACGGATACCTGCGCCGCGCTGCGGGCCACCGAACTCGACTGCGAGGTGCTGCTCAAGGCGACGAAGGTTGACGGGGTCTACAGCGCCGATCCGCACAAGGACCCCGGCGCGGTGCGCTACGACACGCTTTCATTCGCCGAGGCCATCCAGCAGGAACTGGCCGTCATGGACATGACTGCGCTGGCCATGTGCCAAGAGCGAGCCATCCCCGTCCTCGTGTTCGATTTCAAGAAGCCCGGCAACATCCGCGCGGTCATCGAGGGCAAGCCCATTGGCACGCTCCTGCACAGTGCGACCGACCGTCCCACCCCGGCACGCGCGTAATATCCGGACCGGAGACAGGATTCGCCATCCGACGGAGGACAGACCATGAACAGGGACCCCGACACCATCCTCCTCGAAGCCGAAGAGCACATGCAGAAGGCGGTGGACTTCCTCAAGAACGAACTTCGCGGCGTGCGCACGGGGCGGGCCAGCACCGGGCTCGTCGAGTTTCTGACCGTCGACTACTACGGCTCGCCGACGGGCCTGAAGGCACTCGCAGCGATCAGCATTCCCGAGCCCAGCCAGATCCTCATCAAGCCGTTCGATGTGTCGGCGATCCAGGCCATCAAGCAGGCGATCGAGAAGTCCGATCTGGGCATGGCGCCGATCGTCGAGGCCAAGCAGATCCGCCTGAATGTGCCCGCCCTGACCAAGGAACGCCGCCAGCAACTCGTCGCCCACACGAAGAAACTGGGCGAGCAGCAG
>WGEO01000230.1 GCA_015492715.1 Phycisphaerales bacterium | reverse complement strand
GCACATGCTCGACTGCGCCCTGGCGGGGGCCGATGTCGCAACCGTCCCGTTCAAGGTGATCGACCAGCTCCTGAAGCACCCGCTGACGGATGTGGGGCTGGAGAAGTTCCTGGCGGATTATCGCGCCGCGTTCGGCTCGTAGCACCCCCATCGCGGGCAGGTGGTATCCACGCGGACCCTTCCGGGGCTCGTTTTTTCTTTCTTTATTTCTACTCGGAAGCGTGAGGGGGGCGGGGGTTTCGTCGCTGAGCATGTGCCGGCGTTCGGCACAGCACTCAGAGACGAAAGGAACGAGTCATGTTCAGCACGAAGCAGCGTACGGGTCTGGTCGCGGGTCTGATCGCCCTCGCGGGGAGCGTCAGCGGCGCCCAGGTGTTCCAGGACATCTCCGGCACGCAGGTCAACGAGCGGGCGTGGGATGTCGAGAAGACGGCCGACGGCGGGTATGTCACCGTCGGGCATGTGAACGAGGGACCGTTCGGGCAGGAGGACATCCTCGTCTCCCGCTTCGACAGCGACGGGAAACTCGTCTGGGATGTCGTCTACGGGCTCGACGGTCGGGATGTCGGGCTGAGCATCGCCCGCGACGGCGAGGGCGGCTTCATCGTCGCCGGCGAGACGACGAGTTCCAGCCCGGGGCGCGACCTGCTGCTGATGCGGCTTCGCGCCGACGGCTCCATCGCCTGGGCACGCACCTACAACGGCGATTTCCTGGGCGATCCGCTCCACCCGCTGGACGGGGTCGAGGTCGAGCGTGTGCCCGGCGGCGGGTTCGCCGCGGTGCACCACTACGGCGGCAACCCGACACTGCTGCGGGTGCGCGGCGACGGCTCCCTGGCCTTCCATCGGGCCTACATCGTGGATCTGAGCAACCAGGGATTCGAGCAGCAGATCGCGTTCACGGATCTCAAGATCGACCGTGAGGAGCCCGGCATCGTCGTCTCGGGCACCCGCGAGGAGGACCTGGGACAGGGCGATGTGCAGCAGGACTTCCTGGTCAGCCGCTTCACGATGGATGGTGACCCCGTCTACATGCGGGCGATCGACACCGGCAGCATCAAGAACGAGGGGCACCATGTCAACGAGAAGGGATGCGGCATCGACTTCGCCGTCGGCGATAGCGGCGAGATCCTGATCGGCGGCATCACCGACTTCGGCGTGCCCGGGCAGTTCGGGCTCCAGATCGTCAAGGTCGATCTCGAGGGCGTTCCGCTGGATGTCAAGACCTACGACATCTCGCCCGGGCTGGAGGTCACCGGACGCGGGCTGGTGCCGGGCTATGCCTCGATCCGCGCCGATCGTCCGGGCACGGTGGGCTTTGCGGCGACGCTCGTCGATTCCGTCGAGATGCGGACCTGGGCCGCCCTGCTCGAGACCGACACCTTCACCCTGCTGCCCAACTGGATGACCCGCTTCAAGGGTAACTCCGATGCGCAGGCGACCGTGCCCGTGATGGGCGGGTGTGGGTACGCCGTGGCGGCCTCGACGATCGACGATGTCGAGGGCTTCGGCGGCTTCGATACCTATCTCATCAAGACCGACGACGCGGGCCTGACCGACTGCCTCGCGACCCGCCTGCAGCCCGAGGTCCGCACGCCGGCCGTCTTCTGCGATCACTACAACCCCCAGTGGGCGGCATACGACAATGTGATTCCCTGGCAGCCCCGCACGATCCGGCACAACGCGGCGCAGAATGAACTGTGCTATCGCTGCGGCTGCGAGCCGTGCCCGCCGGATCTGGACGAGGACTGCGACGCCGACGGCGACGACTTCTTCCTCTATCTCGACTACTTCGCCAGCGGGGATCCGCGGGCGGACATGGACGGCGATGGGGATGGGGACGCCGACGACTTCTTCCTCTACCTCGATCTGTTCGCGGCAGGCTGCTGAGACCCCAGGAATCCGCACCACACGAGGTGAAGAGGAAACGCCCCCGCTCCGGCGGGGGTTGTTTCATTAGGCGAAGGTCGGCGAAGGGTCAGGAGGTCAGTTCGAACAGGAACTCGATCTCGACGGGAACGCCCAGGGGCAGGTCGACGGAGCCGACGGCGGCGCGTGCGTGGCGCCCCCGCTCGCCGAAGACCGCCTGCAGGAGTTCGCTGGCGCCGTTGGCGACCTTGGGCTGCTCGTGGAAGCCGGGCTCGCAGGCGACGAAGCATCCCAAACGGACGACCCGCGCGACACGATCGAGGGAGCCGATTTCCGCCTTCAGGGCTGCCAGGGCATTGAGCGTGCACTGGACGGCACACTCGCGGGCCTGCTCCATGGAGACCTCGTTCGGGACACGCCCCTGGGCCAGAAGGCTGCCCTCGCGGATGGGGATCTGCCCGCTGATGAAGACGAGGTTGCCCGTGCGGACGGCGGGGACATAGGCGGCGACGGGCTTGGCGACCTCGGGCAGGGTGAAGCCCAGTTCCTGCAGGCGGACTTCCGGATCTTGGTGCATGGGGATTTGTCCTCTATTCAGGAACGCGATCTGGGATGAGGCAGCGGGTCATGCCCCATTTGATACCTTGGGGAAGATTCTTCGCGAAAGGAACCAACAGGGCTTGACACGCGAATCGGACTTTGCAAGCATAGATGTCTCTCGCGAGAGGCTGGCACGAAGGGAACCCGGATCACGGAATCCACATGCACTTATTGGCGGTTCGCCGCTGATTCATGACCTGCGGGTCCCCTTTCCTGCCGACAACTTGGTGAACGCCGAGGCGGATGCCGCGCTTGCGTCATATCGGACGATGTGAATGATCGCGGTGCTCGTTCCCGGCGGGGCATGCGGGCGTGTGGTCCTGTGCCCGGATGTGCGTGCCCGGTGCGTTGCCGGTGCATGAGAATCACTAGTGTCGGAACAAGCGGCGATCGTGCGTTGCGATCGCCCGCGAGAATTGGAGACCTTGACATGAAGAAGAATCGTGGTTTTACGCTCATCGAGCTGCTGGTGGTCATCGCGATCATCGCGCTGCTCATCGGCATCCTTCTGCCGGCCCTGGGCAAGGCGCGTGCGTCGGCCCGCCAGCTGAAGGATTCGAGCCAGATCCGTGGCATCCATCAGTCGATGGTGCAGTGGGCGCTGCAGAACAAGGAGCGCTATCCGCTCCCCAGCGAGATCGACCGTGACGGCGTCACGATCGATGTCGGGCAGCAGCAGGACCCCAAGCAGGGGCGCCGCCTGGACAGCACGCGCAACATCTTCAGCCTGCTGATCTTCAACGGTGCGGTGCCGGTGGAAATGATGGTCAGCCCCGCCGAGGCCGGCCCGATCGTGGTCTATGAGGACTATCAGGTGTCCGAGCCGCAGGCCGTGACCGAGACCGGCGGCGACCCGAAGAAGGCGCTGTGGGATCCGGCATGGCGTGCGACGCCGCGCGACACGCCGATCCTGAACCAGCAGAACCTCCAGGAGGGCTCGTTCAGTTATGCGCATACCCCGCCGTTCGGTCGTCGCAAGAACGAGACCTGGCGCGACAGCTACAGCGCGTCGCAGGCGGCGCTGGGCAACCGTGGTCCGACCTATCAGCTCGATGGCGATCCTGCGAGCGGCACATGGGAGCTGCTCCCCGTGGATGAGATCGATGGGAACTATGCCGCCCCGGTCGGCACCGGCTCGAACACGCTGCTGATCCACGGCAGCCGCCTGAAGTGGGAGGGCAACATCGCCTACAACGACAACCGGGTGATCTTCGAGACGCAGCCCGATCCGGAGGACCTGCCGTTCCAGTTCACGAGCCTTGCTCCCCAGGATCGGAGCCAGCCGGACAACCTGCACATGGACGAGGACGACCAGAACCGCACACCGGTCAATACCGACGGAAGCCGCGTCGTCAGCGACACGACCAACAACCGCAACGCGTTCCTGAAGTCGTACAACGACGAGATCAATGTGAGCGACACCGACATCACGATCAACATCTTCCACGACTGATCCACAGGAACCGACAGTTCTCCATCGTGGAGCCTCCGGGTCCGGCGCTCTCGGGCGTCGGGCCCGTTTTCTTTTTTGCATTTGTGCGTCGTTGCCCGCGCACAATGCACGCGGATCGTGCTACGATTCACGCGTTCGAGGAGGCGAGGCCTCTTCAGAGGGATCCATCTGGAACGAGCGGGTGCGCATCGGCGGGATCTGCGCGGTCCATGCCGACGCGGAGAGCGCACGCGGTGGCGGGCCAGAGGCACGCAGGGAGAAGGACATGGCGGAATCCACGGCGACGGTCATCGGACCCGATACGGTCATCAAGGGTGAGCTGACCTTCAACTCCAAGGCGAAACTGCTGGGCACGGTCGAGGGCGAGATCCATGCCAAGGGCGATTTCGAGGTCGCCGAGGGCGCGACCTGCAAGGCCTCGATCGACGCGTCCAAGGTCGTGATCGACGGGCTGGTCGAGGGCAATGTGACCGCGAGCGACCGGGTGGAACTGTCTGCCAAGGCGCAGCTTCGCGGGGATCTCGTCGCCCAGAAACTCGTCGTCAGCGAGGGCGCGAGCTTCACCGGGCACTGCAAGATCGGGACCGGCGCCACCAGCAACGGCACCAGCGCCGAGGTCAAGCCCCAGGCCAAGGGTGAGCCCGCCCGCGCGACCACCGGCGCGAAGAAGTAGGGCGGCTTTCGCTCGCGGAACATGCTCCCGGCATGGGGTGAGCCTGTGCCCGCTGGCCGAGGCGGGACGGGCGGAGGGCTGACGCGTGGGCAAGCGTGCGCAACGCAATCGCCTCGTTCAGTGCTACCTCTGCAGGCATCGATTCGAGGTCGGCGCCAGGGCGATGACCGTGTCGTGCCCCGAGTGCCACAAGCCGCTGCTGGTGCAGGATGTGGTCGTCAAGACGCTCCAGGCGGTCAAGAAACTCCAGACCTGCGGGAGCCTCGTGGTGCAGAAGAAGGGGCGCGTCATCGCCGACCTCGTCGAGGCCCACGGCGGGATCGAGGTGATCGGCACGCTGCACGCCAAGTCGGTGCGTGGCTCGCGGGTGCGCATCACCAGGACCGCCAACTGGAAGGGCGACTGCCACGCATCGAGCGTGCAGATCGAGCCGGGCGCGACCGTCGAGGGGGGCTACTTCCATGTGCCCGACCGCGAACTGGGTGTGGAAGATCTGCTGGAAACCTAGCGGGCCGACAGAGCGACCCGCCACGGATCACCCGTGCCGGTTCCGGGTTCATGTGTCCGGGGGAAGTGGAGCGGATCGGATTCGAACCGACGACCTCATCATTGCGAACGATGCGCTCTACCAGCTGAGCTACCGCCCCGATCAGGCTCTTGCGAGCCGTTCGATCATAGACCGTCCCTTCGCGTTCGCCAAGGGGGCGGGCGGCTCCATCGCCGACGGACGAACCCCCGCGCCCGCCCGGCGTAGGATCGCCCATGCATCGGCGGGCAGGCTGGATCGGTTGCGGAGTTGGCATGCTCGCCGGGCTTGTGCTGGGTCTGCTGCTCGTGCCCGCGGGGTGCAGTGGGCGGACCGGCCCGGGCGATGGCGATACACGCAGCGTCGTCGTCTCGATTGCGCCGCTGAGCGGGCTGGTGCGCAGCGTGCTGGGCGAGGATGTGCCGGTTGTCGTGCTGATTCCGCCCGGCGTCAGCCCGCACGCATGGGAAGCACGCCCGTCCGATCTTGCGCTGCTCCGGCGGGCCGACCTCGTCGTGCTCAACGGCGGGGGCGTCGAACGCGGCCTTGCGGACATGGTGCGGGCAAGCGAGCGAGACGGGCGGACGGTCATCGTGCTCGCCGATCTGGCAGGCCCTGCGGGGCAGGGGACGCATGTTCAGGACGATGGGGATGCGCATGACGAATCGCACGCGCACGACGACGGGCATGGTCACGACGACGCGAGCGGGCACGATGATGGGCACGGACATGAGGATGCGCACGCGGGCGGGGGGGGCGTGCACGATCATGGCGATCACAGCGAGCCGCACCTGTGGCTCGACTTCGACGCCGTGCGCGAACTGGTGCGTCGGATTGGCGCCTGGGGTGGAGTCGACGCGAGCGAGGCGCTGGGGCGGATCGACGAGATCGAGCAGGAATACCGCGATCGCCTGTCCCCGTTCCGCGGGGCCGCGGTCATCACGGATCATCGAGCGTGGGACGGGCTGCTGGGGCGGTTCGGGATCGAGGTGGCGGGCGTGCTGCGTGCCGGCGAGCACGGGGAACTCCCGCCGGGGCGGCTTGCCGAGGTGATCGAGCAGATTCGTCGCAAGGGCGTTCGGGCGGTGCTGGTCGAGGTGCAGTTCTCGGCTCGCGAGGGCGAGCGGATCGCAGAGGCGGCGCAGGTCGGCGTGGGGCGTCTGGACCCGATCGGGGGCGAGGACTGGTTCGCGATGATGCGTGCCAATCTGGAGGCGATCGAGCGGGCGCTGCAGGGCGGTGGGGGACCCGATGGCTGAGGCGGCGATCGAGTTCTGCGATGTCAGTTTTCGCTATCCGCAGCAGGACCGCGATGCGCTGCAAGGCATCCGTCTCGTTGTCGAGCGGGGCGAGCGTCTGGGCATCCTCGGTCCCAACGGCGGGGGCAAGTCCACGCTCCTGAAACTGGCGATGGGATTGCTGACGCCCACCAGCGGGAGCGTGCGCGTGCTGGGTCTTTCGCCGGAGCAGGCCCGGCGCGAGGGTCGGATCGCCAGCGTGGCGCAGCGTCCGACCGCCGAGCTTGCGTTTCCGCTGAGTGTGCGCCAGGTCGTGCGGATGCCGATCGGTGCCCGCGTCGCTCCGTGGCGACGGGTTCCCGAGGCAAACGAGCGCCGTGTGGAGCGGGCGATTGCGTTGGTTGGTGCCACTGCCTACGCCGACCGTCCGATCGGGGCGCTCAGCGGCGGGCAACTCCAGCGAGTCCTGATTGCCCGCGCGATCGCGTGCCATCCGGAGATTCTCGTGCTCGACGAGCCGACGGTGGGCGTCGATGTCAGCGGGCAGCGCCAGTTCGCCGAGATGCTGGCCCGCTTGCACAGCGAGTTGGACCTGACCATCGTGATCGTCAGCCACGATCTGCGGGCGATCGCCGCCGGCTGCGATCGGGTGGCGTGCCTGAATCGCACGCTGCACAGCCACACGGCACCGGACGGGCTGACGCCGCAGGTGCTCGCCGAGGTCTTCAGCCACGATGTCGAGGCGATCTTCGGGGAGGTGCACATCGACGCGCACGCGGCCAGTGCGTGCGACGACCCGCGTCATCAGCAGCGGTCGGGGGCGGACTCGTGAGGACGATCGAGTATCTCACCTCGGCGGACCTCGCGGGGCTGTACTGGCCCATCGTGCTGGCGGGTGCGGCCGTCGCCCTGTGCTGCAGCGCCCTGAGCGTGCTCGTCGTGCTGCGTCGCCTGGCGTTCATCGGGCAGGGCGTCAGCCACGCGGCGTTCGGGGGGGTGGGCATCGCCGCTCTGCTGGGCCTTGCGAGCCTCGGCGGGGCGACGCACGAGCTGGCCATGCTGGCCATCGTGCTGTGCTTCTGCATCGCTGCGGCGCTTGCGATTGCGCGGTTCGGCGACGAGCATCAGGCCGACACCGCGATCGGGATCGTCCTCGCCGGGGCGATGGCTCTGGGCGTCGTGCTGATCGATCTGGCGGCCCGGCGTGCCCTGGCACGGGGCGAGCCTGCGCCCGCGGGCGTCGAGAGCGTGCTGTTCGGGTCGTTCACCAGCGTCACGGAGACGACCGCGTGGATCGCGTGGATCGTCGCGTTGATCGTCGTCGGCGGGCTGTGGCTGGGGCGCCGCCAGATCGTCTTCTGGGCCTTCGACCCCGGGGCATGCGAGGCGTTCGGCCTGGAACGGGCCCGCCTGCGTGCGGTCGTCATGGTGCTGCTCGCCCTGGCGATCGTCGTCACGATGCGTCTTGCGGGGGTCATCCTCGCGACCGCCCTGCTCGTCCTGCCCGGCGCGATCGCGCTGCGCCTGAGCAGGCGATGGGTCACGGTGCTCGCGCTGGCCCACGCTGCGGGGCTGCTGGGCGTGCTGGGCGGGCTCGTCCTGAGTTTCGAGGCAGACCTCCAGCCCGGCCCCAGCGTCGTCGGCGTGCTGCTGGTGCTGCTGGCCGCGGCGTCGCTTGCGCCAAAGATCAAGGCATGACGGCGCCGGCACACGGCGCGCATAGGGAAAGCGACCGATCCCGCGTGGGCAAACCCGTGCGCGGGAGAAAGGACGACGGACATGAAGATCGAGCCTCTGCTGGCCGAGTTGAACCGACTGCGTCAGGATCTGGACGAGGACCCGACGGACATCGAGTGGCTCGCGCTGCATCACGCGTTCTGCTTCATCAGTTATCACACGAACCTGTTTCAGGAATACATCGACGAGCAGGCCCGCCAGGGTGCGTTCGACGCGTGGGAAGAGGAGAACTCCTAGACACGATCGACGAGGTCGCGCAGCAGTTCGAAGAGCGCATCGACATGCTCGCGTCGGGTTGTGCCTGCACCGATCGCGACCCGCAGGACGATCGCGTCTCGCCCGTCGATCGGCGCGCTCGTGTGCGTCAGATAGGCCCTGCCCGAGTCGTTGATCGCGTCGCGCAGGCGCAGCGTGCGGGCGTCCAGGTCGTCGGGAGACTCGCCGGCACGGGCAGCCGGACGCAGGCAGAGCAGATTCAGACGGCGGGCGAATGGAACCGTAAAACGCGGATCTTCGCGCACGAGACGCTCCAGGTGCGCGCAGAGTTCGACGCCCGAGCGGATGTGCGCCCGCAGCCCGCGCAGCCCGAAGCGACGGAGCACCAGCCAGAGCTTCAATGCCCGGAATCTGCGCCCGAGCGGCACATGCCAGTCCCGGTAGTCCACGACGCCCTGCGACTCGCTCGCCCGATTGCGCAGGTACTCGGGCGTGATGCTCATGGCATCGATCAGCGAGGCACGATCGCGCGTGTAGAAAAGATCACAGTCGAAGTTCGTCAGCAGCCACTTGTGCGGGTTGAAGCAGACGCTGTCGAAGCGATCGATGCCCCGCAGCATCCAGCGGTGCTCCTCGCAGACGCACGCGCTCAGACCGTGCGCTCCGTCGGCGTGCAGCCAGCAGTCGGCGCCCGCACGCTCGCAGGCCGACGCGATCGCGTCCGGCTCGTCGAACGCCAGCGTGCCCGTCGTGCCCAGCGTGGCGCAGACGAAGAACGGCAGGCGCCCAGCGTCGATATCCTCGCGCAGCATCGCCTCCAGCCGTTCCGGATCCATGGACAGATCCTCGCGCACCGGCACCAGGCGGACCTGCGAGGTGTCCTCGGGTCCGTCGGCGAGGCCCGCGATCATCGCCGCCTTGACGACCGACGAGTGGGCCTGGGCCGAGGCATACAGCACGAGGTCGGGGCGACGGCTCCTGGGGGTTGTCAGCAGCCCGGCACGGACCAGCGCCCGCCTGCGGGCCGCGTGCATGGCGCTGAGTGTGGCTTCGCTGGCGGTGCCCTGGATCACGCCGCCCCCGCCCGCATCCGCCTCGAAGGTGAACACGCCGGGCAGACCGATCGCGCGGGCCATCCAGTCGCACATGCGCATCTCGAGCTCGGTGCACGCCGGGCTCGTCTGCCAGAGCATGCCCTGGACGCCCAGGCCCGAACTGAGCAGATCGCCCAGGATCGCCGGGGCGCTGGCGTTGGCGGGGAAGAAGGCGAAGAACGACGGGTGCTGCCAGTGCGTCAGTGCGGGCAGCACGATCGTGTCGAGATCGCGTTCGATACTCTCGAAGCCCTCCGGCTCTTCCGGTGCCTCGTCGGGCAGCGCGTCGAGCACCTCGCTCGGCCTTGCCCGGCTGCAGACGGGCCGCCCGCCAAGCGTCTCGTGGTAGCGCTCCAGCCACGAGGCGATACGCTGGATCTGGGCAAGGTCCGCAAACGGGTCGGGCGCAGGCTCCATCGCCTACTCCGGCAACTTCGCCAGCTCGTGCTCGGCACGGTCCACCAGCGAACCCAGCAGATCCTCGCTGAAATCGAAGCGAATCCCGGCGGCTTCGAAGAGTTCCGGCAGCGGGCGCGACCCCCCCAGCGAGAGCGCAGACAGATACCGATCGATCGCAGACTCCAGGCCCTCTTCCAGGCTCAGCGCCCAGAGTTGCAGCGCGCCGAGCTGAGCGATGGCGTACTCGATGTAGTAGAACGGCACGCCGAAGATGTGCCCCTGCTTGTGCCAGGCGGTCTCGCGGATGCGGGCGTCGATCCCCTCGAAGTCCACGCGTGCCCGCCCGGCATAGCCGAATCGCTCCTCCAGGTCCAGCCAGGTCCGGGCCCG
>WGEO01000229.1 GCA_015492715.1 Phycisphaerales bacterium | reverse complement strand
GGCGCTGGGTGGTGTCCGTGACGGGCAACGGCTCGCCCGCACGCGTCAGCCCGAGCGATCCGTTGCCCGTCACGGACACCACCCAGCGCCCCTCGCTCAGGCTCCGGTACACCGCCTTGCCCACGCGTGCCCCATCCGCATCGAACGCCACGCCCGCCAGCGACGGATCGATCAGCAGGCCCTTGCTCGGCGGGGTGTCGCCATCGAAGATCCGCCGGATCCACAGACGCCCATCCAGCACGACGAAGTCCACATAGATCTCCCCGCTGGGGTCGAAGTCCGTCGGGATCTCCCGCACGGTCCCCGCAAGGTCCCGCACACGCACGCGCAGCGATCCGTCCTCCACGATCAGTTCACTGACCGCCGTCCGCCGAACGACCTCGCGATATCGCGCCCGCAGCGCCTCGTGCTCCTGCCGAAGTTCGTTCAGGCGGGCGCGATAGGCCTCCGTGCTCGCACGCGACCACACCACGCTGAACGCCGCGCCGAACGCCAGCCCGCCCAGCAACGCCAGACCACCCCAGATCGCAAGCCGCATGCCCAGCGCGCGGCGCATCGTGCACCTCCCCGCACCTCATCGGCTATCGCGTCCTGTCCCGTGCAGACGCTCAGCCGCGAAACCGACGCACGCACACGCAGTCGTTCTGCCCGCCGAAGCCGAAACCGTTGGACAGGCAAACCTCCACGCCCCCCACCTCGCGCAGATCCCGGGCCTCGTTGGGCACATAATCCAGATCACACTCCGGATCCGGATGCTCAAGATTGATCGTCGCCGGCACGATCCCCGTCTCGATCGCCTTGACGCAGGTCATCAGCTCCACAGTCCCGGCGGCCTGAATCAGATGCCCCAGCATCCCCTTGACGCTCGAGATCGGAATCTCCCGCGCAAGATCGCCGAACACCCCCTTGACCGCCTTCGTCTCGATCCCGTCGTTCTCCGGCGTGCCCGTCCCGTGGGCCGAGATGTAGTGCACCAGCGGACGCCCGTCCTCCCCGCGCGCGCAGGGATCGATCCCCGCCTGCTCCAACGCACGCAGCATCGCCAACTGCGCCCCCTGTCCATCTGGGTGAATGTCCGTAATCCGATACGCGTCGGCGGTCGAGCCGTACCCGACGAGCTCGGCGTGGATCCGCGCACCACGCGCAAGGGCGTGCTCCAGATCCTCCAGCACGACCACCCCGGCACCCTCACCCATCACGAACCCGTCACGCGTCCGATCGAAGGGTCGGCTCGCCGTCCCGGGTGAATCTCGACGCGTGCTCATCGCCGTCAACCGGATGAACCCGGTCATGCCCAGCGGGTGAATCATGCTGTGCGAGCCGCCCGCGAGCATGACCTCCGCATCCCCCCGACGGATGATCTCGAACGCCTCGCCCACGCTCTGGGTGCTGGCGGCACACGCCGTCAGACAGTTCAGGCTGGGCCCACGCGCACCGACCAGGTCCGCCACATGGCAGACGACCGCCTGCGGCTCCTGCTCGATCTCCGTCCTCGCCCGCATGAGCCTCGACGCGTGCTCGACGAACGCCGCTCCGTCGATCTGCGAACCGTCCCAGGCCCCCAGATGCGTGCGCACATAGGGATCGAAGTCCGGCGGCCCCTCGCCCGCGCCCAGATACACGCCCACCCGGCGCGGGTCGACGCCACCGTCTGCCAGCCCCGCGTCCTGCCACGCCGACCATGCGCTGGCGATGGCGAAGCGCGCATTCAGGCTCGCGTCCGCGTGACGGCGCGCACGCTCGCGATCGCCCAGCACCTCCTCGAGCGAGAAGTCCTCGCACTGGGCCGCGAAGTTCGTCGGAAAGGTCTGCGCGTCGAATCGCGTCACGGGACCGATGGCGCACTGCCCGCCGATCAGGCGCGACCACGCTTGCTCGACATCTCGCCCCAGCGGCGTGACCCACCCCATGCCGCTGATGACGACGCGCCGATCAGTCCTCGTCGTCCTCGTACTCATCATCCTCGCCCTCGTCGCGGGACTCGCCCTTGAGGGCCTCGATCTTGTCGGGGTTGAGGACGCGCACCAGCCCGTCCTTGAGGCGCCGCTCACCGAAGTTGATGATCAGCCCCAACTCCAGATCCGCCGCACGCAACTGCGCCCGCAACTCCGAACGCTCGCCGCCGCTGACCTGACCGTCGTGTGCGCGAACCATGACGAGAAAGCGATCTCCCACATAGAAGTCGCTCACCACCTGGCCCGCCACGATGTCCTCGAACTGCACATCGAACGGCTGATCACGCTTGAACGAGATCTCCTCGGCCTCCAACTCGTTGGCAAGCGCATTCGCATAGATCTCACGCGGATACCCCGGACCCAGCGCCTTGTGCACCTCGATCGACGCCCCGATCACTTTCCGGCTCATCTCCGTCAGCGCAGGATCCAGATCACTCAGCGGCACGCCCCGCCTGCGCTGACCCTCCCGCCTGTTCCCGTAGTTCTCCGTTCGCGTTCCGTACGCCATCAAGCCGTCTCCAGATAGATAGATGCTCACCGGACCGCCCGCAGCACCAGCGCCGCATTGGACCCGCCCAGTGATGAAGAGCACACAAGCACATGACGCAGCCCGGCATCCCGTGCCGCGCAACGCCCCGCAAGCATATCGCCCACCCGACCCTCGCAGCGAGCATGCAATCTCGCAGGCAGACGCTGGGATACGAGGCACATCGTCGCAAGGGCCGCCTGCAGCCCTCCGTTGCCCGCCATGCACTCGCCCAGATTGGGCACCCAGGTCACCAGCGGAATCGCCGAAAGCCGCTCCCCGAACACACGACGCAACGCGCCCGCCTCCCCCACATCCAGACGCCGCACACCCGCGC
>WGEO01000228.1 GCA_015492715.1 Phycisphaerales bacterium | reverse complement strand
GCACGCCGCTGATCATCTCGGGTGCGGCCCACGAGGACAAGCCTCGCTACGAACTCGCCGACAAGATCGCCCGCCATCTGGTCGAGAAGCACCGGGCCTGGCAGGAGTGCGAGGACAAGGTCAAGGCGTGCAAGGAGACGATCAAGGGGCTCGAGGGCGACATCCGCCAGGCCCGCGACAAGTCGCAGATCCCGGCGTTGCAGGAGCGCCTCGAGGAGGCCAAGGCGCAGCTGCCCCGCCTGGAGGCCGAGCGCGACAAGCACACGCAGTACTACGAGGCGGATCTGGATCGCAAGAGCGCGCACCTGACGCACGAGGGCATCAGCGAGGCCCAGCGCTTCGCGGGGCTCGGATCGTTCTATGTCGAGGAGAACATGGACCTGCCGCACCTCGTCGAGCAGGCGGTGCGGGCCCACGCCGTCTACCAGCGCGACAAGGACTATGTCATCATGAATGTGCCCGACCGCATGACCGGACGGGTCGAGCCGAGCATCGTCATCGTCGACACCTTCACGGGGCGTCCCATGATCGGGCGCCAGTGGTCCGACGGTCTCCATCAGGCGATCGAGGCCAAGGAGAAGGTTCCCATCAAGGAGGAGACCCAGACGGTCGCCACGGTCACGATCCAGAACTTCTACAAGATGTACAAGCGTCTTGCGGGCATGACGGGCACCGCCGACACCGAGGCCCAGGAGTTCCACGACATCTACGGGCTCGATGTCGTGAGCATCCCCACGAACAAGCCGGTGATCCGCAGGGACTATCCCGACCGCGTCTACCTGCGCGCCCGCGACAAGTGGGCCCACATCGTCGACGAGATCAAGATGTTCCACGATGTGGGCAGACCGATCCTCGTCGGCACGACCAGCGTCGAGAAGAGCGAGATGCTCAGCCAGATGCTCACGAAGGCCCACGGCATCCGCCACCAGGTCCTCAACGCCAAGCAGCACGACAAGGAATCGGAGATCATCAAGGACGCCGGCGAACTCGGCGCCGTCATGATCGCCACGAACATGGCCGGGCGAGGCACCGACATCAAACTCGGGTCCTTCACCCGCGAGGAACTGCTCCAGCACTGGCTCAAACGCGGCATCTGCAGCCGCAGGCTCACCGTGGAAGCCTCGGACGAGGACATCCGGCGCGATGTCTTCCTGAAGATCGCACCCCAGGAACTGTCGATCTCCAAGCGCGACGCCGAGCAGATGGATCCCGCGGAGTTGGAGATGCGTCTCCTGCGCCACTGGGCCCTCAAGTACACGCTCATGAGTGAGAAGGCCATCGCCTCCGCGTCCGCCGAAGAACTCCGCGAGGCCCTCGACGACTCGGGACGCATCCTCATCCACAACATCCGATGGTTCGAGGACTGCGAGGACCTCGGCGGGCTGCATGTCATCGGCACCGAACGCCACGAGTCCCGGCGCATCGACAACCAGTTGCGCGGACGCTCCGGACGCCAGGGAGACCGGGGCTCCAGCCGCTTCTATGTCAGCCTCGAGGACGACCTGATGCAGATGTTCGGCGGGGAGACGATGATGAAGGTCCTCCCGCGCCTGGGCCTCAAGGAGGGCGACGCTATCGAGAGCCCCATGCTCTCCAAACGCATCGAGGGCGCCCAGCGCAAGGTCGAGGAACGCAACTTCCAGATCCGCAAGAACATCCTCGAATACGACGAGATCATGGAGCACCAGCGCCAGACCTTCTACGGCCTGCGACAGCGGATCCTCGAGGGACGCGATGTCAAGGGGCTGATCCTCGACTTCATCCGTGACTCCGTCCGCGACGCCGTCGACAAGTATCTCGATCCGTTCTACGGCGCCGAGTGCGCCGCCGAGTTCGCCGCCCAGCGCCTGGAAGTCTCCATCCTTCCCGAGCGACTGCGCGGGCGCGATCCCAACGAGATGGACACCGTGATCCGCAAGGAGGCTCGCGACGAGGCCAGACACATGATCGATGTCACCCTCGGCGAGTACATCCCCATGGAGGGATCCGAGATCAGCATCGACTTCGACAGCGCGGGGCTGATCAACTGGGCCCGCAATCACTTCGGCGTCGAGATCGACGCGGCCGAACTCCGCTCGGGCGGCGCCGAGGAACGCCGCCATGTCTTCGACCTGCTCTGCAACGCCGCGTTCGAGAAGATCGACAGCACCGACCTCGAGGGGCTCGAGAAGTTCGCCATGCGCGACTTCGGTGCCCGGGAACTCAGCGACTGGGTCGAGCAGCGCTTCGGCGTGCGCCTGGACCCCGAGGTCATCATGAAGACCCACGAGGACGAGGAGCAGTCCGTCGTCGAGATGATCATGGACAAGGCCCGCGAGGCCTACACGATCCGCGAGATCGAATACCCGGTCGACTTCGCCATGGAGATGACCATGGCGCTGATGCGCCAGGGCCAGAGCGACGCGATGGATCAGCTCGTCGCGTGGGCGAAGACGCGCCTGGGACTGGATCTGGACGCCGGGCAACTCCGCACCACGCCGCCGGCAAAGGTCCGCGAGATGCTCGTCGAGGCATCCCGGAAGTTCGTCGAGGAGAACCGCCTCGAGAAGGAGATCAACGAGGCGATCGCCATCACGAGCGACGACGAACTGGACGCCCATCTCCGCGAGCGCTTCGGCGTCGGGATCACCGAGCGGATGCGGTGGCTCGAGGGCAAGGAACGCGAGGACGCGATCCGCGCCCGGGTCGAGACCATCCTGCGCGCAGAACTCCTCGAACTCGAGCGTGATGTCCTCCTGAGCCTGCTGGACCAGTCATGGAAGGACCACCTCTACGAGATGGACCAGCTCCGCACCAGCATCAGTTTCCGCGCCTTCAGCCAGCAGGACCCCCGCATCGAATACAAACGCGAGGGCGCTCGCCTCTTCAGCCAGATGCTCACGGGCATCAAGGACCGCGTCACCGAGATGATCCTGCGCATGCGGATCAACCCCGCCGCCATGCTCGCCGCACGCACACAGCGAGCACAGGCCCCTCGCCCACCTGCGCCACGCATCCCGGCACAGTCCCCGGCCCCTGCCGTCCCGATCGGCGCATCCATCACCGGCCCGGGCTTCGACGCCCCGCCGCCGGCTCCACCGGTCCCGGAGACCGGGACGCAGGATGATGACCAGACCGATGAGCGCACCCGGGCCGAGCAGGCCGCCCGCAAGGCACGCCAGGCAGATCGAGGCAAAAAGCGCAAGCGCTAAGAGGCGTCCTGGCGCGCCTCACGCTCGCACCGATCCTCGCCGCGCGCACGCGTTGCGGGTGTCGGCCTGCGCCAGCTGTACAGCAGGAGCCCGCCGATCCCTACGATCAGAAACGCGTCCGCCACATTCGAGACATAGGGCCACAATGGACGCCCACCGCTGAATGGGATCACCGCGTGCGGCAGCGGATGCAGAAAGTCACGCACACTCGCGT
>WGEO01000227.1 GCA_015492715.1 Phycisphaerales bacterium | reverse complement strand
GCGCTCGCGCTCGTCTTCGACAGGAGCCAGAGGCGGGGGACTTCCCGGCGGCGCGATCACGAGATCGCAACGCTCACGATCGCGAGGCAGTGGGGCGGGATGGGCGACGCCGGGGTAAGGATGTTCGGGGTAGACAGCGAACCCTGCTTCCCTAAGTCCTTGTGCCAGAGGAGCATGGAGTTCTGTCTCGCGCATCGCATCGATGCCCCGCACATGCTGTTCCAGATCGAGTGATGCGGCGCAGCGCTGCATGCCCGATGCACACGCCTCGAGCAGTTCGGCTATCGACCATCCCCCGAACATTGCACAGTCTCCCGCCGGCGTGGCATGTCTGCTGCGATTGCGGTACGCTACGCCACCCCGGAGACGGGCGCAGAGCAACCCGTGCGGGCCGGGAACATACCGAGGCTGACGCTGGGATCTGTGGCTCTTCAATCAGGAAGGTGAACCACGCATGCAAGCACTCATGGACTTTCTGGGCGCCGTCAACAGCGTGATCTGGCACAACTATGTGCTGTATGTCGTGCTTGGTGTGGGCGTGCTGTTCACGATCTGGTCGGGGTTCTGCCAGTATCGTGCCCTGACACACGGCACCCAGACGATTCGCGGGGTCTACGACGATCCGGACGATCCCGGTGCCATCAACCACTTCCAGGCCCTCAGTGCCGCCCTCAGCGCCACCGTCGGGCTGGGCAACATTGCGGGGGTGGGCGTGGCGGTCGCCCTGGGCGGCCCCGGGGCCGTCTTCTGGATGTGGATGGTCGGGATCTTCGGCATGGCGATCAAGACCACCGAGGTCACCCTCTCGATGCTCTTCCGCAACACCGACGATCCCGAGAACCCGCACGGTGGGCCCATGTTCGTCGCCAGCAAAGGATTCAAGAAGATGGGGCTGGCGCCCCTGGGCAAGCTCATCGGCGGGATCTTCGTCGTCACGCTGCTCATCTCCACGATCACCGGCGGCAACATGTTCCAGGCGTGGTCCGTCGGTGAGATCACGGAGAACTACTTCCAGATCGACTCGCGGATCACGGGCATCGTGCTTGCGGTCCTCGTCGCCTCGGTCATCATCGGGGGCATCAAGCGCATCGGTGCCGTCGCGGGCAAGATCGTGCCCTTCATGTGCATCCTCTACATCGTGGCGGCGGTCGTCGTGCTCATCATGAACATCGGTTCGATTCCGGGCATGCTCGCCCTGATCGTGCAGGAGGCATTTGCCCCCAGCAAGGCCGAGGGGGCGTTCCTGGGTGGGACAGCGGGCTACGCGCTGCTCTGGGGCATGAAGCGGGCGTTGTTCTCCTCCGAGGCCGGTCAGGGCTCGAGCCCCATCGCCCACTCCGCCGCCAAGACGGACGAGCCCGTGCGTGAGGGCGTGGTGGCCGGGCTGGAACCCTTCATCGACACGATCGTGGTCTGCACGATGACGGCGCTCGTGATCCTCTCCACGGGGGCGTTCAACCGCGGACATGAGGTGGAGTACCCCGAGGGTGTGACCCTCAGCGTCGTGCCCTTTGACCAGGACGGCGACGGACAGCAGGACACCGATTCCGGCGGAACGCCCCTCTGGACCCTTCGCGCAACGACCGCGGACGGGGGCGAAGCGCCGCTGCCTGAACGCCTCGAAGAGGCACGCAAGGTCAGCGGCAAGTGGAAGGGGGGCGAGGACATCTTCGTCATCGTCGAGGGCGACGACAATCCGAATACGGGGCTGAAACTCCACCGTCTCGGGGGCAAGGTCAGGATGGGCGATGACGCTTCGCCGACCGTGGCCGAGTGGGGCAGCCTCGCTTCGAGCGTCCAGCCGACCATCGTGCATGGCAATCAGGTCTGGGTCGATTATCCGGGTCCGTCGCTGACCGGCTACGCGTTCGACCGGGCGATCCCCGGTCTGGGCAAGTGGCTCGTGACCATCGCCGCATGGCTCTTTGCGATCTCCACCATGATCTCATGGTCCTATTACGGCGAGCAGGGCGTCGTCTTCCTGTTCGGCGAGAAACTCGTGCTGCCGTACAAGTTCCTCTACTGCGTCATGATCATCGTGGCGGCGTGGGGGTTCATCAAGACGGATGCCCAACTCGACGCGATCACGGCGCTGGGCACGGGTGTCATGCTCTGGGCCAACATCCCGATCATGCTCATCTTCGGCTCGGTCGCGATGAACGCCTACCACGCGTATGTCAAGCGTCTGAAGGCCGGCGAGTTCGAGAAGGAGCGTCACACGCCCCCGCCCATCGAGGATGTGATCGAGGGCAAGGATGTCGAGAAGCACGACTGATCGACCGGCCTGAGCGGCATTACTGATCGAATCACGCACCCGTGGGCTGATGCCCTCGGGTGCTTTTTCTCATGGCGTGTCGGAACCCACCGGATCGGCGTCGCTGGCGTCCAGCGCCATGCGGATCCGCTCGATCTGTTCCAGGGCATGCTCGTATGAGGTCCGCCGGCTCTTGCGCAGCATCCGGTGCCACATCCAGGGCAGGGGCAGGATGGTCAGCGGGTAGTACCAGATGCGCGTGTCGATCCAGTTCCATTCGCCGGGGATGAACTGATCGAGCAGGTATCGCCCGGGCTCGATGGTCAGCAGGCAGAGGATCGCAAAGACCACGACCATCCGCCGACGCATCCGCAGATGGAAGCGAATCCGGCGCCGATCGCCCGCGTCCTCGATGGCACCGATCAGGTCGTGGTCGAAGGGCTCGCCGAAGGCATCGGTCGTGAAGGTGTCGGGCGTCAGGGCGCGAAACCCGGCGAGTTTTCCCCGCCTGGCCAGCGCGTCGAGCCGCCTCGGAATCTGGGCGGATTCCAGAGCCGTCACGAGCACGGGCAGGGATGGTGCCTTCTCGGACCTTGATCGCTGCGCTGTGTCGTCGCCCACGGGGTGCATCCCTCGAACTGGTGCCGGGGCGAGTGTATCGGGCGTTGGAGGCACGATGATGGGTTGCGTCTGGGAAATCGCCTTGCCGGGGCGTCGATTGCCCGTACAGTCCACAGCATGAGCCCAGACGGGACGACCACGCCGCGCCTTCGCCTGGTGACGGACGCCCCCGCGCCCCGACGCCGGGTCGTCTCGCGTCGTCGCGAGGAGGTCGAGCGTGAGAATCACGAGGCGGCTCGCCTGAGCGCGACGGACGCTCGCTGGGTGCTCGCGGTGCGTGTCGGACAGGCCTTGGAGGGCGGGCATCAGGCAATCATGACACCGGAGAAGCGTCGCCGCCTGCTCGCCGAGGGGCGTCACCTGGGGCTGCGGGACTTCGATACGAGCCTGATCATCGCGATCGTGCAGGACGGTGCCCGCACGGGCGAGGGGCTGGGGCAGAATGTCGCCGATCGCGTGGCGCTGGTGCGGGCGGCACGCGGGCGTGATCGCTCGCCCGCAGAAGTCCTGCTGCTGTGGGCCATGGCGTTGATGCTTGCGGGCCTGTGGATGCTCATGCTCATCCGCTGGGTCGGCGCCTGAGGCGAATCGATCTTCCGATCACGGACGGTCCTGTGCGCCGTATTCACGCGGTCGCGCAGCGGGGACTGTCCCGGCCTTCCGAACCTGCGAAGGATTCGCCCGGAGGTGCGATCATGATCGAGCCGGGCAGGAAGGCCCCCGCGTTTCGCTTGAAGGATCAGGAAGGCAGGGTCCATGCCCTGCGTGATTATGCGGGCAGGTATGTCGTCCTGTTCTTCTATCCCAAGGACATGACCAGCGGCTGCACGACGGAGGCCCAGGAGTTTCAGCAACTTTTGCCCGAGTTCGAGCGCCTCGGGGCGCAGGTGCTGGGCGTCTCGATTCTCGACACGAAGAGCAAGCAGAAGTTCGCGCAGAAGGAGGGCATCACCTATCCGCTGCTGGCGGACGATCGCCTGGGCGAGGACGGTAAGCCCGATCCCGAGGTCGCCCAGAAGTACGGCGTGTGGGTCGACAAGTCCATGTATGGGCGCACCTACAAGGGCATCCAGCGGACGACCTACCTCATCGGTCCCGATGGCAGGGTGCTGCACCGCTGGGACAAGGTCAAGGCTCCGGGACACGCGGCTCAGGTGCTCGAGACGCTCCGGGAACTGGCGGGCGACTGAGGTCGCATCCGCACTCGGGGCATCTGGGCTCGGGAAGGTTGCTCGTGTCGTAGCCACAGTGGGGGCAGCCGCCGTCGAATGGCGGGATGGTCGATCGCACGCGGAAGGCCCAGGCCATGGTGATCCCGGCAAAGATGAGATGGGCGAGCCCAACATTGGCGCTGAGCGTCATGAACTCACCCGGGGTGGTTGGGATACGGATCAGGTTGCCTCTGAACAGGTGTTGATCGAAGATCGCTAGCGGAGTCACGCTGAGCGCGGCGAGCGCAAGGAGACGAGATCGAAAGATAATCCAGAACAGAACGCTCGCCATGACATTCGTTGCGATGACGCCGGTAACCGCTTGATACTCCTGGGGGTTCAGGATTCGAAGGATCTCGACGAGTCCTGAATCACTCAGATGCAGGTCTCCATACCTGAGCGAGGGGTAAAAAACGCACGGCATGAGCAGCGCACACGCAAAGCAGACGGCCATCCGCCAGGGCGACGCATACCGGGAAGAGATGAACGCGCCGATCATCAGTGTGGTCGCAAAGAGCGGATTGAAGGCGTAGTACTGGATGAGCAGCACGCCGCTAAGGACGATCCAGATCAGGAACCACAAGAGCACCTGGATGCCGAAGGTTTCGTAGATCCACACGAACACCTGATAGCGCGGGTCCGGCGTGATCCAGGCCCACGCCAGGAGCGCAACGAATACACCCAGCAATGCCCAGCTCCAGGGGCCGAATCCCAGCAGTCTCGTGCGGGCGATCGTGCGCGTCCGTCGCTCGACCATCTCGGGAATATACCGCAGGGGCACAATGGCGGTTCAGGCAAGTCGTGTCAGCCACTCGTCTTCGAGCTCGGCGAGTTCACTCCGGAGTTCCTCGCGCCGGGCATTGGCCTCGGCGGTTCGCACGGCGTCGGTCCAGAAGGCCGGATCGTTCATCTGCTCGTCCAGACGGGCGATCTCGCCCTCCAGACGCTCGATCTCCGATTCGAGGCGCTCCGTGGGCATCCACGAGTGGCGGGATGGGCGGCGTTTCTTCGGCTCGCGGGCGTCGTCGGGTGGATTGTCGCCGCGTCCATTCTTCTCGGCGTGCGATGGAGTGGGAGAGGGCTTCGGCCTGTCGCCCGGCGATCGGGTCCGGGTATCCTGCTGCGGTGTATGCTCGGTGCCTTCGAGGTACTCGCTGTAGTTGCCATAGAACACGCGGGCGCCGCCATGGCCGTCCAGCACGAGCAGGTGATCGCAGGTCGCGTCGATGAGTGCCCGATCGTGGCTGATGAGGATGAGCGTGCCGTCGAAGGCGTGGGCCAGCGCGTCTTCGAGTCGCTCGGCACTCGGAATGTCCAGATGGTTCGTCGGCTCGTCGAGGACGAGCACATTCTTTGCGCTGGCCAGGAGGGCCGCCAGGCGTGCACGGGCCCGCTCGCCTCCGGACATGACGCCCAGTTCCTTTTGCTGGTCGTCACCCGAGAAGAGGAACTGGCCGGCGAGATC
>WGEO01000226.1 GCA_015492715.1 Phycisphaerales bacterium | reverse complement strand
TCAAGGCACTGCGTGGTCGTCGCTTGCCAGATGTCATCCAGAGACCCGTCGGACAACCGGTGCGATGTCCTGAACGCTGGCGCGAAGGGCTCGGTTGGGTCTGGGGAGAAAGCCCGCCTGTCTCGGAGTCCTGATCGGATACCTCAGCCCTCGGCCTGGAGTTGCTGCTCGATGCGCAGGCGCTGGCGGGCGAGGTACGGCGCCCATTGCGGCGAGTCGCCGAGGAACAACTGGGCCCGCTTGACGAACTCCAGCGTCTCCTCGTCGGCCTTCTGGAGCGCCTGGGCGGCCTGGACGATCCCCGTCAGCGACGGGATGTGGTTCGGATCACGCTCCAGAGCCTCGGCGAAGTCGTCGTAGGCCTCCTTGTTCCAGCCCAGACGCAGATGCAGCACGCCCAGATTCTGCAACGGCCGCGCGTCCGTGGGCAGTTGCTCGGCGGCGATGAGCAGCGCCTCGGACGCCTCGCGGTAGTCGCCCCGCTGCAGCAGCGCATAGCCGAGGTTGTTGTACGCGATCGGCGAACGCGGCCAGGTGCGGATCGCCTCGCGATACAGTTCGATCGCACGATCGAGGTCTTCCTTGACGATCGCGTCGCCCTGAGCGGTGAGTTCCTCGGCCTTGAGCATCGCCTGATGGCGTCGGCGTGCCTCCTCGAGCACCTGGCGAGCCCGCGAGTCGCTGACGCCCGTGCGCTGGCTCGAGGCACACGCCCCCAGCAGCAGCACGAGCACGAGAGCGGCAGCGGTTGTCCTCATGATCGTCTCTCCCATCGCGCGAAGGTCACCTCGACCACCCACTGACGCCCCTGCGGCGCGACGCCCAGCTTGAAGATCCATACGCCCGGGAGCGCCTCCACATCGCGGATCCAACGCAGGATGCGCCCGATGTCGTTGTGGCGGACGGTGTAGGGCAGGAGCACCCGCTTGATGGCACCCTGCCCGTCGACCCGCTCACGCGGGATGCTCGGCTTGGGAAGGCCCGCACGCTCCGCGAGTTCCTCGATCTTCGAGAGCAGGGCCACATCCGGCGCAAACGGATCGTCCCCCTGCGTCTGGCGGGCACGATCCAGCGCCTGATACTCGGCGACCAGCTCCTGCGTCGTGCGCAGGATGTCCAGCTGGCGCTCACGCTCGCGTACGGCGCGGGTATCGGCGATCCACGCATAGGCGAGCACGAGCAGCGCAACCCCCGCCGCACACGCCGAGAGAAACAGCAGGCCCAGCGGACGGTTGCGCCTTTCGTTGGTCATCGCGGCGGCCGCGAGTTCGTCGCGCTGTTCCTGGCTGAGTGGACTCATGGCTCGCCCCACGCAAAGTTCAGCGTGACCTCGACCTTGCCGGCCCGGCTGACCGGGTTGTCCGAGGTCAGCACGAGGCTCGTGTCCATGCTCGCGAGGCTCTGCTTGAGTTCGGTGTAGGTGCGTGTGTCGGGCACGGCGACGACCAGCTTGCTCAGCACCCCCTGATCCAGGTCCAAGTCCTTGAGCTCGACATCCGGATAGAGGCTGAGGGTGAACAGGATCGTGTCCAGCTCGCGCATGATCGGGCGGGGCGGGGTCAGGCCCGTTCCCTCGTCCAACTCCCGCCGACGGGCGTCGATCATGTCCTGCAGCGCGAGCACCGCGCGCATGCCCGAGGCCGGCTCCGTGTCGGGGATCTGCGTGTACAGGCGGACCTGTTCGTTGCGGAACCCGCTCGCGGCCTCGCGCGCCCGTCGCGCGTGATCGAAGAGCACCGTCGATGCCAGCCCGCCCGCGATCGCGATCACGAGCATGGCCAGCGACGCCCAGCGGTACATGGCCCGATGGGCACGCCCGGGCCTCTGGATCAACGCCGGCAGCGCACGGGTCGGGTCATCGGGCGGGCAGATCACCTCGCCGCGCAGGCCCGTGACACGGGCGCAGGTCTCGCCCACGGGGTCTTCGACGAAGGCGACATCGACACTCGCCCCGGGAAGGGCGCGCGCCAGGTGCTCGCTGAGTTCACCCCGCGACAACGCGGAGCCGCTGCCCTCTGCCAGATCCGGCGTGATGAGCATGGCACGCGTCGGGGCCGTCGCGATCTGGGCCGCCCACGCGAGCCAGTCGCTCCGCAGGCGGGCGATCGTCTGGGCACGCAGCACGGGCAGCCCGTCGACCACGGGCACACGCAGGGTACCGGCGGCGATCACACGCCCGCCACGCGACCAGCACCAGTCGAGCACGCCGCGTGGCTCGAGCAGGCAGATCGCGCCGGCCTTGGCGTCTGCCTCGACCGCATCGTCCGGGGCGCCCCGGCGTGCGAGGACCCCAGCGGGATCCCACGCGCTGGCGATCAGGTGCCAGATCGTCGCGACCCCGTGCACGCGCGTCCCTCTGGCATCGAGTTCATCGAGAAAGACCCGCACGCACGCGTCGCGCAGGCCCAGGGCGATGGCCCGCGCATCCTCGGACTCGATCCCGGGCAGTGCGACCTGGAACGAGGCGCCGCCGGGCATGGTGTAGTCGGGCCCGAGCAGGGTCTCGCCGACTCCCTCTTCCATCGATGCGCCCGCGTGCTGCACCCCCACGAGCATCTCCCCGTCGCTCTGGCGGATCATCATCTCGATCACACGCGGATCGCGCGTCGTCGGGCGAATCCACCCCGCGACCGCCCCGCTGGCGTCCAGACAGACGCACGCGAGGGAGCGTTCGGCGTAGTCGGCGATGACCTCGCACACCCAGTGGGCCGCGCTGACCGCACGGTCCAGCGCAGCCATCGCGGGCGAAGCCTCGTAGGTCTCGTCCAGGCGCTCGCCGACGAGGCGGACCCGCTCGATCAGGTCGCCCTGCGCGCTGCGCTCGATGAAGCAGATCGGCGGACTCACCGCTGGTCGTCTCCCGCACTCATGGGAGCGGCCCCGCCGATGGACCGACGCTCCGCGAGGTTCTGTTCCAGACGCTCGGCCTGTTCGAGCAGTTGCCGGGCCCGTCCCGGGTTCGTGCCCTCCAGTTCGCGGGCCTGCTCGTAGAGCTGCTGGATGCGACGCTCCAGCACATCGTTGATCTGAGCGACACTCGTCGCACCCGTGCCGGCGGGGTTCTGCACCTGTCCGACCTCCGCGTTCTGGCGGCTCAGGCGGTTGCCCATGGGACCATCGGGCATCTGACCGTTGCGGCCGGTCTGCTTGTTCTTGTTGAATCGGGCGACGGCGCTGCCCACACGCTTCTGACGGCGGAGCGTGCGCTCGATCCCGTCGATCTCGACGACGGCCTCGTCCGTTCGCACCTCCAGCACGACCAGCGTGCGACCGTCGGGCAGCGAGATCGAGCGGTCCTGCGGCGCCCAGAACTTCTTGTCCCCGGCCTTGATGACCGCGATGCTCCGACCGCCCGCGATCACGCCGCCGGTGTATTCCAGCGACACGGGTCCGTTGCTCTGCTGCCCGCTGGTGTCCTCGTCGTCGATCTGCTGGGGCGTCTCCTTCTCGGGCGCATTCGGGAGCGATTCGAGCGTCTCGACCAGCGAATCGAGCGGGGGAAACTCCGGCTCGGGCGGCAGCAACTGCTCCTGCGTGCTGACCTCCTGCACCACGGGCGGCTCGGGGAGGTCCGCGTCGACGGGGGCGAGCGAGGGCAGGCCCATGATCGCGACATACGCCGCCAGCGCCACACCCACCAGCGTCAGCCCCTGGCAGGCGATGGTCAGCGTGCTCGCTGCGCTGCGCGTGAGTGCCTTGGCGGAGAAGAATGCGATCATGCGTGTCCGTCCCTGGTTCTATCTCGCGGGTTCGCGCCCGGACGCCGGGGGCGAGCCCTCCGTATCCAGTCTGATCGGCTCGAAGGACAGAAAAAGATTGCCTCTTCCGACGCGGGACGAGCGTCGCGTGGCAAGCTGGGCAAGCCCCTCGTACGCGGCGATGAGGCGCCGAGGCCCGCCCACGACATCGGGCGCGGTCAGGTCCACCCGCACGCTCCAGATGCTCGGCTGGACTGTGAGCATCTCCGTGAGGTCCTGACGCAGCTCGTTGTCCAGATTCAGCCCCGTCATCGCCCGCCCGAGGTCGGCCCGCGTCAGTTCGCGTTCCTCACGCATCCGCAGCAGATCGGCCGTCAGCGTCTCGACCTCGTCCTCTGCGCTGAGCACGCTGGCGATGACGGCCCGCAGCACGCGGGGATCCGCCGACTGCGCGTCGATCTCCAGCGGACCGCTGGGTCGGAGCAGGGAGGACAACTCGTCGTCCTCGACCTCCCGGCGCAGGATGGCCAGCGCCCGCTCGCCCCGCTCGCGCCGCGGGCCGGACAGATCGCTCAGATCCGAGAGCATCCGCCCCTGCGCATTGCGCACGCGGATCTCCGCGACGGCACCGTCTGCCAGCTCAATGTCGAATAGGTGCGGGTCCTGCGACACCAACTGCGAGATGGGCGTGGTCTGGAGGGCCAGCAGGTACGCCTCGATCACCTCGCTGAGCCCCTTCTTGCCGTGATGCTCCTGGTACTGATCCATCTGGCGACGGACCGCGAGCGTCTGCACGCTCTGGCGCTCGAGCAGCACGCCCGTCAACGCACCGACGACCACCATGACGATCATCGCCATCGCGAGCGCAAAGGCGGGTCGCATGGACGCCGGGCGCTTCATCGTGTGCCTCCCGCGGACGAACCCGATCGACGCGTCGTGGTCGAGCCAGCGGGTCCGGCAGAGGGAGCGCCGGCCTGCCCGCCGACGGCGCCGCCTGCCCCCTGGCCGGTGGCATCGGCCCCCGCGCCCGCAGGAGGCGTCTGCTCCTGGGGCAACGCCTCGGCGTCGCTCGTCCAGCCCAGCTCGAAGACCCAGTTCGCGTACTGCCTCGCGTCGGTCGTGATCTCCAGTTCGATATACGCCGGCAGGTCTCCGGACCAGGTCGCGCTGAACTCGGGCACGCGCCGGTTGCGGTAGAACACGAGCCATCGGCAGGCGGTCAATCCCCCCGCCAGGCGCAGGGCGCTTGCCTGTCTGTTCGATTCGTAGTCTTCGCGGAACGCGGAGCCGTCGGGCGCGACGGGGCGCCACCACAGCGCCCAGGTGCCGGGCGTGTCGCGTCGCAGTTCCAGCACCCCGCGCACCGCCTTGCGACGCGGGTAGACCCGTCCGTCCTCGGGTGCGACGAACCCCGCGATGCCCTGGCGCGTCGTGATCTCCAGGCGTTGCGGCGTGTGGGGCGCATCGGGGAGTTCGGCAAGCGGTGATGCATCATAACGCAGGATGATCCGCGGACGGATCTGCGGTCCTTCGCTGCCGCCGTCTTGCTGCTCTTCCTCGTCGTCCCCGCCGGTCCGGCGTGGACGGTGCGCATTGGACATCACCAGCGAGTCGAATGCGTCCTGGAGCAGCCCGTGGAGCGTCGCCAGTTCACGCACGCGCACGCTCCGCGTGTCCAGCGTGCGATCGGCGCGGTCCATCATGCCCAGAATGCCCAGGGCCATCACGCTGACCAGCCCCGCCAGCGAGACCGCCAGCATCACCTCCAGCATGGTGAATCCCCGCCTCACGGTGTGCCCCCGAGGATCTGCTGGAACATCTCGTTGCGCCGCTGCTCGTCCTCGAACAGTTTGGCTCCGCTGTCCGGGTTGCGATTGAAGTAGTTCGGGTCGTACAGGCGCACCAGGACGGCGCTGGGCACGGCGCTGCTGAAGGTGCGCGACCCGCCCGCGTCCTCGCTCAGCCACACTCGCACACGCACCTGCTCGAATCGGTCGATCGGGATGGGCGAGTTGCTCCGGCGCTCGGCCAGGGCCCGCCGAACGGCGTCCTGTGGGCGAATCCGCACCGGCGTCACCGCCAGGTCGTACCGGAACGAGTCGCGCCCGTAGGCGATCTGCTCGCTCCGGGGCGGCAGGTCGTTGGGATTGTCCAGATAGATCAGGATCAGGCGGCTCGCCAGTTCGCTCGCGCCGAGGCGCCGCTCCTCGCGCACCTGCGAGCCGTAGAGAAAACTGATGGTCGTGGTCGCCCCGGCGGCGATCAGCCCGAGGGACGCGATCGCGAGGACGACCTCCAGCAGCGTCATCCCCCGTCCGCGCTGGCCCGGGCGCGTAGACATCACTTGGTCCCGAGATCCCAGTAGTTGATGTCGTCGTCCGTGCCCAGTTCCTTGTCCTTGCCGGCGCTGATCAGGCTGAACTCCCGCCCCTGCGAGCCCGTCGCCCGGTAGTAATAGGGCGTACCCCACGCGTCGTTCAGGCTGTTGGCCTCGATGATCTTCTCGTCCACGAGGGCCTGGAGCGTGGGGGGATTCGTGCGATTGTGGTTGATGTTGTAGTCCTTGATCGCCTGCCCGATCGTGCGCAGCGACGCCTCCGTCGCCCGCTGGCTGGCCCGGTCGACATTCCCGAACATGTTCCAGCCCACCACGCCCATCAGGATCCCGATGATGGCGATCACCAGGACGAGTTCGATCATGCTGAAGCCGGGCAGACGCCGGCGTGTGCGTGCCATCGACAAAACCTCCAATCGCTCGCCTGCGTGCGAGCACCCCGGATCGTACGCGCAGGGCGACAGCCGAACGCCCCGGAGCGCCCCGCCATTGCCTCATCGGCGATCAGGCCAGCCGACCATCGGGATATCGGATCCACGACAGGCACAGACCCTCGGGGGGCAGGGTGGGGCCGGCACGCGCCCGATCGCCCGAGGCCAGGATCCCCGGGATCGCATCCGCAGGAATCTTCCCCCTGCCCACCTCGTGCAGCGTGCCCGCGATGATCCGGACCATGTTGTACAGAAACCCCGTCCCCGCGATCGACAGACGCAGGCGGCGAGTCCGCGGGGTCAGGTCGTCGCCCGTCGCCACCTCGCGGACCTCGCATTGCGTCACCGTGCGGACGGTGGACTGTCTGCCATGCCCGGCGGCGCAGAAGGCCGAGAAGTCATGCTCACCCACGAAGCATGCCGCCGCCCGCTGCATGCGCGATGCGTCCAGCTCGTGCCAAGTATGGAAGACGAAGTCCCGGTCCCAGAGCGGGCGGGTCTGCCCCACATGGAAGGTGTAGTCGTAGCCCTTCTCCTCGCAGTCGCCGATCGGGTCGAACGACGGCTCGACGATCTCCACGCGACGGACGAGGACATCCTCGGGCAGGCGGCTGTTGAGCGCCCGCAGGAGCGTGTCTGTGCCGCGTTCGGCGGGCCAGCCCACGCCCCTGGCGGGCTGGGGGTTGCTGGTAAAGGCACACACCTGGGCCCGCGCATGCACGCCCGCGTCGGTCCGGCTGGCACCCTGAACCTGCACCTGCTCGCGCACGACCTGACGCACCGCCTGCTCGACGACCTCCTGCACCGTGCGCAGGATCGCCCTGCCGTTGCGCTCATACAGCGGCCCGCTCGCGGGGATCGACGGAGCCCCCGGCTCGAGTTCCTGCTTCTGCCAGCCGTGGAACGACGAGCCGTCGTAGGCGATGGTCAGGCGATAGCGGATCACGCCCCGAGGATATGAGCAGCACGGATCCTTGAGAGAGAGGGCAGCCTTCAGAGGAATCGACTCCCCCCGGAACCGCCCTGCCGCCGTGCGAGCCCGTGAGATTCCCCCCAGAGCATGCGTCCGGCTTCGTGCCATCCGGTCACTCACGGTCCCGGTCCGGGATGCATCCGGAACCACCACGCGAGAAACACCCCCGCCGCGGGGGCTGCCCAGCAGAGCATGGCCCACTTCCACCGTCTTCTTGCGGGCCATGCCGCGATATAGGGTCCCCAGTGCCACCAGGCCTGCATTCCCAGGCCCACCGCCGTCATCAGGCCCACGACCGCAAACACGCGATAGTTGTGGGGATGCATCATCTTGCCGCGATCGGGACCGATCCAGTCGAAGACGGTCCACCACAGCCGGGCGACGGGGCCGATCGCCGACACGAGCCCGAGCGCGCCGAACCAGAAGGCGAGGCTGGTCCTCCTCGATGCCCGGGGCCACGATCCGCGGGATGTGCGCTGCTCGCGTGCCGGGCAGCGATCGCCACCGTTCCCAGAAGGACCCGCAGCGACGGCACCGGGTCGAGACGCACGGGCGCCGACCCCACGCGCCGCATCGATCCGGTCGCGGGGCGTGCGAGGGTTGGGCTGTTTGCTGGTCACGCGATCAACCGTCGTTGTTTGTCCCCTGCTGCCTTGTCGAAGGAGGACCCGCCGGCTCTCCGTCTTTCGACGCCGCGCCGGATGCCCCGAGAAAGACGGGCTTGCCATCGGGTCCTGTCCTGACGCCCCATGCCCTGGAGGTGCCCGGTGAGCCAAGTGTGAGCGTCGCACCCTGTGATCCGGGAAGGACCTGCAACCGAATCGCCGGGTCCCCCGTGGCATAGGACAGATCAATGCCCGGCGGTTCTGCAACAAGTGTGAGACTCGTCTCTCCCTTGGAATCCACGAACTGCATCCTCGCGTTTCCACCCAATGCACTGAGGATGATCGCGCCGTCCGACGATGATTCCCGGATGATCAGGGTCTCTGCACGCACCACCCTTGCATCCAGCGGCAGCGGGAAAAAGCGATGGAGAGATGTGCCCACGACCACGGTTGTCGCAGCTGCGAGCAGAATACTGATCCAGGCACAACGCATATAGACGCTTCTGTTTGTCATGATATCGAATCCGATCGGTATCGGGAACACACGCGGATGTTGCGAATAGATCGCCTGCGAGACTACAGAATAGAGCGGTCCCTCACGGGCAAACGACGGACGGGTCCTGGATCTCGGATCGCTCCGGACAGTTGCGCTCCTTGAAGT
>WGEO01000225.1 GCA_015492715.1 Phycisphaerales bacterium | reverse complement strand
GGGCTGCACCAGCGCCCAGCTGCTCGCCCGCGCGGGCATCGGGAGAATCACGGTCATCGACCGCGATCTCGTCGAGGCAACCAATCTGCAGCGCCAGATCCTCTTTGACGAGCGCGACCTCGCCGAGCCCAAGGCCGTCGCCGCCGCCCGCCACCTGCGCGCCATCAACAGCGAGGTCGAGATCGAGGGCATCGTCGCCGACGCGCGGTTCGACACGATCGAACGCCTGTGCGGTATCTCGGGCAATGCCCGCCCGCGCGCGGATATCCTGCTGGATGGGACCGATAACTACGAGACCCGCTATCTCCTCAACGACCTCGCCGTGCGCGAGGCCATTCTTTTTCTATATGCGGGGGCCGTCCGGACCCGTGCGATGAGCTTCGCCGTCATTCCGGGGCGCACCGCCTGCCTGCGGTGCATCTTCGAGCAGCCCCCGACCGCGGGCGATCCGGAGACCTGCGACACGGTGGGGATCCTCGCCCCGGCGGCGGTGGTCGCCGCGAGCATCCAGACCGCCCAGGCCATCCGCATCCTCGTGGGCGATCCGCCCGCCCCGGTCCTCATCGAGATGGACCTCTGGGACGGATCGCAGCGCCGGATCGACCTGTCGGCTGCGCGCAGGGACGACTGCCCGTGCTGCGCCCGCCGGGAGTTCCCGTTTCTCAGCGGGGAACACGCAACGGATGTGGCGCACCTGTGCGGACAGGACGCGTTCAGCATCACGGGGGGGCGGAGCGTGGACCTGGAAACACTGGGCGATCGCCTGCGGGAGCATGGAGAGTTTCGCGCCACACGATTCCTCGTCCGGGGAACGCTGGCGCACGAGGTCGGAACACACGGGCGGCCCATCGAGCTGACGGTCTTCGCCGACGGTCGGACGATCGTCTCGTACGCGCGCGACGCCGACCATGCCCGATCCATCGTCGCCCGCTTCGTCGGGCGATAGTGATCACGGTCGTCCGTGGGCGCACACGCGACGGTCACCGCCGGGCCGTCTCACCCCGTCAGCAGGCGCCACAACAGCCCCAGGAACAGCACGCCCAGCGGCAGGCCCGCGATCAGACCCCATGCGATCGCCAGACGGACACGGTCCGGGATCGGGCCGATCCGGGCGACGGCGCGGGCGCTGGGGCCCTGGGCGATCAGTTCATCCTGTCCGCTGAGCCAGAGGATCGCGGACTCGAAGAGCTGTCCGTTGCCCGGGTGCTCGGCGGTCGTCACGCCCTCGATGCGGACCTGGGCGGCTCGCTCGGCGTCGAAGAACCATCCATTGGCGCCGACGACGACAAGACGCTGGGTGCCGCTTCCCTGCGGGCTGGCTCTGCTGGCGGCAAAGGCGACATCCCAGGGCCCGTCCAGATCGTCGAGGCGGGGCGTGGGCGTGGGGACGCCGATGCCGCTCCAGGCAAGGGCCTGGGCGCGGGTCTGCCAGAGTCCCTGCCACTCGCTCTCGCCCCAGATGCCGTCGCCATCGGTGCGCAGCAGGGGGGTGGCGCCGTTCTCGTCATCCGTGGGCGCGATCGGAACCACCCATCGCAGATGGACAGGGAGCATGCCCAGCGAGTCGGCGATCGGATGCGAGCCGGGAATGCCCAGCACATCAAGGGCGCCCTCGACGACGCGCTGGCCGGCGGGGCGGGACTCGCGCAGCAGGGCAAGGTCGGTGCGGGCGCGAAGCCCGAACGCCTCGATCGTGCGCGCAAGTTCGTCCGTCTCACCCCAGGCCCGCTGGACCGATGGCTGGAGCGAGAGAAGCAGGGCCTCGCCCGCATTCATGAGGTCGGCGACGACCTGGGCCAGTCGGCGGGCCCGGCTGGGGCCGGACAACGCCGGATCATCGCCCATCGCCACGCCCGCGTCCGTCGGGATGACGACATAGACGACGGGGCGCGTGCCGGCGGGGTCGAGCTCGGCGAGGTTGGGCGGTGATCGCTGGGCGACGACGCCCCACTCGACGGTATCGATCCGCCGGGCTTCCAACTCGCGCTGGAGACGGGCGACGGCCCCGCTCTCGAACAGGTTGGCCTGTGCGTTGGCGTGGACGAAGACGACGATCGGTGTATGGGGATTGATCAGGGCCGACAGCGCCAGCGTGACGACGCTCTCGGTGTGCCCGCGCAGGTCGGCCTCCAGCCCTTCGCGGGCCTGTTCCGGGGGGATGGTGGGGAACAGGGCGTCGAGGTCGATGGCGGTCAGCCCGCTGGCAGGCGGGCCGATCAGCAGCGCAACGCTTGCGCGTTCCAGGGCCCGGCTTGCGCGGATCGCGTCGGGCACGGGCGTGCGCTCAAGGGCGTCCCTCGCACGGGCGGCGGCTTCGCGCTCGCGGTCGAGTCGTGAGGCCAGCGGGGTCAGGGCGTCGGCGACGGGCAGGGGCGTCTGCGGACTGTCGGCAAGATTGCGCAGGCCCTGGGCAAGCGCGTTCAACTCCTGCTCGAACCTGCTCAGGGCCGCCTCGCAGATCCGGGCCGCCTCGTCGGCGCGCGAGACGGTGCTCGCCAGAACCGTGCGTGAGAGGGCGGCGTCGGCGGCCTCGGCCCGTCGTCGGAGGTCGGCACCCAGCACGCCCGCCTGCTGCGACCAGGTGGCCAACTGGGCGCGGATGGGACCCTCGGGGCCGGCCTGCTGGGCGAGTGTCGCGAGATCCCCCTGCAGGCGGTCGATCCGGGCGATGGCGTCTGCGAGGGCCTCGCGGGCCGATCGCACCTGGGCCAGATACTCGTCGATGGCGGTTCGCTCGCGCTGGGCGAGGCGCTGGAAGACGGTGGCGAGGCGCTCGCGGGCCTGCGGGCGTGTCGCATCGAGGATCTCGAGGTTGAGGCGGGGGCTGCGTTCGGCGATCTCCGCGAGGGTGTCGAGGACCTGGGCGACGATCCGCGCGTCGAGTCTGAGTTGTTGCGGGTCGCTCCATGGCCCTGCGAGGATGAGTTCGAAGTCGCCCTCGAGGCGCTCTAGCACGGCGCGGGTCCGTGGGCTGAGTTCGTACAGCCCGATGCCGGTGACATCGATGCGGGTCGGCACGCGATGGACGATGAGGTTGGCAAGGACGACCGATGCGAGGGTGCTGAGGATGAACAGCAGGCTCAGGGTCCAGCAGCGCAGGCGTCGCAGGCGGGCGCCGGGAAGACGCCTGGTCGCGGGCGGCGATTGGGCGGGCTCGCCGGGCGCCTCTGTCTCGATGACGCGGGCCGGCGGGGGGACAAGCTCGGCGCTCGTCGTTTGCGCATGGACGCGTTCGAGAGGGTCGCTCATCGCCATCTCCTCGAGTTCAGGGCGACATAGGCCAGCACGAGGAAGAGGTACGACGCGGATCCGAAGTAGACGATGTGTGCCAGGTCGATGACGCCCTTGCCGAAGTCGTCGACGCGGGGCAGGATGGCCATGGCGGCGAGGATGTCGGCGGCCCATGCGGGGGCGGAGGACGCGGCGATGGCCGGTCCCAGCAGGAGCAGGAGCAGGACGAGGAATGTGGCCAGGAAGGCGAGCGTTTGGCTTGCCGTCAGGGCCGAGGCGAGCGTGCCCACCGCAAGGTAGAGCATGCCCACGAGGACGATGCTGAGGTAGCCGGCGATGATCGGGCCGGGATCGGGTGCGGGGTCTGCCAGGGCGTAGAGCAGTCCGACATAGACGCTCGTGGGCATGAGCATGCAGCAGAGGAAGAAGACGCCGGCGAGGTACTTGCCTGCCAGCAGGGCGTGGTCTGCGATGGGTGCGGTCATCAGGGATTCGAGGTTCTTCGTGCGGAGTTCCTCGCTGAAGAGTCGCATGGAGATCGCCGGGGCGATGGCGATGAGCAGGAAAGTGGTGAACTGGAAGAACTCGCGCATGGACGCGACCTGCCCGGGCGTGATGGCGACGCGCCAGAAGGTCAGAGCGCTGACGAGCAGGAAGAGGGCGATGACGATCCAGCCGACGGGCAGGCGGAAGAACGCCGCCAGTTCGCGCCGGGCGATGAGCAGGGTGCCCCTCACGACGCGTCCTCCTCGACGGACTGGAGGAAGATGGATTCGAGGCTCGGGCGTGTGCGCGACAGTTCGCAGATGGTGCATCCGTGGGCGCCGAGCGTCCGTCCGATGGCGCAGCCGAGATCGCCGGCACCCTCCCGAGGGACGATCTCAAGGATGAGCGTATCGGGGGGAGCGGCCTCGGCGATGGAGGCTTCGGCGACGCCGTCGATGTCCTCGATCGCGTCGATGAGGGCGTCGGGGTCGGCGTTCGTCTGGACGCGGGCGCGGTACGGCGCCGAGGGCGCCAGCGGCGCGAGGAGCGCATCGGGCGTGCCGTCGGCGCAGATCCTGCCCTGGGCGATGATGACGACGCGATCGCAGGTGCGTTCGACCTCGGCGAGGATGTGCGAGCTGACGAGCACGGCGTGGGACTGGCCCAGTTCGCGGACGAGCGAGCGGACCTCGCGGATCTGGGCGGGGTCCAGCCCGTTGGTCGGCTCGTCGAGGATGATGACGGGGGGCTCGTGGAGGATCGCGCCGGCCAGCCCGACGCGCTGGCGGTAGCCCTTGGAGAGGTGCCCGATGCGTCGTCTGCGGACATGCGTGATCGAGCAGCGGTCCATCGCCCGCTCGACGGCTCTCCGGCGATCTCGCGGGGGGATGTCGCACAGGGCGGCCCGGAAGCGCAGGTAGCCCAGCACGCTCATTTCCGGATACATCGGTGCGTCTTCTGGAAGATAGCCGATCCGCCGGCGGACCTGGAGCGAATCGGACTGGGTGTCGTATCCACAGACCCGGATCTCGCCGCGATCAGGCGGGAGGAAGGCGGTGATCATGCGGATGGTGGTGCTCTTGCCCGCGCCGTTGGGTCCGAGGAGGGCGGTGACCTGTCCCTGCTCGATATCGAGGGAGATACCACGGACCGCGCGGACGCGGGAGAAGGACTTGTGAACTTCTCGGACCGTGATCGCACCCATCCGTGGGTTCCGGTGTGTGGAGGTGTGGATCTGGGCCACTGAACGACGGGACAGTCTATGCGAGGATCGCCGACAATCGATGGGGGGGTACACTCGGGGGCGGATCGCTCGCGGAGGTCTGTGTCGTCCATGGACGCCGAACGGCGCAAACTGCTGGTGGCTCCGGGAAGTGATGTTCCCGTGGAGCGTCTGCGCGAGGCTCTGGGGGAGGCGTTCGAGATCGTGGAGCACGCCGAGGGGGGCGAGCCTCTGGCGGGTGTGATCTGTGATCCGAAGATCCTGCGAGCGGGGGTGCCGGAGGATCTGGCGCTGGTGCTGGCGCAGATCCCGGACGCGGTGGCGCTGGGGGACGAGGACGGGCATTGGGTCTGGCAGAACCGGGCCTTCGAGGGGCTTCCCTCGGATGTGAAGCAGAAGATCCGGACGCGTGTGCAGCGTCTGGACGAGGATGGGAGCCGTGCGTCGGCGGAGATCGACGCGCGGAACGGGGAGGTCTTTCGGACGAGCATCTCGCGTGTGAGCGACGCGGGGGGACGGGCCCGCTATGTGGTGGTCGCCCGTGATATCAGCGAGGATCGCAGGCTTGCGCAGCGGGTCGAGGCGCTGAATCGTGCGGGTGAGGAGTTGCTGCGGATCGACAAGGATCAGATCCGGCGGATGAGCGTCATCGACCGCCTGAAGGTGGTCGAGGAGAAGATCACGAAGGCCCTGCACGACCTGCTGCACTTCGACAACTTCACGATCCGCCTGATCGATCCGTCCAGCGGCCGCCTGGAGACGGTGATCAGCCGGGGCATCCCGGAGGCGGTCGCGGATCTGGAGTTGTATCCGGAGGAGAGCGGCTCGGGTGTGTCGGGCTGGGTGGCGTCGACGGGTCGGAGTTACATCTGCCGGGATACGGAGAACGATCCGCTGTTTCTGCCCGGGATGGAGGGAGCGGCCAGTTCGCTGACCGTGCCGCTGCGTCTGCACGATCGCATCATCGGGATCATGGACATCGAGAGCACGAAGCCCGACGCGTTCAGCGAGACGGATCGTCGACTTGCGGAGGTGTTCGCCCGCCATATCGCGATGGCCCTGCACATCCTGGATCTGCTGGTCGTGGAGCGGTCGGCGACGAACGCCAGCGCGTGCGATCGTGTCGAGGGCGAGCTGCGTGAGCCGCTGGACGACATCCTGCACGAGACGGAGGCGATGATCGCCGAGCATGGCGGACAGGACCCGCAGGCCCTGGCGCACCTGGAGCGGATCCGCGAGGATGTGCGTGCGATCCGGGCAAGGATGCGCGAGGTTGCGGGCGGTCCGCAGACGCTGCTGGGCATCGAGCGTGCCATGCAGCATCGCGGGCCCGAGCCCGCACTGATGGGCAAGCGGGTGCTGGTCGCCGACGACGAGAAGAAGATCCGGCGGATCCTGGGCGATGTGCTGCGTCATCGCGGGTGCGAGGTCATCATCTGCGCCGACGGGCAGGAGGTGATGGACCGTCTGGAAGAGTTGGATCACCTCGACCTGGTCATCAGCGACATCAAGCTCCCGGACCGCAACGGGTATGAGATCTTCCACGCCGCCCGGCGGGCCTTCCCCGATGTGCCCGTGATCCTCATGACGGGCTTCGGATACGACCCGCACCACTCGATCGTGCGTGCCAGCGAGGAGGGACTCCAGGCGGTGCTCTTCAAGCCCTTCCCGATCGAGAAGATGCTCGAGGAGGTGCGCAAGGCCGTCGGAGCGCCCCCGCCGGATGCCTGATCACGCCCTGCGGGCCTCGACGACGCGTTCGAGGTTGTCCTGATCCCGGTGAATGCGTGCGTGGGCGAACGCGTTTCGGGCCTCGATGAGGGCGAGGGCCTCGCGGGCGCGTCTGGTCGCAACCTCGATTACGAGCAGGCCCTGCGGGCGCAGCAGACTTTCAGCGCCGGCGATGATGGGACGGACGAGGTCCATGCCGTCTGCGCCCCCGCGCAGGGCGATCGTGGGCTCATGCTCGCGGACATTGGGCGCCACATCGGGCCATTCGTCGTCGGGGATGTAGGGCGGATTGGCGACAAGTGCGGCAAGCGATCCACGAAGGCGGTCGTCCTCATCGAACGGTTCCAGCAGATTGCCCTCGCGCAGTTCGATGCGGTCTTCGAGATGGTGCAGTGCGATGTTCTCTGCCGCCAGAGACAGCGCGTCGGCGGAGATGTCGCTGGCGATGACCCGGGCGTGTGGGATCTGCGTTGCGATGGCGATCGCCAGGCATCCCGAGCCGGTGCAGACATCCGCGATGATGCGCTCCTCGTCGGAGGCGTCGGGCGGGCGTTTGATGTGCTCGACCACGCGTTCGACGAGCACCTCGCTGCATGGGCGGGGGATGAGCGCACGCCGATCGACCTTGAACCGCAGGCCGTAGAACCAGGCCTCGCCGACGAGGTACTGCACGGGCTCGTGCTTCAAGGCTCTGCGAACCAGGGCACGCAGGCGGTCGAGTTCATCGGGCGATGCCGGGCGGTCCGGATCGGTGTAGAGCGCCAGGCGGTCGCACCCGAGGACATGGGCCAGGAGCATCTCGCTGAGCAGGCGCGGCTGGTCGAGGTCTGCGCGCGTAAACGCGTCGGTCATCCACGCCTGGAGGCGCCGGCTCGTCCACGGGGCATGCTGTCCACGGTCTGTGGCGCCGCTGCTCATGGCGCCTCGTAGACGGTCTCGCCGCGGATCACGGTCCGGAGCACGCGCGTCCCGAGGATCTCGCGCGGCTCGCAAGTCATGATGTCGCGATCGATCACGATGAGGTCCGCGGACTTGCCGACCTCCAGCGAGCCGCAGAGGTCTTCCTGGAAGGCAGCGTACGCGGCGTCGCGTGTGAAGGCGTGCAGGGCCTCTGCGCGGGTCATCTTCTCCTGCGGCTGCCAGCCGCCCGCGGGCTCGCCGTCGCCGTCGCTGCGCGTGATGCTCGCGTAGAAGCCCAGGAACGGATTGGCCGGCTCGACGGGAAAGTCGCTGCCGGCGCAGATGCGTGCCCCCGTGCGCAGCAGGCTCGCCCAGGCATAGGTCCCTCGTGCGCGCTCCGGGCCGATGCGTTCCTCGACCCATCGCATGTCCGTGGTCTCATGTCGCGGCTGCATGCTCGCCAGGACGCCCAACTGGGCGAACCGCGGGATATCCGCCGGGTGGAGCATCTGGGCGTGCTCGATGCAGAAGCGGTGGTCGCTGCCCAGGGCGTCTTCTTCGAGCAGGGCGTGTTCGTAGGCGTCGAGCACCTCGCGGTTGGCGCGATCGCCGATCGCGTGCGTGCGCATCTGCCAGCCGTGGCGCAGCGCAAGGCGGCTCAGGTCCTCGAGTTCCTTCGGATCGCCCACGGCAAGGCCCGTGTAGGGCGAGCCGTCGTCGGCACGCGGGCGATCGCTGTACGGCTCCAGCAGCCAGGCGCCCCGGCTGCCCATCGCCCCGTCCATGTAGTACTTGACACTGCGCAGGACGAACCGATCGGAGACATGGGGCTCGTGCGACGGCAGATACGAGCGGGCGTATGGTGCGCTGAGCATGGCGCTGACGCGCATCTTCAGGCGTCCGTCGCCGGCGAGTCGCTTGTAGGCCTCCGCGTCGTCGGGGCTGATCCCCGCATCATGCACACCCGTCAGGCCGACGCCGAGCAGGTGCTTCTGGGCGGCGAGGATGAGCTCCTCGTCGCTGGGGGTGGGGGCGTCGATGACGCGTTCGATGAGGTCCATGGCGCGATCGACGAAGACGCCCGTGGGTTCGCCCCGGGAATCGCGCAGGATCTCCCCGCCGGGTGGGTTCTTCGTGTCCCTCGTGATGCCCGCGCGGCGCATGGCCTCGGCGTTGGCAAGGCCGGCGTGCCCGTCGACACGCCGCAGCCAGACGGGGTGCTCGGGGATCGCACGCGACAGGTCGTCGTGGGTCGGGAGTTTCCCGCTGGGCCAGGACTCGTGGTCCCAGCGTCCGCCCAGGATCCACTCTCCCGGCGTGCGCCGGCGGGCCAACTGGGCGACCCGTTCGACGAGATCCATGCTGCTGGTCGCACTGCTGAGATCGAGAACCCCCAACTCGTACGCGCCCAGACCCATGACATGCCCGTGCGCATCGATGAGACCCGGCAGGACCGTCCGCCCTCGCAGGTCGATGACGACCGTGTCCGGGCCCTCGAACAGAGAGACCTCGTCGTGGCTGCCGACACCCATGATCGTGCCGTCGTCGCCGATGGCGATGGCCTCGGCACGCGGGCGGGCCGGGTCCATCGTGTAGATGTTGGCGTTACTGTAGATCGTGCGTGCCTCGATTCCGACCGGCGGCGTTGCGAGGCTGCCGGCACAGGCCAGACAGCAGACGGCGAGCATGAGCATGTGCGATTCCATGGGCGCAATGTAGCAGGGGAGATGTCCGAGGCCCATCGGGGAGGCCATCGGTTCTTGCCGCCGAGGTCAGGGCGATATGCAGAAAGCACCGTGCCATCGCCCCCCGCCGACGGGCGTGGATCCGCGGTTGAACAGCCACCCGTCGGCCTTCCCCCCATCGCCGGCGATGGCACG
>WGEO01000224.1 GCA_015492715.1 Phycisphaerales bacterium | reverse complement strand
GCCCAGCGACGCCGGACGCGCATATCCCCCGCCCACGGCGCCTACTCCAACAGCCCGAATGTCGGCGTCGGCATCGCCGCCCTCGTCCTCATCGCCGTGGTCACGGGCGTCGTCCTGACCCGTTCCCCCGCCGTGTCGTCCACGACAAGCGTCAGCGAGTCCAATCAGGACGACACACCCACCGCCCAGCCGTTCGCGCTCGAGGGCACCCCCGTCCCCGTCATCCCACGCGGTGCGGGCCCCCTGCCGGCTCCCGACGCCCCCGAACCCGCAGAGTCCGTCCCCGTCGCCGCCCCGGGCGTCGCACGCACCGCGGGCCTCGCGGCCATGGGTCTGAACATCGCCGTCGAGCAGCAACTCCGCGGCTCGCGCGTGCTCTTCGTCAATGACACTCGCCCGCCCTTTGCCCCCGAGACCGACCGCCTCATCCGCACGCGCATCGACGCGCTCCGCTCGCTGGGCCTCACGCTCGTCGACAGCCCGCTGGGCTCACCCGAGGACGACCCCGACGACCTGCCCGTCGAGGACCTCGTCGCCCATCTGCATCTCCTGCGCGCCGGCAGAAGCCTCGACTCCAAGGCCCTCGCCGACGACATCGCCGCGTGGATCGAGCAGACCCCGGGCGTGGACTTCGTCGTCTGGATCGAGCCCAACCCGCTCGCAGAGGGCGATGTCCTCATCGAACTGTTCGCACCGCCCGCACGCGGCAACGACCTCAACGCCCCGCTCCGCCTGCTCGCCAACTACACCGTCGAGCAGGTCGTCCGACCCAAACGCTCCTGACGATCGCGGACCGTCCGAACAATCCCTTCACCGCGCGATCACCCGCCCCGCGAGACACGAACGAGACGCTCGAGCGTCTGGCGGGCCGCCCCGCCCTCGATGGCGTCGATGGCAAGGCGCACACCCTCATCCAGCCCGCGCGCCACGCCCGCGACCGCCAGCGCCGCCCCCGCGTTCAGCACGGCAAAGTCGCGCGGAGCGCCCGGCCTGCCATCCAGCACATCCCGGATCATCTGCGCCGACTCCTCGACACTCGACGCCCGGACCTGCTCGATCGACCAGATCCGAAGTCCGAAGTCCTCCGGCTCGATCATCTCGCTGGCGATCTGTCCCTCACGCACATGCACGATCCGTGTCGGGGCGCTCACGCTGATCTCGTCCAGCCCGTCGTCGCTGTGCACTACCATCGCACGCTCGCTCCCCAGTGCCGCAAGGGCCCGCCCCATCAGATCCTGAAGTTCCCCGCTGTAGATCCCCATCACCTGACGCGTCGCACGCGCCGGGTTCGTCAGCGGGCCCAGCAGGTTGAAGATCGTCGGAAACCCCAGGCTCTTGCGCACGCCCGCCGCGTGTCTCGCCGCCGGATGGTGACGGATCGCAAAGCAGAAGCACACCCCGACCTCCTCCAGACAGCGTGCCTGCACCTCGACCGGCGCCTCGATGTCCACGCCCAGCTGCGCGAGCACCTCCGCCGACCCCCGCCCCGTCCGGCTCCGGTTGCCGTGCTTGGCCACACGGATCCGCCCGGGTGCCGCCCCGCTCGCCACGATCGCCGCCGCCGTCGACACATTGAAGGTCTTGGGCGCCCCGCCCGTTCCGCAGGTGTCCACGACCGGCGCACCCCCGGGAGCCACCGGCACGGGCACCACATGCGCTCGCATCACCCGTGCCGCACCGACCAGCTCGGGCAACGCGACGCCCCGCACCTGCATCAGGCTCAGCACACCCGCGATCTGCGCCTCGTCCAACTGCCCTCGGAGCATGGCGTCGAACAGCGCCTCGCTGCGCTGCTCGTCCAGACGCTCGCCCGCCAGCAGGTCCGCGAGGACCGCCCGAACCTGCTCACCCGTCTGTCCGCCTCCGTTCGTCATGCCGATCAGCGTATCGATCGCACAACCACCGGTCCCTGAGCGAATACCATAAGAAGCCCCATGGATTTGCCCTGCCCACAAACCCGCAAGGCCGCACGCAGGACCGCTCGCCGAGCATTCATCGCCCAGTCCCTGAACCAGATCGCCCGCTGGTGCCTGATCGCGTCCGTCGCAGCACTCGTCATTCTCGGACTTTCCCGCCTCCTCGCCCGTCCGCTGAACCCCTGGCTGACTGTCTCGGTCTCCCTTGGGCTTGCCGCCGTGCTGGCCCTGATCCTCTCGCTCCACCGCCGATGGTCCCTCTGGACCGCCGCGCACGCCCTCGATCAGGCCCACGCCCTGCGCGACACCCTCGCCAGCACGCTCGATCTCGCGGCATCCTCGGACCCGCAGGACCCGTTCGTCCGCTGGACCATCGACGAGGGCGAACGCGCCGCCGCCCGTGTCAGCCCGCCCCGCGCCGTGCCCCTCAGGCTCTCCTGGCATTGGGCAGCCTGGCCCGTCGTCAGCGCCGTCGCCATCGCGGCGGGCCTGTACCTCCCCGCGTGGGCCGCCAGGTCCGAGCAGGCCTCACACGCGACGGTGACTCCCCAGGCCCGCGAGCAGGCGGTAGCGAGCGTCGAGCAGGTCCGCTCCCTCATCACCCAGACGATCCAGGACCCACAACTCGACGATGCGGCCTCGCCGGACGAACTGGCCATGCTCGACGAGATCGAGCAGCGCCTGCGAGACGGCACGACGGATCCCGACGAGGCGCTGGCCCAGGCCGCCGACACCGCCCAGCAGATCGCCCGCCGCCTCGACGACGAAGCCCGCAGCGCCGAACTGGCCGAGCGCATGCTCGAGGATCGCCTGGCGCAGACGCCGCCGCCGACGCTCGACGACGACTCGGCTCGCGAGTTCCTCGAAGCATTGCGCAGGGGCGATCTTCGGGCGAGAGGGCATCGAGGCGCCGCTCGAGGTCGTCCAAGGCCTGCTGCGCGCGTGCGAGATCGCCCCTGCGCAATGCTTCGAGGAACTCGCGAGCCGAGTCGTCGTCGAGCGTCGGCGGCGGCGTCTGCGCCAAGCGATCCTCGAGCATGCGCTCGGCCAGTTCGGCGCTGCGGGCTTCGTC
>WGEO01000223.1 GCA_015492715.1 Phycisphaerales bacterium | reverse complement strand
CGATGAGGGCCAGCACATCCCCCCCCGCCGCGATGGCGATGGCGGCGATCAACGCCAGCATCGACTGACGATCCACACGCCCGCTTCGTATGACCACGCTTCGAGCGGCGAGAAGGCGGGCTTGGGGACGAAGCAGCAGGATGATCCCCGACAGAAGCAGCGCCCCGCCCAGACGCAGCGCATGACGCTCGACATCGACATCGGAGTGCGCAAGGAACGGGCTGCGACCGGAAATAATCACCGAGACCAGCAGCCGATCATGGACGACCATGAGCGCCACGCTGAGCAGCGCCGCGAGCATGACCATCAGCGTTCTGCGCAGCGGGATATGCCCGTGTGGGCGTGCCAGCACCAGCGCACTGATGCCCGACAGGAGCACGCAGGCCGCCGACGCGTGCCCCACCCAGAGGGGCACATGGAGGCGCAGCCCGAACGATCGCAGCACCAGCACGCCATGGATGATCCACGCCAGAGCCGCCGCCAGCAGGGCAAAGCCCGCCCACGCAACCAGTCCCCCGGCCACCAGCCGACGATGCCGGATCTCCTGCAACTGCTCGGCGTGCGGGTCGATCACGCTCAGGACGGTCGCGAGCACACCCAGCCCGCACTCGGGACACTTCCCCCGCACGCTCATCCCGCGCAGGTTGTACCCGCACCCCACGCACGCCAGATCCCCCGACAGGTCGCGCGCGATGCGTTCACTGAGCGGGACTTCTGCCCGCTCGCACACGCCCCCGCTGCTGTCCGGTCCATCGCCCATGTCCCCGCCATTCTCGGCACTTCACACGCACCTGCCATGCCCGACACCCTACAGTAGTTCCCCTGCCCGCAGACCCGCTTCTCCGAACCGCACCAGGCACGCAGGCGAACAGGGCGACGCATGAGCACGATCGACGAACTCCGCGAGAACATCCTCCGCGTCTATCTCGGCAACGAGATCGCCGTCGATCGCATCGTCTGCTGCCTGCTCGCCCGCGGGCATGTCCTGATCGAGGATGTGCCGGGCGTCGGCAAGACCGTCCTCGCGACGGCGATCGCTCGCAGCATCGACTGCGCCTTCAGCCGCATCCAGCTCACGCCGGACATGATCCCGGCAGATGTGCTGGGGGTGTCGGTCCACGATCGCGCCACGGGTGAGTTCGTGCTGAAGAAAGGTCCGATATTCACCAACATCCTCCTCGCCGACGAGATCAACCGGACGACCCCCCGGACCCAGACGGCGTTGCTGGAGGCCATGAATGAGGCCCAGGTCTCCATCGACGGCACGATCCACACACTGGAGCAGCCGTTCATGGTGCTCGCGACCCAGAACCCGTACGAGTTCGAGGGCACCTACCTGCTCCCGGAGAACCAGCTCGACCGGTTCCTGATGCGGATCAGCCTGGGATACCCCGATGCCGAGGCCGAGCGTCGCGTGCTGGAGCTGCGCCCCGCCCAGCAGATGATCCATTCGCTCCGTCCGGTGCTGACGCGCGAGCGGGTGATCGAACTCCAGGATCAGGTCGATCGTGTGCGCCTCGATCATGCCCTCATGGACTACATCATCGCCTTTGCGCGCGCAACACGCGAACATCCGCGTATCCGCGTGGGACTCAGCCCGCGCGGCAGCCTCGCCCTGGCTCAGGCCGCACGGGCAACCGCCTTCATGCAGGAACGCGATTATGTCGTGCCCGAGGACATCATCGACAACATCGAACCCGTGTGCACCCATCGCGTGATCGCCGGGGCCGGGCTCGGTGCCGCCGGGCAGGATGCCACACGCGATCTGCTCGAGTCCATCGTCGAGTCCATCGAATGCCCCGTCTGACCCATCGAGGACCATTCCATGCCCCGATACATCTATTCCGATCGCGACGGCCCGATACGGATCGATCCACAGGACAAGCCTGTATTCATCTGCGGGTGCGGCCTGACACGCAACTTCCCCTTCTGCGACGGCAGCCACAAGAACTGCAAGCGCGAGGATCCGAACAAGATCTACATCTACGACCAGCAGGGACGGATCGTCGAGGAACGCGAAAAGAGCGCCGGTGAGAATCCCTGAACGCCCATCACGGGCAGACTTTGCCCTCGTCCCGCTCGAACTATCGCATCGCTCCGTCGCCGCCCAGCCCCATCGAAAGGATCTCCGCAGGATGAAGCGCCCGGACGCCCAGGGCATCGCGGATCTGGTGTCGACAACTCGTCCCGGACGCGCAGATGATGTCGCCCTCATCCCGCCGGCGCAGGGCGGGCAGCAGGGCCAGTTCCGCCACCTGCATGGACAGGTCGTAGTGCGTGTAGCCGAAGGCACCGGCCATCCCGCAGCAGCCGCTGTCGAGCGACTCGACACGCCCGCCGAAGATCCGCTCCAGCAGGCGGGCGCTCGATCCGGCGCCCAGCAGCGCACGCTGGTGGCAGTGCTCGTGGACGAGGATCCGCCCGCTCGCAGGGCGAACCCCGGGTTCCCATGAGCCGGCCTCGATCAGATCCATGAGAAACTCCTCGACGAGGACGACACGCTGGGCGAATCGTGCACGCACGGACGCGTCTGTGCGCACACGCAGCGCCTGCCAGTCGTCGCGCACTGCGGACATGCACGAGGGCTCGAGCACACACATGGCCTCGACATCCGGATCATCCAGCAGCGGACGAAGGCGTGCGATCGTCCGATCAATGGTCAGGCAGGCGTCGTCGAGCAGGCCGAGGCTGATCTGCGCCCGCGCGAAGTCGCCCTCGCAGACCAGTTGCACGCGCCTGCCGGCGGATTCCAGCACCCGCCGGGCCGCCAGGGCGATGGAAGGCTCGCTGTAGGTCGTGAACGCATCGCTGAGCAGCACGACACGGGGACCGGTCGTCGGATTGCTCCCCCACTGTCGTCGCAGGGACGGCGCGATTGCGGGCAGCGACCTGCGGGGATCGACGCCCAGCAGGCACCGCAGCAGAAGGCGGGCCGGGCTCGATCGGGCCAGGGCGTTGCTCAGTCCGGGCATGTGGCACGCCAGCCGGAGGGCGTCGGCGATGCGTCCCATCGCACGAACGGCCGGCGGAGGGCTGCCCCGTGCGAGATAACTCTGATGCAGATACTCGCTCTTGAGGCGCGCGAGGTCCACATTGCTTGGACATTCGCGCTTGCAGGC
>WGEO01000222.1 GCA_015492715.1 Phycisphaerales bacterium | reverse complement strand
GGAGATGTGTATAAGAGACAGGATTCCCTCGGGGTTCAACTCATACCCGGCAGCCGAGATCGCCACCTGCAGGAAGTTCAGGTAGGTCGGGGCGTTGTCGAGCACGCCCGAGAGGGCTCCCGTCGCGAAGTAGAACTTGGTGGGCGAATCCAGCCCGAGTTCGGCTCCGTGAGCCGAGAGATAGCCCAGGGCCGGCGCCATCGTGATGAAGATCCCGATGAACAGCAACCCCACCTCCTTGACGGGGAAGAAGGTGAACTCGTTGGCCTTGTGATACGCGGGATTGGCGATGAAGTACGCCCCCGTCGCGACCGCGACCTGGACCATCGCACCGATCGGGATCCCCTTCAGTTGAGGGAACGACTTCTGCAGGAGCGGATCGAGGAAGACCGCGCCGATGATCAGGGCCAGCGCGATGATGCCGCTCATGCCCTTGATCGAAATCCCGAACGACTCGCCGTTTTCGCCCGCACCCTCCCCCTCAGGAGCCGGCCCGATCCGACGGTCCATGACATAGAAGACCGCCAGCAGGAGACCGACGCATGTCGCCCACATGGGCCACAGGTGCTCCAGCGTCCAGAAGAACGGCACACCCTTGAGGAAGCCCAGATACAGCGGCGGGTCGCCGATCGGCGTCAGCGCACCCCCGCAGTTGCTCACGATGAAGATGAACATGACGACATGCATGGGACGCAGCCGTCCCTTGTTCACTCGCATGAACGGGCGGATCAGCAGCACACTGGCACCCGTGGTGCCCACGATGTTGGCGATGACGGCTCCGAAGCCCAGCAGCCCCGTGTTCACGAGCGGACGCCCCTTGCCGCGAACATTGATGAGGATGCCGCCGCTGGCGACATACAGCCCACCGATGAGCGCGATGAACTGGATGTACTCCAGCGCAACATGCTTCATCTGGTAGAGCCCGTAACTCATCCCGTGCGAGTACTCGCCCTCGCCGAAGCCCACGAGGTAGTACGAGAGCACCGTTCCGCCCAGGAAGAACGCGAAGTCCGGGAAGTGGTGGTGCCAGAGGCGCTCGTTGATGAACGGCATAAGGGCGATGGAGCCCAGCAGGACCGCAAAGGGCACGACAAGCCAGAGCGGAATCTCCGGCGCGGATCCATGCCCGCCGTGATCGTCCTCTCCCTCGCTGCCGCTCGCGGCGTTGTCCGTGCCATGGGATTGGGCGTCCCCATCGGGCGCATCGCTCTGGTTGCCATGGCTCGCCGACCCATCGGACTCTGACTCGTCGCCATGTGCCGGGCCCGCCGATGCCACCTCATGGGCCTGTTCAGCCGCGTCATCCGGCGCGATCACCCCGATCGTGCTCCCGTCGAGTTCGTCCCCGGCGCTGGCGATCTCGGCGTGCCCGATCGTGCCGCTCTCGGCGACCGACCCGTGCGAATCGCCCCCTTCGTGCCCGGGCATATTCGCAGGTGCGATCTGGACGAGCCCCCATCCCAGGAAAGCCCCGGCCAGCAGGCTGCAGGCCCACATCAGCGGCCCCTGGAAACTCGCTCGGTGATCGTGTGTGTCGCTGCTCATGGATTCGATACCCATTCTGTGCGTGTCGTCCAGCTTCTGTGCGTGTCGTCCAGCACCCGCCCGCCAGCCGCGCGGGCTCAGAGGGTATCGGCTCTGCGGAGAACTCAGGACAGCCGCGTCCGTGATTCAGGGGCTGGCAGGTCCGGATACCACCACGACGGATACTGAAGACCCGTCCCATAATCAGGTCAACCATGAATGGACGCCTCATGACAGTGTTTCACTTTTCCGTCATGGGGCCGTCACGCTCGACATGGAAACGGGCAGCAGCGCAGCGACTTGCCTCGCCTCGTCTGGACCAGTCCGAAGGCAGGCCTTGACCGTCGGGATGGTGTAGATCCGGTGCGGACGCGGACGGAGCGTTATCGAAAAACGGCCCGCCGATTCGCTGGAATCGCCGGGCCGCTCACGAGGAGAGAGGAGGCAGGAGAAATCAATCATCCGTGATCGGGGCGAATGATAACGGCATCTTTTCACGCTGCAACACCGTCGAGTGCTCCCCACACTGAATGGTGGATTCGCCCCAAGGTGTGCCGACAGGATCTGCGACCTTTGCCTATTCTCACAGGGAACCATGCGGGCGCTGCTCCTGATCGATCCCGATTTCGCAACGCGTGAGCGTGCGATGCTCGCCCGAGTGGAAGTCGGCCTTGCCGATGAGGGTGTTCGCCTCATCCACGCGATCCCCGAGACGGCTCGCCTTCCCGATTCGGATATTGCCACGCGCGTGGTCACCTTCGCACCGGACCGTCTGGGACTCACACTGCGGGGACGGGCCCGCAACTTCTTGCGGGACATCGGCTCGCGCCTGTCCCAGGAGGTATCCCAGGGAATCGACATCGTGCATGTGATCGGCCGCAGGTGGTGGGCATTGGCCGAGCAGATCGCACGCGAGCTCGACGCCGCCCTCATCATCGAGTTCTGGCGCAGTGCCTCGATCGAACGGGCGGCGACCATCGCCCGCCGATTGCACCCGCTCCTCCTGGCATCGGATCCCGCGCTGCTGGCGCTGCTCGAGCGTGAGGGGCTCGGCGCACGCTCCCATCTGGCAGCCTGGGGCGTGCATGTGCCCGTCAGGGAACGATCGATCCTCCCACCCGGACGGGAATCGGCCCTCATGATCGTGGGGTCGGCCCGCGGTGCCGGTGCCGTCCAGGAAGCCATCGCCGGTGCCGCTGCGGCCATCGACGAGAACACGCTGATCTTCGTCGACGCGTCGCTTGCACCCAAGGCCCATATCTGGCGGATCGCGCGTCAGCACGAGGTGCTCGACCGTCTGTCCATCATCGAGGACATGGAAGGGTCACGGGATCTGGTCCTGGAGGGGGATCTGCTGGTCGTCCCCAGTGCCATGGGCGAGAACCGCTCGATCGTGCTGGACGCGATGGCGCATGGCATGCTCGTCATCGCACCGCGCGATGAAGCCATCGAGCCGCTGCAAGATCCAGAGCGGGCAAGCCTTCTTCCCGAGGCTTCCAGAACGCACTTCCGCAGGGCGATCGAGCAGGCACTTGCCTCGCCGGATGAGGCGGGCAGGCGGGCCGGTGCAGGACGCGCCCATGTCATGGAGCACCGACGCGCCTCGGGTCATATCAGCGCGATCCTCGATGCCTACGAGCGCGTCTCGCTGCGGGATCCGCTGCCGATCACCCACCCCGAACGCGACCGATAAGGCGCTGGCGAGGCCCGGTAATGCGCCCAGATCGCCCAGTGTGCCCGGTCTTCCGGGGTTTTCCTTGAGACTCCTCAAGGCGTCGGTCACACTGCCAGTGGCACATCGCCGGGACAAGAGAAAGAGAGGACGACCATGCTGACCGCCGCCGTTGCGCTGTCTGTCGGGCTGACGGCCCAGTTCCAGTATCACGGGTATGCCCACGGATCCGACGATCGCCCGCTGGCGACGCAGGCGCCCTATCCGACGGGTGTGGCGATCAACCCCGCCCATGTGCCCCAGATCGGGCGTGCGTGGCACGGGCCGGTCTGGCGCAAGGGGGTGCCGGTCGATCTGCGCCCCTGGGGCGTGCCCGGCCCCCATGCATACGGCGCATCGGCGTCGGATTATGCCCGCTACTACGCCCGCGTGGGGAATGTGGTCGTGGGTGCCAGCCCGTGGGTTCAGGTCAACGACGATTCGAGCGTGCAGCGCATCGAGCGTGCCCGCCAGCTCTGGCTCCGCGAGCAGGGCTACACGGTGTTCCCGCGGGTCTTCCGCAATCCGGCCCACGCGCCGACGGCGCACGCGGACGCCCGTGACGCGCTCATCGACGGCACGAAGTGGCACAAGATCGTGATCCCGATCCGCAAGCGTCCGCGCTTTGAGGTGCGCCTCGCGCCCGAGGGTGAGGCCGTCGCACGGACGGGGGATCTTGCGGGGCGCGTCGTGCTCGCCCATCGCCGTGAGCGCAGCGAGCGGGCACAGGCTCGCTGATCCTGCAACCAGCACGCGCCGGGGCTACCTGCCGCGCTATCCTGCGCCGTGGGACGCCTGCCGTTCGATCCAGACAAGATGCGCTCGCAGGCGACGGCGCCGTCGGACGAGCCCGTCGCTGTCAGCGACCTCGCCGCACGCATCCAGGGCGTGCTCGCTCGCGGCTTTCCCCGCCATGTGCTCGTCGTGGGCGAGGTCTCGGGGTTCCGGGATCGCACCCACTGGTACTTCGATCTCAAGGATTCCTCGGCGGTCGTCTCCTGCGTGATGTTCGCCTCACACGCCCGCCGGGCGGAGTTCCGCCCGCAGGACGGGCAGGAGGTCGTCTGCCGGGGGCGTGTGGACTTCTGGCCCAGGGGCGGGCGGCTTTCCTTGCAGGTTGATCAGATTCGTCCCGTTGGTCAGGGCGCACTCGAACTGGCGTTCCGCCGCCTGTGCGAGGAACTCCGAGCCAAGGGGTGGTTCGACGAGTCGCGCAAGCGACCGATCCCCTCGTTTGCGCGCCGGATCGCAGTTGTTACCAGCCGAAGCGGGGCGGCGCTCCAGGATGTCATCGACACGGCCCGGCGCCGCTGTCCCAGCGTGGAGCTGCTCGTGGTCGATGCCCGCGTGCAGGGCGAGCAGGCGGCGCCCGAACTGGTCCGCACCCTTCGAGTGTTGGGGACCAGAGCCGCGCAGCTCGGCATCGACGCGATCCTGGTCACGCGGGGTGGTGGATCGCGCGAGGATCTGTGGTGCTTCAACGATCGCGAGTTGGCGCGGGCCATCATGGAGAGTCCGGTCCCGGTCGTTTGTGCGATCGGGCACGAGTCCGATACCACGATCGCCGAACTCGTCGCCGATCGACGGTGCGCCACGCCCACACAGGCGGCGATGGCGCTGGTGCCCGATGCGGCCGCGCTTCGTCGACAGATCGACGCCATGCGTGCGCGCATGGACGCCCTTGTACGCGGCCGCCTCGAACGGGCGCGTGAGCGTGTCGAGCGAGCGGCGTCGCGGGCGTGCATGCGCGATGGCTCGGGGCTGATCCGGGTCCTGCGTGAGCGGATCGATCAGCGGGCGCGGACGCTGCAACGAGAGATGGTCCATGCCATGAGCGAGCGACGGGGACGCTTGGACCGTCTGAGCATGCGCCTGGAACGCCACCGTCCGGCGATCCAGCACGCACGCATGCAGGAGCGGCTCGCGGCTCGGCGCGAGCGTCTTCGGCGGGCGATGGCGAGCGTGCTGGAGCGCACACGGACGGCCCTTGTCGCACAGGAGCGACAGATCGAGATCGTGGCGCCGCATCGCGTGCTGGACCGCGGGTTTTCCTGGACGACGCGGGCCGACGGATCGCTCGTGCGATCGATAGGCGATGTGCGCACAGGCGAGGTCATCCAGACGCGCGTGCGTGACGGGACGATTCGCTCCAGAGTGGAGGACGAACGAGGGACACACGACGACGGGCATGGTCGGCGAGAGGAAGATCGGGGTTTGTTCGGAGTGTTGAACGATGAGTGAGCAGGAAGGCCAGGGTGAGGGCATCACCTTTGAAGAAGCAATGGATCGCGTGGAGGCGATCATCGAGCGGATCGAGTCCGGGCGGGCGGGCTTGGAGGAGTCCATCGGCGCGTACGAGGAGGGTGCGAGGCTGTTGCGGCGGGCGCGTTCGCTCCTGGAGGCCGCTCAGGTGCGGGTGACGGAGATCGAGCGGTCGCTGCTCGAGGACGAGGGCGGCTCAACGGGAGGGGATGAAGCGGCCGATGATGAGGGGCCTGCGGACTGACGCGGAGGGAGGCCCTTGAGCGGCTATCAGGCCCTGATCCTGAGTGGTGAGCTTGTCAAGCTCCTGTTCGTCTTCAGTTTCGGGGCGTGCGTGGGCTCGCTGACGAATGTGCTGGTGTATCGGATGCCCAGGGGGCTGAGCGTCGTGACGCCTCCCTCACGCTGCCCGAAGTGCCGGACGCGTCTGGGCTGGCGTGAGAATGTTCCGATCATCGGCTGGATCGCGTTGCGGGGGCGGTGCCGCCATTGCGGGGTGCGGATCTCGATCGAGTATCCGCTGGTGGAACTGATCGGGGCGTTGCTCTTTGCGTTGCCGTTTGCGCTGTGGTTTACGCTGCCGCAGCTTGCGATCGCAGGCTTCGAGACGCGTTGGCTGGGCGTGGACTGGGCGGCTCTTGCGCCGGAGTGGGCCGGCGCCGGGCGTGGGCTGGTGCACATGTGGCCCGTGATGCTGGTGCAGCTCGTGCTGCTGGGATGTCTGCTGGGTGCCACGATCATCGATGCGCGAACCTTCATGATTCCGCTCGTGCTGACCTGGATTCCCGCTGCGAGCGCGGGTGTCATCTATCCGCTCACGGCGTTCTGGCATGCGAGGGCGATGGGCGATCGCCCCTGGCGGTTTGCCGATGGCTGGACCTGGGCCATCGCCACGCCGGCACCGGAGCAGTGGAATTGGATCTGCGGCTCCATCGGAGGTGTTCTGGGGCTGGGTATCAGTCTGCTGCTCCTTCGGCTGGGGCTGATCCGGCGGAGTTTCCACGATTACGAGCAATGGGAGCGTCAGGCGCTGATCGATCAGGGGGTCGATCCGGATGCACAGGAATCCGGGGACGAATCGCAGGCGGTTTCCACACAGGACGGATGGCGCTGGGTCTGGGCGATCGTGATCGTCCTGGCCTGCGGGATCGTTGGGGGCGTCGCCGGGCCCTCCCTGGGCTGGATCCCGGCGGGTGGTGTCGCGGCGGGGCTGGTGGTCGGGCCGATGCTGGCGGCGACGCTCTGGAGGATTGGGAGGACGCCTGAGCGTGCGGATGATGCGTCGGAGGAATCGCCCGCGGCGATGTGGCTTGCGTATCCGCACGCGAGGCGTGAGACGCTGCGGGAACTCTCGTTCCTGGGCATGCCGGCGCTGCTTGGATTCGTGGGATGGACCGTGGTCGGTGGGGCATTGGGCGGGCAGTCGACAGAGAGTCCACATGGGGCGCCTCTGTGGCTGGTCGTGTTCAGCGGGGTCTGTCTGGGATACCTCGTAGGGGGCGGGATCGTCTGGGCGGTCCGGATTCTCGGCACGCTGGCGTTCGGGCGCGAGGCCATGGGGATGGGGGATGTCCACCTGATGGCGGGTGTCGGTGCATGTCTGGGGTGGATCGACCCGGTGCTGGCGTTCTTTCTGGCGGCGTTCGTGGCGCTGTATCTGGTGCTTGTCGGGACGATCGCGGCGGGGCAGGGACGACGGGCGATGCCCTTCGGGCCGGCGCTGGCGGTGGCGACGGTTCTGGTCATGCTGGGCAAGCCGTGGATCGAGGCGGGGTTGAATGCGTGGCTGGGGAAAACCTCCCCGGAGACGATGATCGACCTTCCGTAGCTCGCTGCAGGCGAACGCGACGCACGCTATATTCCGTGGGGCCGGCCGAGCCGACAGCGGGTGCGGCCCGACAGAGTTTGCATGGAGGCAGATCGCGATGAGGCGGACACGGTTGATTGGTTGTCGCGTGCTCGGTGGGGTCCTGATCGGGCTCATCGTCAGCGGATGCAGCAGCACGGGCCAGAAGCGGTATTCGGCGGCGCTGGAGGAGAACAAGGAACTCCGCCAGCGGGTCGTGGCGCTCCAGGCTGCCAAGGAAGCCAGCGACGAGCGGGCTCAGCGGGCGCGCCAGGAGGCCGAGGAACTGGCGCGGGCATTGCGGGAAGCCCAGGATGAACTGGAGAAGGCTCAGCAGGCGTCGGCGAGTGCAGCCGCGCAGCCCGCGGGCGGCTTCGGGCGGGGTGAACTGCCGGCGGGCGTATCCGTCTCCAGCCGGGGCGGCGACATCGTGGTCACGGTTGCGGGCGATGTGCTGTTCGATTCGGGTAAGGCGACGCTCAAGTCCAGTGCCAAGCGCGACCTGCAGCGCCTCGCACGCATCATCCGTGAGCGGTATCCCAACAGCATGATCCGCGTCGAGGGGTATACGGACGCGGACCCGATCCGCAAGAGCGGGTGGAAGTCCAATGAGCATCTCAGCGCCGAGCGTGCCCTCGCAGTGGAGCACGAACTGGTCGCCAACGGGCTCGACAACGAGCGTGTCTATTCGGCGGCGTTTGGGCCGGCCCGCCTGAAGTCGAGCAAGCAGGAGAGCAGGCGGGTCGAGATCGTCGTGCTCGCTCCCGGCGGGTGATCCCGCGTTCCATGACACCACATCGGCCCGTCCCTCCATGACGGGGCGGGTTTTTCGTGGACGCCGACTTCCTTGCGATTGGGGGATGGCGGTTCGATACGGAGCCGTGATCAGGGAACCGTGGTGTTCAGCCGTCGCGGTCTGAGCCATCGCCTGCCGGACGGCGGGGAGGGTGGTGTTTGGAAGACCGGAGACGCTGGTACTCACGACTCAATGGTGCGAACGGTTCGAGTTCAGATGGGATGCGTCGGAGCCCCCGGCGGATCGCCTTGTCCAGGGCGTAGGCGAGCGATTCGGCCATGCGCTTCTCGACGCGCGGTGTGACGGAGATTCCATGGCGGTGCATCTGATCGAGCGCGAATCGCCATGCGTGGTATTCCTCCAGGCATCGGGGTTTATAGCGATGAAAGCCGATGGCGTGGTGCCCGATCTCATGCAGGAAGACGGCGCAGCTCATGGGTCCGCGGGGGCGCGGGGCCTCGATGAGGCGACTGATGCGGCCATCGCGGTCGTGGACCTCCCACGCGACGCCCGTCATCGAGGTTCGCCATTTGCGGACGCGGACGCCATGCACCCGGAGCATGGTGCGCGTCAGGTCGTCGTAGCGATCGCGCATGGGCGATCGGCGTGTGGAGGTGTCCGCCTTGGGGGGCTTCCGGTGTGCCCGGCGGCCAGTCCTTCCGGCGAGTAGGTCCCAGAGTGTTCGGGCGTCGTGCATCAGGGGCTTGCTCCGCTGATGCGTGTGCCGATTTCAGGGCGACGCCCGCGTGCGAAGTCGCTCCAGGGCATGGGGCGACCACCCGCGGGCTGGACCTCGAGCAGGCGCAGCGTCCCTCCCTGTGCGCACGAGACGATGCCCTCTGCGGGGTCGATCAGGGTGCCCGGCTCGTGTCCGGCGTTCTCGACATCGGGGGCGGTCGCTGCTCGAAGCAGTTTGAGTTGGTGGGTGCCCAGATGGGCGAGCACGCCGGGACGCGGGCTCAGGGCGTTGATGCGTCGGCGGAGGAGGTCTGCGGGTTCGGAGAAGTCGAGACGAGCATCGGCTCGCGAGATCTTGCGTGCGTAGGTGACGAGGCTTTCGTCCTGCGGCGTGGTGTGGAGTTCGCCTCGGGCGTGTTCTTCCAGGACGCGTGCGACCAGCGGTGCTCCCTGCCTCGCGAGCAGGTCGTGGAGATCACCCGTTGTCGTCGATGTGTCGATCGGGACGGACTCCTGCGCACAGATCAGGCCCGCGTCCATGCGTTCGGCGAGCGTGATGACCGTGTTGCCTGTTCGGGTATCGCCGGCGAGGATCGCGGCATGGATCGGGGCCGCTCCGCGCCAGCGGGGCAGCAGCGAGGCGTGCAGGTTGATGGCAAAGACATCCGACAGGAGATCGGGCGAGAGTTTCTGTCCGTATGCGATGACCACGAACGCATCGGGCGCTGCAGCGCGGATCCGGGCGATCGAGGGCGGGGCGTTGACATCATCGGGTTTGAGCACCGGCGTGCCTGCGAGGTGCTCGTGAGCCCATTGGGTCACGGGCGTGGGGCGTATGCGCGAGCCCCGCCCGGCAGGCCGATCGGGCTGAGAGACGATCAGTGGGATCTCGCACCGTTGTGCGAGGTGGTCGAGCGTGGGGATCGCGAACGGGCTGGAGGCGAAGAAGACGGTCCGCACGCGTCAGCGCCCCCGTTCCAGAGCCCGGATCAGCGAGCGATTGCGCAGGCGGGCCATCTGGGTGAAACGATCGAGGATCAGGATGCCCTCGAGATGGTCGTACTCGTGCTGCACGCAGCGTGCGGCGAGTCCGGAGAGCGTCCTGGTGAACTCGTTGCCTTCCAGGTCCATCGCATGGACGGTGATGGTGGGGGGGCGCAGGACCTCGCCCCGGATGTTCGGGATGCTCAGGCAGCCCTCCTTCATGGGGGTCGGAGCCCCCTGCGGGTTCTGGAGCGTCGGGTTGATGTAGACCACGGGCTCGATGGATGCCCGGTCGATCTCCTCGTCGCCCAGGTCGTCGATCTCGATCTGGGGGACCCGCGTGACGAACAACCGCCAGGGCAGGCCGACCTGCGGGGCGGCAAGGCCGATGCCCTCTTCCTGATCCATGATCTCGATCATGCGCTGGGCGACGGCACGGACCTCGCTGTCGATCTCGTCGATCGGTGCGGCGCGTTTTCGCAGGATCGGGTCTGGATACAGGACGATGGACAGGCTGGCGGGATCGACGGGCATCGGCGGATCGTAGAGCGTCGGGACGATCGGAGTCTGTCCGGATCGCACTGTCGGGCGCCGGTCCAGGGCGGGATGGGGCGTAGAATCGCCCCCGTCGGGCGGGCGCACCGTCGTGCAGCGTGTGAGGAGCTTATTCGAGCAAGGAAGGTAGACCTTGGCGATCTTCGGCAGGAAGAAATCGGACGACGAGCAGCAGGCGACCCAGTCCGAAGCACCCAGCTTCGAGCACTCACCCGAGAAGGCCCAGCGGTTCTTCGAGCGGGCCAGGACCGTCCACGACTCCGGGCAGTACGAGTATGCGATGTCGCTGTGGCTGGACGGGCTGAAGTGGGACCCGACAAGTGTCTCGGCTCTGGAGCAGTTTGCGGTCAGCGCCGCTGCGTTTCTCGGCCAGGGCAAGGGCAGGCTCAGCCGCGAGACCGTCCGGAACATCGACGGAAAGCGAGATGTGGACAAGTTTGCGATGGCTCTGCTGCAGTGGGGCACGCACCCGCGTGATGCGAGTGCGGTCATCAAGGCCGCGGAGGCTGCCGCGAGGATCCATGAGAAGACCGATCTGGACATGAGCGAGGTGGTCTACTGGATCGCGGAGCGTGCGCTGGTCATCATCGGCGCGGGCAAGGCGAAGAAGGACCATTATGTGCGTCTGATGGAGGCGTGCAACACGGCGGGGGTGTATGACCTCGCGGTGCAGGCGGGTGATCTTGCGACGAAGATCGATCCGAGCGACGCGGAACTCGCGGCGCGGACACGGAATCTCGCCGCTCAGGCGACGATGTCGACGGGGGGATACTCGCAGACCGGGCAGGAGGGAGGTTTCCGAGCGAATATCCGCGATTCGGAGCAGCAGCGGATCATCGAGGAGCGGGAGCGCATCGTCAAGACCGAGGATGTCAAGGATCGCCTGGTTCGGGTCGCGGAGAAGGAATACCACGAGCGTCCGGACGACCTCCCGACGCTCCGCCAGTATGTGAAGGCGCTCAAGGAGCGTGGACGCGAGGAGGACGAGAAACTCGCGTATCGACTGCTCATGAAGGCGTATGAGCAGACGAAGCAGTTCCAGCTCAAGGCCGAGGCCGACGAGATCCGCCTGCGGCAGGCCCGACGCGCGTTGCGTCGTTATCAGGACGCGGCAGAGGCGGCCCCGGACGACGCGCAGGCTCAGGAGACCTACGAGAAGGCCCGGCGCAAGTATCTGGAGATGGAACTCCAGACGCTCCGTGAGCAGGTCGAGGCCTATCCGACGGATCTGCGCCTGAAGTTCGAACTCGGCAAGCGCGAGATGGAACTGGAGAATCTGGACGAGGCGATCGCCCTGTTCCAGGAATCGCAGCACGATCCGAAGTTCCGCGGTGCGTCGCTGGCCATGCTGGGCGAGTCCTTCTTCCGCCAGGACTGGGTCGATGAGGCGATCGATACCTATCGGCGTGCATTGGAGGACCACGCGGACGACCGCGACGCCGCGGGGCTGGAACTGCGGTACGGGCTGATGCGTGCGCTGCAGAAGAAGGCAATCGACGAGCAGTCGCTGGACGCCGCACAGGAGGCCGAGAAGATCGCCAGCAGCATCGCGATCCAGCAGATCAACTTCAAGGACATCAAGGACCGGCGCAACGAACTCAAGGCGCTGGTGCAGGAACTCCGCCAGCGCCGGCAGCAGGCGGAGTAGATGGATGCGATCTGTATCATCCCGGCACGCTTCGCGTCCGAGCGGTTTCCGGGCAAGGTGCTCGCCGATGCAACGGGCAGGCCGCTGATCGTCCATGTGATCGAGGCCGCGAGGAGCTGCGGCGTGTTTGCGCGCGTCGTTGTCGCGTGCGACGACGATCGGATCGCCTCGGCGGCAAGGGGGGCGGGGTGCGAGGCGGTGCTGACGGCTCCGGAGCACCCGAACGGGACGAGTCGCATCGAGGAGGCGGCCCGTGTGCTGCGTCTGGAGGACGACGCCATCATCGTCAACATCCAGGGCGACGAGCCGGAGATCGAGGCTGTGCCGGTGCGCGGGGCCATCGCGATGCTCGAAGACCCAGACCTTGCCGTGTCAACGGCGGCCTGTCCGATCACGCGCCGGGAGGATCACTTGGACCCCAATGTCGTCAAGGTAGTGATCGATCAGCGGTCGCGGGCGATGTACTTCTCGCGGGCGCCCGTGCCGTATCCGCGGGCGCTGGGGCAGGCCACCCCACTCCGGCATTTCGGGCTGTATGTGTATCGGCGGGCGTTTCTGGGCGAGTATGTGCGACTTGCGAGCACGCCCCTGGAGCGATCCGAGCGCCTGGAGCAACTGCGCATCCTCGAGCATGGGCACGAGATCGGGGTCTTTGTCGCAGAGCGGGGCTGGAGCGGGATCGACACGCCCGAGCAGTACGATGCGTTCGTGGCGCGCCGGCGTGCCGGGGGAGCAGGGTGAGCGGGATCGAGCTGACGCTGGCACACTCGCCCGATGGCGACGACATGGTCATGTTCTGGCCGCTGACTGGCGTGCACACGCCCGACGGGCGTCCGATCGATGGCCCGCTGGGGCGGGCGCAGATCGACACCGGGGGCATCGTGTTCCGAACTCTCGCCGACGATGTGCAGCGACTGAATCGGCGGGCGATCGATCGAGCGGATCTGGACATCTCGGCGATCAGCGCCCACACCTATCCGCATGTGCAGGATCGGTATGTGATCACGGCGTGCGCCGGGAGTTTCGGCGAGGGATACGGCCCCAAAGTGGTCGTCCGGCAGGATAGCCCGATCGAGACGCTCGAAGATCTTCTGGAGGGCGCCACCATGGTCGTGCCCGGGCTCCAGACCACGGCATATCTGGTGCTGTGTATCTGCGCGGGACGCAGGCTCGTCGCCGAGGAGATGCTCTTCAGCGAGATTCCCCGGGCCGTCGCGGATGGAGACTACGACGCGGGCGTGCTGATTCATGAGGCCCAGCTCTCGTTTGCGTCGCTGGGACTGCGACCGATCGCCGATCTGGGCGAGGTGTGGGGGCGTCGGACGGGGCTGCCGCTCCCGTTGGGGCTGAATGTCGTGCGCCGGGATCTCGACGAGCGTTTCGGTCCGGGAACGCTGGCCCGTGTCGCGGGGTTGCTGCGGGCATCCGTGGCCCATGCGATGGAGCATCGTGAGCAGTCGCGGGCCTTTCTCCGCCTTCATGCCGCTGGCCGCCCCGAATGGCTCGACGACGCGCTGGTCGATCGCTACCTCGACATGTATGTGAGTGAACTGACCCGCGACATGGGCAGGCGGGGACGCGAGGCGCTGGCGTGTCTCTTCGAGCAGGGCTCATCTCTCGGGCTCATCCCGGGCGTGCGGGACCTCGATGTCGTGTAGCGCGATGCTGACGCGTGCGGCTACAGTGCGAACATGGAACTCAGCAGACAAGACACCCAGGTCTTCGTTCATGGGTCGAAGGGCGCTATCCCGATCCGGCACATCATCGGCATAGGGCGGAACTATGCTGAGCACGCCAGCGAGATGGGCGGGCCGGTTCCCGAGCGCCCCTTGATCTTCTTCAAGAGCCCCGCCTGCGCGATCCTGCACGAAGAGGCCATCCGAATCCCGCCGATCTGCCGGGACCCGGACTATGGGGGTGAGCAGGTCGACTACGAGGCGGAGCTGGGCGTCATCATCGGGCGGGACACCTGCGACGCGGACGAGCAGGAGGCCCTCGACGCCGTGCTCGGGTATTGCTGTTGCAACGATGTCTCGGCGCGCTGGTGGCAGAAGCAGGGGGCGGGCGGTCAGTTCTGCCGGGGCAAGAGCTTCGACACCTTCTGCCCGATCGGGCCGAGGGTGGTGCCCCGTGACGAGATCCCGGATCCGCAGGGCCTGTCGGTCCTTCTGCGCCTGAATGGGCAGACGATGCAGGACGGGCACACCTCGCAGATGCTCTTTCCGGTGTCGCGTCTGATCAGCGACCTGAGCCGGGCAGCGACGCTCCCTGCAGGGACCCTGATCCTGACGGGTACGCCGTCGGGGGTCGGCTTTGCACGCGAGCCGCAGGTCTTCCTTACGCCCGGCGATGTGGTCGAGGTAGAGATCGAGGGGCTGGGCGTCCTGTGCAACCCGGTCGAGGCGGCGTAGAGTCCGCCCTGCATGGGCAAGGGCAAGAAGAAATCAAGGGGTGACGGAACCCCCGTGATCGAGAATCGGCGGGCGCGATTCGACTACTTCATCCACGACACGCTGGAGGTCGGCATCCAGCTCGTCGGCTCGGAGGTCAAGAGCGTGCGAGCCGGGAATGTCTCCCTTGCCGAGGGGTTCGTCCGTGTTCAGACCGATCCGCCGGCCCTCTACCTGCATCAGGTCAACATCGGCGAGTACGGGCCTGCGGCGCATCTCGGGCATTCGGCGACGAGAACGCGGAAACTGCTGGCGCACAAGGACGAGATCCGCAAGCTGGCCCGCCAGGTCGAACGCAAGGGTGTCACGATCGTCCCTTTGCGTCTGTACTTCCGCAACGGCTTTGCAAAGCTTGAGATCGGAGTCGCCGAGGGCAAGCAGAAGGGCGACAAGCGCCGGGCGATCGCCGAGCGCGATGTCAAGCGGGACATCGATCGGGCGATGAGCCGCGGGCGCGTGGGATAGTCAGAACGACTCCGCCCCCCCACGAGCGACCGTCTCAGATGCCCTTGCCCGCGCGGGACTCGGCAAGGCGGAGCTTCTGGCGGGCGGCCTCGATCGCGTGCGCCCGGCGTTCGCGCGCGACGCGACGCTTCTCCAGATCGCCCTCGTCCTCGATCCGCATGCTCTCGGCACGCTGGAGTTCCTCGCGTGCCTCGGCGGTTACGATGCGCTCGGCGGGGATCGCCGACTCGGCAACGATGGTCAGTTTGCCGTCGCCCATCTTGCACACGCCCCCGTCGATGAAGTAGTACCGACTGCCCCCCTCGGCTGACCCCTCGTCGGGAAAGTCGATCCGCAGGGCGCCGGTGCCCAACGCGGCGACAATGGGGGCACGCCCGGGCAGCACGCCCAGCAGCCCGTCCCAGAGCGGGATCGAGGCGAAGGTCACCTCGTCCTCCAGCAGCTTCTCGGTTGGGGAGACAATCGTGCAGGTAAAGGTCTTGGCCATCGGTCCCTCACGCCCGTTGGTGCTCGAAATCCCCGGCAGGGGGCCATGATAGGCGCCCCTCGGAGACCCTCGACGGCAGGTGGGACCTCGAGACCCGCCCGTGCCCCGGGGCGGTGGGCGAGATACCGTCTGGCGGTGTCCCCCCGTGAGCGCACAACCCTTGTGGTTCTGGCAACCCTGCTCGTGGGGGCCGTCGTGCTCCGTCTCATGGTCGGCGGCGAGAGCCTCGCCCTGCCCGGATGGGACGAGTCGCTCATCTGGCGGCTCCGATCGATGCGCTGTGCCGTGGGCCTGACCGTGGGGGGGGCTCTGGGCGTCGCCGGCGTGCTGCTGCAAGCCCTGCTCCGCAATCCGCTGGCGAGTCCCGATCTGCTGGGGCTCGCTTCCGGGGCGGGGCTGGGGGTCATGCTGAGTTTCGG
>WGEO01000221.1 GCA_015492715.1 Phycisphaerales bacterium | reverse complement strand
CGCCTGGATGAACTCATGGGCCCGGGCGGGATCAACGACTGCGGCAACGCCCAGAACTGCGTCAAGGTGTGCCCCAAGGAGATCCCCCTGACCGAGTCCATCGGTGCCATGGGACGGGCCGTGACGATCCACGCTCTGGCACGCTACTTCATGGGCCGCTGAGACAGCCCCATAATCCGATTGTCCCGCGTGACCTGTCGGGCCGCGGACATCACCCCGGACGCGGATCAACCCGCGTCCATGGCGGGCCGATGTTCCGCCTCGATGAGCAACACCATGCAGAATCGGACCCCGGCGTCCACCTCCAGCGTGCTGGTCGCCGCCTGTGCCATCGTCGCTCTGACCTACTGGCTTGGGGTGTCGTGGCTCGAACAACGCGTCCTTGGGATTCCCGCGGGCCTGTATGCGATTGCTGTCGTTTATGCGGTGCTCCGCTGGGGAGAGAGCCTCGTGCTCGACGACTGGCTCGATCGACTGCGAGCCGAGTCCCGGTTCGGCCTGCGACGCATCATGCCCCCCATCCTCCGCACCACCTGCTGGCTCCGGGATGTGCGGGACCGTCTGGGGCGTGCGACCGAGGCATTCGGCACAGCATGGCGGGGTGAAAGCCACACCACGATTGCGTCCCCCGAAGCCGTCCATTACGGCACCGTTGAGCTGACACCGCTGCCGACGCGTCACGGGCGCCTGCGTGTCGGCCTGGACCTGCCCGATCACTTGTGCAATCGCATCATGCACACGACGGGCGTCAAACGCATCGAGTGGATTCCGCTGCGTGAGCACGCCCTTCGCCCGCAGGAACTCTGCCGGATCCGTCGCCTGGATGCTGTCGTCCATCGCATGGGCGAGACCGTCTGCGCGACGCCCGCGCAGTTCTCACCGATGGAGCCTCTCTGGACGGACTGGGCCCGCCCTGTCAATCCGATCACCTACGCCAGTGTCTTTCCCATGCGCATCGACGCCGCCCGTGTCAGCCTGGGGGACACGGCGTTCGCCGATGCTGCGGAGCGTGAGATCGCCTGCCTTCTCGTCGAGGCGCTCGTCGAACTGCACGCCGCACCCGTTCGTGTGCACGATGCCCCGGGTCGTGAGGATGGCGTCATGCAGCGCATGGCGTCGGCCCTGATCGCACGCGAGGAAGACGCCGCGGATACCCCGGCGTATCAGACCGCATGCCGAGTCCTCAGTGCCTATCTCTGCGTCCATCCCTCGGCGTTCAGCGAGCCGGAGCGTGACGCCGCCATCGAGTTGTGCGCCCGCACCCTGCGCGATGAGCCCGAGGTGCAGCTCCGCCTGGCCGCCGTGCGATTCGTCCACGGGCGCGACGACGCAGGCTTCGGCGCCATTCTGCGCGCCCACGACCTGCTCCGAGCGCAAGACCGCATCAGCGGAGAGTCCCAGCTCCCGTTCATCCACAGCGAACTGAGTCTGGGCAGCGACGACCCGATGACCTTCGGGCGGGTCGCCGCCGGGCTGTGCCTCTGTGCCGCCGCCACCAGCGACGAGCGTCTCGCGTATCTGCGCGAGGACATCCTGGACGAGGCCCGCTTCAGCGCGTGGCTCATCGACCGTGATGACGAGCGGTACATCCTGGCCAGGATCCTCCGCGAGATCGAGTACGCACGACTGGGAAGGCCCGCGTCGCTGGATGCGGCAGCCTAACAGCCCGCGGCGAACTGGTCGAGATACGCGAAGAAATCATCGGCGTCACAATCCCCGTCACCGTCGCGATCGCAGACACCCATCTCGCCGCCGGCGAACGCGTCCAGATAGGCAAAGAAGTCGTCCGCGTCCGCATCGCCATCACCGTCCAGATCGGCCACGCACCCGACGACGCCCGACCAGCCGACCAGGTGCTCGGGCCCGAATCCCTGCGTGTCCACCAGCGGCCCGTTCTGCTGTGAGAAGTCGCCCGAGTCCGTGACATCGAAGCTGTACAGCCCCATCAGGCCGTCCGTCGCCGTCGTGTCGTCCGTAAACAGGAGCAGATCCTCCAGCGTGATCGTCTCGCCGTGGCTGCCCTGCAGCCCGACATCGAACGAGTGTCCCGTCGGCGTCAGGTCGCCCGAGACCGGATCCACGAAGAACGAACGCACGGTCGCATCCCGTCCATGATCCACATACAGGATGGAATCGTCCGCGCTGAACGCGATCCCCTTGGGAGAATCCCCCGGCGACAGAAACGGCGACCCGTCCATCAGGCTCAGAAGCCCGTCGGGTCCGATATGAAATCCCACGATCCACTGATCAGGCCCGCTGATGCCCCCCGCGGCGTACAGCTTCGTGCCGTCGTGGCTGACGCTGACATCGAGCGGGTACGCCCCGCCCGTCGCGGTCGCCTGGATGCGATCGAGTGTCCCATCCTGGAGCACCTCGAACACATACACCGTGTTCGTGTTCGAGTCGCCCGCGTAGATCCACCGCCCGCTCGGATGCACATCCATCGATGAGGTGAAGGTCCCTGTCTGGCCCCGGTCCACTTCCGTCAGGCTCATCGCCTGCTCATCGAAGCGGTACATGATGATCTCGTTCGTGCTCCCGAAATCCGTCTTCGTGACCGCGACGAGGTCGTTCCTGACCCACCCGAGATCCAGCGGGCTGTCGGGTGTCTGGAAGATCCCCGCGATCTCCATCGTCGCGTCCGCATGCACGCGGATGAGCGTCAGTTGCTCGACCGTCAGGCTCGTCGCGTGCGACACCAGCAGGTATCGACCATCCGGCGACAGGTCGATCGCGAACGCATTGGTCCCGGGCACCGCCGGGTCGCCGGATTCCCGCTGGCCGATCACGAGTTTCTCGACGAAGAGCGGCGCCCCGCCCGGATCGAATGTAAACGAGGTGACCGATCCTTCCAGATTCCCGTTATTGGCAACGAAGCACGCCCGCCCGTCGACCTGTCCGAGCGAGACACCGCTGAGCACACACATCAATCCAATCATGTTTGCAATCCGACGCATGGCCGTCCCTCCCATCCGAATCCTACAGACAATGCCTGCCTGAAGAAAGAGACGGCTTCCCCAATCGCCCCCTCATTCTGCTTGAAAAAAAGGTCCATCCCCGGGGAGGGACGGACCGGTGACAGGTCATGATGTCATGGCGTGCGTTATCCCACGGTCAGATTCGCCAGATACTCCCGGTACGCCTGCCGTCGGAGATCGAGATCCGTCCGGGCAGTGTCGAGCTCCTTCTCCAGAGCCTCCAGGCGCGTTTCCTGGGCGTCGAGTTTCTCGACATACCGCCGATACAGCCGGCTCGTGCGGTCGATACCGCTCATGTTCTGGCGGATCCGCGACTGATCCCGCGCGATGGCCTCACGCTCCTGCTCCAGACGCTGGATGCGTTCCTCGGCCTCCTTGACCCGCGCATCGAGGGCCATCGCCTCACGAATCGCCTCCACGACTTCCTCGCTGATCCGCCCCTGGCGCTGGTAGACCATGAGCTGATCGAGCGAGTAACTGCCGATCGCCATGGTCTGCTGCTCGACCCGCCGCAGCGACACCTCCAACTGCCGGGTCTGGCCCGCTCCCAGTTCCACCTCGAACCGATACAGCGAGTCCGTGGTCTCGCTCGCCTTCTCCGGGCGAACCAGTTCCCAGCCGGGCCTCTTCGGGTGCTCGACCAGCACCGTCCGCCCGCGCGCGCGGTCGTGGTTCGTCATCGTGTAGACCGTCCCCACGCTCCGGGCGACCTCCTGGACCAGGCTTCCCCGCACGATCCGGATCGAGTTGATCACGCTCGATGCTTTGTCCTCTGTCTGCACATCCACATCCAGATCGACCGCGTACGAGAGCAGACGCTTGTCGCCCGCCGACACATGCCCGATCTGCGCATCGCCCGCGTAGGCGCTCCCGTCGAAGACGCTCACCGGTCCGGGCATCAACTGCAGCCCGCTCGAGTTCGTGATCTCCACACCCCGCATCGGGTGGTCCGCCAGATGGCGGCTGTTGTAGATGCTCACCCGCCGCCCGTCGATCACGCTGGTCAGGATCGGCAGCATGGCGCTCTGCTGACGCTCGATCGTCACGGGCGTGTCCAGCGTGTATTGAAACACCTCACCGATCTGCCCCGCAGATGCCTGCGCCTGGGCCGCATACTGGAACATGTCCTCGCTCGAGAGCCCCAGCATGGCCCGTGCCCCCTGCTCGCGTGCCGGCGCCTGTGCCTTGTCCTTCTCCTCCGCACCCCAATCCGCCCGTCCCCGCATCGATCGGCGTGCCATATCCTGCGCCGACACCCCAGCGATCCCGCCCTCATAGACCTGCGGCAGAAGCCCCGCCAGCACGGGCACGGGCACCTCGGGCCTGGGCACGAAGAGCGGCTCGTACAGATCCATCGTGAAGCTCACCGGCTGACCCGCCACCAGGCTGAGCGTGACATCCACCCAGTCTTCGTCCGTCGTGTTCTCCACGATCGCCCACCCCTGGATCGTCGGCATGCCGCTCGCGCTGTCCTCGGGCAGAATCAGGCGATAACTCGTCTTCCACACCGGCATCTCGTGCACATAGGCCACCACCACACGCCGGGCTCCCTCCCCCGAGAAACGCAGATCCACGCTCTTGCTCGTGTCTGCCCGATGCTCGGCCAGGGCCATCAGCGCCTTGTTCAGCTCCTGGGCCAACTGCTCGTCCAGGATCTCCATACTCGACGAAGAGCTCAGGTCCACGCTCCGAACGCCCGCATCCGTGACCAGGTTCACGAACGGCGCCCTGGTCTTCTGGTCCCCCAGCGCCTTCTCACGATACTCGACACCCAGGACCACGCCCGCCACACGCCCGTCCAGTGTCTCCAAGGCGACCCGAGCCCCGCGCAGACGCGACAGCAGCGTTGCAAGATCCGGATTGTCTGCAATGTTGACCGCGAAACTCGCCAGCCGCTTCTCAAGCGGTTCCTTGGAGCTGTAACGCACCGCCTCGATCCGCCCGCCGCCCATGTCCAGCAGGACCAGACTCTTCAGAATGTCGTTGATCTGCTCGCTCTTGAACCGGAGCGTGATGTCCGCATTGCCCTCGATCAAGCCCTGGTGGGCGAAGGAACCGACCCCGGAGCGATACAGCGTGATGTCCGTGATCGGGAGGCGTTCGTCCGCCCATGCCGCCCCGCCCAGCAGGCCCGCGCACAGCCCGCATCGCACCGCAATCGCCGTCGTCCTCGTCATCCTCATCACAGCCCTCCCGGCGTCAGCCGTCCAGAGATTCTGGGACCTTTGGGCCCCGAAGATTCATCGGCCCGATCGGGCCGGCACTCGATGAATCAGACGCCCCAACGGCGCCGGTGTTGCCGCGGATCCGCCCTCCGTTACACACGCGTGACCCTTGAGGGCGCAGGAAAAACGGCGCCCCGCATCCGAGGCGCCGTTGCACCTTGCCGGGAATCGCCGCCTACCGACGGCGACGCGCCGCCAGCAGCCCACCCGCCGCCAGCATCACAAGCGAACCGGGGGCCGGAATGACCTTCAGGCCATACATGTCCACGCCGTTGTTGCCAAAGTCCAACAGATTGCCGGTCACGGAATCGATCACATACCAGTCGCCCTCAACCGTCCCGATCGCAAGGACATCGTTCCCCAGATAGGTGATTCCCGTGCCCGTGAACGAGTTGTTGACGGCTGGATTCGGAATCGTGTAGATCATGTTCCCGTTCGAGGCATCGAGCGCCCAGATGTCCGTCGCCAGTGCAAAGATGATGTTGTTCACCGGGTCATAGGCAAGCCCCTCCGTGTCGCTGCCGGCCGGATTCGGAATCGTCCCGTTGAGAAGACCCGTGGCCGCATCATGGAACCGAATCTCCGATGCATTGGCGATGGCGACATTCCCGTTCAGCATGTACTCCATGCCCTGAAGATTGAAGCTGTTCGGATCGTTCCAGTTGAAGAGGAACCCGCCGTTGTAGTCGTACGCGTAGACGGTGTTGTTGGGCGTAAAGACGCCCGCGTAGATCTCACCCGCCGGATTCACCGCGATGCCGTTCGGGAACGGATTGCCGCCGAACGCAAACGCCCCGATCTGCTGGAAGTTGCTGTCCAGGTACACCACGGCACCTTGATTCCAACTCGTGGCGACATACGCCGTGCCCGCCGGCTGAGCGAACGCGGCCGGCACAAGCATGCCCCCCAGAACGATCCCACAAACGATGTGCGTGTTCCTCATCATGTCTTGTCCCTCCATCGAAGACCGAGTATCCGTGAAACATCCGGGAACACCCCACATATGAACACAAATACTCGGACAACCCCCATTGTCCAATAACCCCTCCACCTTGTCAAGCAGTAAATGCTCGGAACAACGATCCGTGTTTGCATCATGTTAGGCACTACCCTTGTATTCCGGCGTGCACGCCCTCTCCACACGGTTGATATCGCTTTCGTCAGTGGCTTCCCAGCCCCATCGGAACCTCCCCACTCAAGGAATGTCATGGAAGCGGGTTACTCATACGGTGCCATGCGACCGGCTCCGGCATCTCTTTCCTAGACTCGCGCGTGTCGGCCCCGTCTCAGCCAGATCCCGCCCTCGGGACACCGGATGATCCGGAAGACCACCACCTGCGCATGCTCTATGCGACCGATGCGTCGATGTACCAGGTCGAGCCGCTCGCCGTCCGGATCCCCCGCAGCATCGACGACCTCGAACGCATCGCCAGGGACTGCTTTGCGCGCTCAATGCCGGTCGTCGTTCGCGCCGGCGGCACGAGCCTCGTCGCCCAGAGCATCAACCGGGCCGTCGTCATCGACTGCTCGGCTCACTGCGATCGCCTGCTCGAGGTGAACGAACACAACCGATCCTGTACCGTCGAGCCGGGCATCACGCTCGCCCAGCTCAACGCCCTCCTCCATGAACGCACCGGCGGACGCTTCTTCTTCGCGCCCGATCCGGCCAGCGGAGCCCAGGCATGCATCGGTGGCATGATCGCCACCAACGCCGCAGGGGCTCGCAGCGTCCGGTACGGGCGCACGAGCGAACACCTGCTCGCCGTCGATGCGCTGCTGACCAGCGCCCGCTGTGTGCGATTCTGTGAGGCACCGTCGGACCCCGAGGCCCGACGGATCGCCCACGCGATCACCCGCATCGTGCGCACATACGCGCCCCTCATCCGTGAACGCTTTCCCAGGACACCCCGGCGCAACGCCGGGTATGCGCTGGACGATATCCTCGCCCAACTCGACGCCCTGGACCACCTGCCCGACGACGATGCGCGCAGCGCCCGCCTGAATCTCTGTCCGCTCCTTGCCGGCTCCGAGGGCACGCTGGCAATCACCCTGCGGGCCGGACTCCGCCTGACACCCACGCCGGTTGCGCGCACACTCGCGGTCCTCGCGTATCCGGGTATCGACGAGGCGATCGCCCGACTGCCGATGCTGCTGGAGATCCGCCCGTCGGCGATCGAACTGCTCGATGACACACTGCTGTCGCTGGCGCGGATCAACCTGCAGACGCGTGCCATGGCCGAGCATCTCGGGGCGGGTGATCCATCCATCGGCGCGCTCCTGCTGGTCGAACTCCAGGCCGACGAAGATCCCGCCGAGATCGACCTGGACCGTCTCCGGCGGGCGGGTGCAACACCCCGCCTGCGCGTGCTGGACAATCCGGGCCTGGTCGCCGAAGCCTGGGCCCTGCGCAAGGCTGGCGAGCCCCTGCTCCACGCCGTCCCGGGCACTCGCAAGCCCGTGAGTTTCGTCGAGGACTGTGCCATTCCGGTCGAGCGACTGGGCGAGTTCGTGCGCACATGCCGCGCGATCATCGAAGAGGCCGGCACGACGGCTGCCTTCTGGGCACATGCGAGCGTCGGCGTGCTGCATGTCCGCCCGCTGGTGGACCCCAGGGATCCGCGCGATCGAGCCGCCATGGTCGAGATGGCCCAGCGTATCTGCGACTGTGCGCGCGCGCTGGGAGGCGTCGTCTCGGGCGAGCACGGTGACGGACGCGCCCGCAGCCCGCTCCTGCCTCGTTTCTATGGCCCCGAACTCATGCGGGCCTTCCAACAGGTCCGCGAGGTCTTCGATCCACATAACCTTCTCAACCCCGGGAACATCACGGATCCGGGAGAGCCCGCAACGATCGTCACGAGCCTGCGGGTGCTTCCGGCGGGACGCCGATCGCCGATCAGCACGCCGGTCGAACGCACACGCTTTGACTTCGGTCCCGATGGATTCCTGGGTGCCGCCGAGGCGTGCAACGGGGCCGGATTCTGCCGAAGGCGTTTCGACGGCACGATGTGCCCGACCTATCGCGCCACGCGGAGCGAGCGCCACAGCACCCGGGGACGCGCCAATGCCCTGCGCCTGGCCCTGTCGGGCCAGTTGGCGCGCGTCGCCGACGATCCCCAGACCCTTCGGACGCTGGACCTGTGCCTCGGGTGCAAAGCCTGCAAGCGCGAGTG
>WGEO01000220.1 GCA_015492715.1 Phycisphaerales bacterium | reverse complement strand
GGCAGGGCGGGGGCGGCGTGATGGATATCGGCGGATCGCAGATCGGGCTCATGGGGCGATCCGCCCGGGCCGATAGCGAGGGCGGCGGGTCCGCGACGAGGGAGCGTGGCGGGGACGCCGGCGGCAATCGCCCAGCGCACCGGCTCACGGATGAGGAGTGGGATCTTCTCCTTGCGGACGAGGCGTCCGGAGCGTGGGGAGGCGATGCGGCCGATGGCGGATGAGTTGCGGGTCATTCTGGCGGGGCGGACGGGTCTGGACGAGAGCCTGCGATTCGGCGAGGGCATCGAGTTGGTGCGTGTGCCCAGTGCGCTGGAGGCGCTGGCGGAAGTCGGCGAGCGTCCGGACAGCGTGCTGGTGATCGGATCGGGAGCAGAGCCGGCGGACGAGGACTATCGCGAGGCCGTTCGCAGGCTCAGCGCCGAGGCACCCGTGCTCCATGCGGGGTCCAACGGGCGGGTGCCTGCGTGGGCCGACGCGACGATCGCCGACGGCGCCGACGCAACGGAGTTGCGCCGGGTGCTTGCGTCGCTGGGCAGGCACGAGCCGCGCGTGCGGGCGTCGCTGGGGATCGAGACGCAGGTCGGGCGGGTTGCGGAGCACGCGCAGGCAGATGCGACAGGCGACGGGGCGTCGGCCCACGATGCGGATCAGGGGCGTGATGCCGAGGATGCGTCCGAGGCGGCGCTGATCGCGGCGGTGTTGCGCGGGCGCGAGGTCCTGCCGATGGCGCTTGCACGGATCGAGCGCAGGCTCGGCGTGCCCGTCCGCTTCGAGGCCAGCGAGGAGGGTGCGGGGGTGCCCGTGGCCTGGCAGGGTCGCCACTTCGGGTACCTGATCGGCGAGGGCTGTGCGGACGAGGCTCTGGCGCGCGAGGCGTCGTGGCTGGCGGGCTGGCTCCGGCTGGTCGAGCAGCAGGCGGAGCTGCGCCGGGCGGCCCTGACGGATCCGCTGACGGGGGCGTGGAATCGGCGGTACTTCGATCGGTTCCTGCCGGCGGCGATCGAGCGGGCGCGTCGTGCACGCGAGTCGCTCACCCTGCTCGTGTTCGATATCGACGACTTCAAGCGGTTCAACACGGAGCACGGGCACGCGGCGGGGGACGAGATCCTCATCGAGACGGTGCGTCTGCTTCGGAGCGTGATCCGTCCCAGCGATCGCGTCTGTCGGATCGGCGGGGACGAGTTCTGTGTGATCTTCCATGAGCCCCAGGGGCCGCGCGTGCCCGGGTCCAAGCCGCCCGAGAATGTCTACCAGATCTCGCGCCGGTTTCAGGAGAAGATCTGCAAGCACGAGTTTCCGAAACTGGGCAGCGAGGCGCCGGCGACGCTGTCGATCTCCGGCGGGCTGGCGACCTATCCGTGGGACGGGCGGAGTGCCGAGGAGTTGCTCGAGCACGCCGACCGTCTGGCGCTGCAGTCCAAGGCCCAGGGCAAGAACGCGATCCTGCTGGGTCCCGGTGCCCAGCGTGTGTGCGGGATGGACTGATACGATCGGGGCACGATGCCCGCACGGACCCGCCCCCGGACGAACCTGCGATACGACCTGCTGGCGGTGGACCTCGACGGGACGCTGCTGAACAGCGACGGGCAGATCTCGGCGCGCAACCGCGAGGCGATCGCCCGTGCGCGCGCTGCGGGGCTGGATGTCATCGTCTGCACGGGGCGTGGGCTCGTCGAGTGCGAGCACGCGATCCGGGCGATCGGGCAGGAGGACGCGGTCGTCGTCGCGGGCGGGGCGATCGTCGCCTGCCCGGTGCGCCGACGGACGATCCATCGCTTCTGCCTCGATCAGGACCTTGTGCGGGCATCGACGGCGATGCTGCACGAGCACGGGCACGCGGCGCTCGTGCTCAAGGACGCGCTGGAGGTCGGCTACGACTATCTGGTCGTGCAGGGGCGCGAGCGCCTGCCGATCGATCCGGTCAGCGTCTGGTGGTTCGAGAAGATGGGCGCCCGCGTCCGATTCTGCGAGACGCTCGACGAGGACGAGCATCCGGCGCACACGGTGCGCGTCGGCGCGTGCGGCCCGAGCACGCGGTTTCACGCGGTGCGCGAGCGGATCGCGTCGTCGTTCGGCGGGCGTGTCCTCGTGCAGCACTTCCAGGCGGTCACAAGCCGCAAGTACGCCCAGCATCTGGACGACGAGGAGACGCTCGATGTGTTCGAGGTCTTCGACGCGCGGGCGAACAAGTGGTCGGCGCTGATGCACCTTGCGGAGCAACGCCGGATCGACCCGCTCCGCATCTGCGCCATCGGCGACGAGATCAACGACGAGGCGATGGTGCGCGAGGCCGGGCTGGGCATCGCGATGGGCAACGCGTGCGATCGCGTGCGCCGGGTGGCGGACCGCGTGGCCCCGCACCACGACGAGGACGGCGTGGCCTGGGCGATCGAGCGCGTGCTCGAGGGGGCGTGGTAGGCATGCAGACGCTGCGCGAGATCCGCGGGCTGCTCGATGCCCACGGGCTGCGCGCGCAGAAGCGGTTCGGACAGAACTTCCTGATCGATCACAACCTCATCCGGCGGATGGTCGACGCGTCGGGTGTCGCTGCGGGCGATCTCGTGCTGGAGGTTGGGCCCGGGACCGGCACGATGACGGAGGAACTGCTGGATCGCGGGTGCGAGGTCGTCGCGTGCGAGCTGGACCGGGGGCTGTGCGCCCTGCTGCGCAAGCGTCTGGGGGGCTGCGAGCGGTTTCGCCTGATCGAGGGCGACTGTCTGGCACGCGATCGCACGCTGTCGCCCGCGTTGCAAGAGGCGCTGGGTGCTCGCTCGTTCCGCGTGGTCGCGAATCTGCCGTACGGGGCGGCGTCGCCCCTGATCGCGACGCTGCTGGTGCGGCATCCGGCGTGCAGCGGGCTCTGGGTGACGATCCAGAAGGAGGTCGGCGAGCGTTTGACGGCGCGTCCGGGAACCCGTGCCTATGGCGCGCTGAGCGTGATCGCGCAGATCGCCTGCGAGGTCGATCGGATCGCGACGCTCCCGCCGACCTGCTTCTGGCCGAGACCCGAGGTCACCAGCGCCATGGTCGCGTTGCGCCGTCGCGTGCCGCCCGTGCTCGATCCGCAGGCGATGGAGCGCTTCAGCGGGTTCCTGCGGCGTGCGTTTGCGCACCGTCGCAAGCAGGTGCGTGCGCTGCTGGGGCTGGCGCAGATGCCGGCGGGCTTCGACCCGGGCGTGCGCAGCGAGGCGCTTGCGCCCGAGCGGCTCGTGCACCTCTGGCGGCTCGTCGATTCGGGGGAGTCGGGATAGGGCGGATGTCGGCGCCTCGCGCGGGCCCGCGGCTCCATATCATGGAGCGGGCACGGAGGGAATCGTCCGGATGCACGCGCAGAGGCGCAAGCTGAGCGGCCTGGACCCGTCGTCGGCGACAGGGCTCAGCGGTGGGGGCGACCTCGCGCTGGGGACATCGCTGGGTGGTGTCCTGCGCGAGATCTGCGACGGACGCCTGGGCGAGATCTCGTGGTTCCGGGCGACCTGGCAGCGCGGTGGGGCGGCGACCGGATTCTCGACCTGGACATTCACGAACGGGCGCACGATCGAGGTCATGGTCAAACTGCCCGTCGGACCCGTCGAGCAGTCGTGGACGATGCGGATGGGGGCGGTGGACCCGGAATCCTGGGACGATCCGGCGAGCGAGCGTCTGCCCACGCCGAGGGTCGTCGCTTCGGGCGAGGCTCTGGCGGGGTACGACCTGTCGTGGATCGTGATGGAGCGGTTCCGAGGTTTGCCCCTGGTTTCGGGGCTGTGTCAGAAG
>WGEO01000219.1 GCA_015492715.1 Phycisphaerales bacterium | reverse complement strand
CGACGAGGCGGCGCCCGAGGGTGCCCTCGGCCTGGAAACCGACGATGACGATGTGGGCGTCCTCGCGCCAGAGGCTGTGCTTGAGATGGTGCAGCACGCGCCCGCCGGTGCACATCCCGCTGGCGCTGATCACGACGACGCCGTGCCCGAGAGCATTGATCGCCATCGACTGCTCGCGGGTGCGGGCCACATGGAGCCCCGGGAAGCGCAGCGGCGAGTCGCCCGCTTCGATGATCGCGCGGGCCTCTGCGTCGAAGAGATGGCGGTAGCGCCGGTACAGGTCGGTTGCGCTGATCGCCATCGGGCTGTCCATGTACACGCGCGGATGCTCCAGTCGCCCGCTCCGCCAGAGTTCGCCGATGAAGTACAGGAGTTGCTGGGTGCGCCCGACGGCAAAGGCCGGGATGATGACGCGACCGGTGGGCGTGCGGGCGCTGCGCAGGATCGACACGAACTCGTCCAGCGTCTCATCGAGCGGGCGGTGATCCCGATCGCCATAGGTCGATTCCAGGAACACCAGGTCGGCCTCGTCGAATGTGCGGGGTGAGCGCAGGAGCGGCGCATCGTGTGGGCCGATGTCGCCGCTGAAGACGACCACCTTCTCGGTGGTTCCTTCCCGCACGCGCATCTCGACGCTGGCCGAGCCGAGGATGTGCCCCGCGTCCATCCATCGACAGACGACGCCCGGCGCGACCTCGACCTCCTGGGCATAACGCACATCTCGGAAGAGCGGCATGGTCTGCTCGACATCGGTGCTGGTATACAGCGGCGTCACGAGGCGACCGCCCCGGCGAAGCCGCTTGCGATTGGTGCGCTCGGCGTCCGCCTCCTGGATCTGCGCCGCGTCCTCGAGCAGGATGTCGCACAGTTCGACCGATGCATCGGTGGTCCAGATCGGACCGGCAAAGCCCTCGCGCACGAGCATCGGCAGACGCCCCGAATGGTCCAGGTGGGCGTGCGTCAGGACGACGGCGTCGAGGTCTCGCGGGCGGATCGGCGGCAGGCGACGATTTCGGCGCTCGCTCGACGGATCACCCTGATGAAGCCCGAACTCGACGAGGACGCGGGCGCGGTCCGTCTCGACGAGATAACACGACCCTGTTACCTCACCGGCTGCCCCAAAGATCCGGATTCGCATATCTGTCCCTTTGCAGGAAAGGAAAGTCTGACGGTAGACTGCCTGTCATGCTCGTGTATGTGGTGAGGCACGCGAAGGCGGAGACGGATTCCCCTACGGGAACGGACTTCGATCGGCCGCTCCGCGAGCGGGGACTGCGCCAGGTCGCGTATCTCGTCGAGGAGTTTACGAGCGTCCCGTCGCCACCGGGACTCGTGATCACCTCGCCCGCCATCCGGGCGGTCCAGACGGCCTCACCGATCGCTCGGGCGCTGGGGGTCGATCTGGTCGAGGATGCACGCCTGAGTGTGGACGAACCGGTTGGTCCCTTGCTGGACATGCTGGACGAGTATCTCGCGATGCCCTCTGCCGCCCTCGTCGGACACAACCCGCAGCTGGAACGCCTCGTGGGCACGCTCGTGCACGGCATGACGCCGTCTCCGGCGCGTCTGCGGACGGGAGAGGTCCATGTGCTCGATCTTGTGCGGCCCGAGGCGGGAACCGCCACGCTCATCGATGCGTGGCGTCTTGAGGAATAGGAGTGCGACAGAAGAACCCGGGCTACAGACCGGATCTCCCGGGCCTTGGATGATGTCCCTGCCGCGCGACGACACCCCGGATCCGAGGACCCGGGGTGCCGCCAGAGAGACAGAGAGCAGGAGGAATCAGAATCAGCAGCCGACCACGAACGCGTCGAGATATGCGAAGAAGTCGTTCGAGTCGATCACGCCGTCGCCGGTCAGATCCGCCGCCGGATCATCGACCGCGAACAGATCCAGGAACGCGAAGAAGTCGTCCGCGTCCGCGTCGCCGTCACCGTCGATGTCCGCGACGCAGCCGGCGGGCGGCTCGTTCGCGTTGAACAGCAGACTCGTCGTGTTCGCGCCGCGATTGGGCACGGCAAGATCCGGCATGGTGTCGCCGTTGAAGTCCGCATCCGTCATCTGCTG
>WGEO01000218.1 GCA_015492715.1 Phycisphaerales bacterium | reverse complement strand
GCCCGCATCAGACGCCCGCTCCGCCCCACAGCCGCACCGATCGCGTCCGACAGACTCGTCGACAGCGTATGGACCCCGTCGCCCTCGCCGATCTCCAGCACCTCGTCGCCACCGTCGAAGGACACCACCCCGGGCGTGCCCTGGATCCACGCCAGCGTCTCGACCTGCTCCTCCGCCTGCCGGATACTGACGATGCGATCCACGCCGAACCAGCGCCCCGCACTCGCAACCACCCGCTCGAGGATCCGTCCCACCTCATCGTCGTCGGATGCCATGAGAGATTCGATCTCGCACAGCGCCTGCTTTGCGCGCGCATCGCGGGCGCTGCGCGCTCGCATCTGCGCCACCTGACGCGACAGACTCTCGTTGGCCCGCGCGATCGATTCCAGCATCAACGCCACGGGCTGCTCGTCGCCCACACCCAGCGCCCTGCATCGCTCGGCGACCAGCCCGTGCAGCCTGCGTGCGATGCGCTCCAGGACCGCAACCTCCAGGCCCATCTCGCGCGAACGACGACGCCAGTCCATCGTGGTACCGAAGTCCCCGCTGTCGCCCACATGCAACTCGCGTGCGATCGCACGCCCCCCCAGCAGCACCCGCAGGAGCGGCCCGTGCTCGTCGTCGGGAATCGCCCCCGCGTCCAGTTCGTGCAGCCAGATACAGCGCAGCAAGCCCTCCGGCAGCCCCCATCGCTCGCCCAGACGCTTGCCCGCGACGAGATGGTCCACCCCGAGCACCTCGCGCTCGACCAGCGAGGCATCGACCCCACGACGCGCCGCAAGCTCCCGGATCCGCGACATCGCCTCGGGCAGCACCCCGCACAGGGCGAGCCGACCCAGATCGTGCAGCAGACCGCCCAGGAACGCCTCGTCGGGCCCGACCCGCAGGCGCGGATGCTCGCGCGCGATCTGCTCGCAGCAGCACGCGACACCCAGCGCAAAGCGCCACTGCCCCGTCAGGTCCGCACGCTCGCCCGCCTCCTGACGCAGCAGGTCGAACACGCACACGCTGAGCACCGCCGAACGCACGCTGTCGATCCCGAGCATGAGCACCGCCCGCCGGACCGTCGTGATGCGCTCACCCAGCCCCAGCTCCGCCCGCCGACACATCGTCAGCACCCGTGCGCTCAGGGACGGATCCGCCTCGATCAGCCCGGCGACCTCGCCCAGATCGAAACGCTCGTTGCTGGTGATCTCCAGCAGGCGGGAGGCGATCGTCGGCAGCGCGGGCAGGGCCTCCAGACGCGCCAGCACGAGCTCGACATGGTCGTGCCCGCCCGCCATCATCCCCACCTACGCCCGGACGCCGAGCAGCGTGTGGATCTTGCCCACCAGCTCGTCGATCCGGAAGGGCTTGGCGCAGAAGTCGTCCGCCCCTGCCTCCAGCAATCCCCGGACCTCCTCGCGATTGACCACCCCGCTCACCAGCAGGATCTTCGTCTCGCTCAGGTCAGGGTTTGCGCGCACGCGCTCGCACACGACATTGCCGTTCACATCCGGGAGCATGTAGTCCAGAATGATCAGATCCGGCTTGAGGCGCTCGGTGAGCAGGCCGGCGTCGTATCCCGTCGCCGCCGAGTGCACCTCCAGCGACGAATCCTCACCCAGCACATCGCGGATGAGATCGACGATCCGCGGATCGTCGTCCACGATCAGCACGCGCCGGCGTGACTGCTCCAGCGCGTCCGTCGGGATCCCGTTCTGGCGCATGAAGCGGATCAGCTCGTCGCGCGGGATCCTGCGGAACCGCGAGCCCGGCACACGGAAGCCCTGCAACCTCCCGCTGTCGAAGCAGCGGATGATCGTCTGCTGGCTCACCTTGCACAACTGGGCCGCCTCGCCCGTCGTGAAGACCTTCTTCTGCGCAAGGTCGTTCGAGGATGTCGAGTTCGCATCGCCGCCCATGCCAGCCCGGCCTTTCGCGCCCTCGCAGGCCGACCGGTCCCCGGCCCGGATCGTGGGGGCATCCCGCCCATCCTGCCCGCGTGCGCCAAGTCCCCATCGTCGCCCCGATCACCCAACTTGACATCGCTGTCCGAGAATCAGGCTCGATCAGGGGACTTCCCTGATCCCCGCGCACGCCAGCGCGTGACCGCCTCGGGCTCGCGCGGATAGATCGGCGTCAGGTCCGCCGGATCCACCGCTTCGATCCGCTCCGATAACGCCAGCACCGATCCCACATCGAAGCACGCATCGAGCACCTTGATGCCCAGATCGTCGCATCGCGCCCGGATGGCGGGATCCAGATGGCGATCGGCGATCAGATACGACACGCCCAGACGCTCGATCTCGTCGGCATGCACGATGCGTCCGCCCCGCACCACCTCGCCCGTGGGCGCAAAGACGGTGATGTGCGCGGTTCCCCGCTTGGACGCCAGCGCGACGCCGAACGAAGCATCCAGCGGGCCCGCGCCGTGGGCGACGACCTGCGCCGTGGGCACGCCGACGCACGCCGCCCCGCTCACCTCACAGATCGCCTTGGCACAACTCACGCAGATGCGCACGCTGGTAAACCCGCCCGGCCCGATCGAGACCGCGACGCGTGCCAGGTCCTGCGCACGGACGCCCGCGTGCGCGCAGAGGCGCTCGATGCTCACCATCAGATCGCAATCGACGGTCCCGCGATCGACGAGCCTCGGCTCGCCGCCTGCGACGAGTTCGCCCAGCGCCACCCCCGCCGACGCGCAAGACGCGTCGTCCAGCGCCGACGGGTTGCTCCACTCGATGGCCAGGGCGTATCGCCTCATCCTTCCTCCGGCGGGCGCCTGCGCTCGCGCTTGATCTCGGATCGACGACGCTTCTGGCGCAGACGGCGCTCGACGGCGCCCCGCGTCGGGCGTGTCTTGCGCCGGACCTTCGGGGCCTTGCGGGCCTCGACGATCGCCCCGCGCAGACGCGCCATGCACTCGCTCCGGTTGCGCTCCTGCGAGCGATGTACATCGCTGACAATCCGGATCTCGTCGTCCTCTGTCAGCCACGCCGAGGCGATCCGACGCAGACGCTGGGCGACTCCGCCGCTGATGGGAATATCCCCGACGCGGATCCGCAGGATCGCCTTGGTGGCGCGCGTGTTGACATGCTGCCCGCCCGGCCCCGAACTGCGGACATACTCCATGCGCAGCGCATCACGGCGCACGCGGATGCCCGGTGCAATCTCGATCCCGGATTCGTCCTGTGGCTCGCCCACGGCGTGGATACCCTACGCCCCATGCTCCGTGCGCGCACCATCGCATGCTTCGTGCTCCTCGGCAGCCCGGCACTGGGGCAGATGGCCGCCGACGACGAGCGGAGTTCGCCATCGGCGCCCGATGAAACCCCGGGCGTGCTGGACTGGGAGTATCGCCTGCAAGCCCAGGCGTGGTTCGCCGCTCTGAACGGTGATCTCCGCCTGCCCGGCGGATCGGGACAGGTAACCTTCGACGAGCTGGACCTGGACGAGCCGGGCCTGCGCCCGTTCGTGGACTTCGACCTCCGCAGGGGGAACTGGCGACTCAACCTGAACGCCGCCGGCTTCGACGAGGAATCGACGACCAGCGCCCGCATGGATGACAGCATCGCGGGAATCGCCTTTGCCCGGGGGGACACGCTGCGATCGAACATCCAATATGTGACGGTCGAGGGCTCGGCGGGCTACAACATATGGGATTATGCCGGTGGCACGACGGACACCGGCGGCCATCGCGTCGAGTCGCAGGTCGAGATCGTCGGCGGGGTCCGGTTCACCTCCATCGACATCGACATCGAGATCGCGCGTGCCGGCTCGCTCGTGGGCACTGCCAGTGCCAGCGAAGTCTTCGGCGAGCCGTTCGTCGGCGTGCGATGGTCGCTGGGTCTCTTCGAGGCCTTCGCGATGGAGACCCAGACGAACATCGGGGGGTTCAGCACGGGAGGCGACCGCGAGAGTGCGTCATGGGATATCCGTACTCAGATGTCCTGGCGTCCGACGAAGCACTTTGGTGCTCTGTTCGGGTATCGCCAGTTGATGAGCGATCTCAGCGTCGGAAGCGGCGACCACGCATTTGACTACTTCGGAGCCGGGGCGGGTTTGTATGCGGGTCTGGAACTGCGTTTTTGACCACTGTCGCCACAGATGTGCGCCCTTTTGCGGCTGTCGCGGTGTTTTCGCGTTCGGGGCGTTGACGCGAGCAGGGATTCCTGCGATACTGCCCCGACGGGCGCCGTTCGGGCCCGTGGTTGGGGGCTCATCGTGATGTGAATGGAATCCAGGAACGGACCCGCCTGTGCCGGACTCTCGGTCGGTGCGGGCGGCGGTTCGTTGCTGATCAGCAGACGGGTGTGAGGCATGGCGACCATTACCAAGAAGGAACTCGTCGAGCGGATCGCTCAGCGCTGCGGATTGACGCGTGCCCAGACGCGCACCGTCGTGCAGATGTTCCTCGACGAGATCATCGCCGAGCTCGGACGCGAGAACCGCATCGAGTTCCGTGAGTTCGGGGTGTTCGATGTGCAGATGCGTGCGCCGCGCACGGCGCGCAACCCGCGCACCCTCGAGCCGGTGACCGTGCCCGCCAAGCCGACGGTTCGCTTCCGGGCGGGTCGCCTCATGAAGCAGGCGGTCGAAAACGAGCAACCGGATGTCCGCGTGCTTCGTCTTGCGAATGATCATCTGGACGGCACGCACGACGACGGGATAAGGCACGACGGCGCACACCCGGACGGCGGCGTGCAGAATCATGTTCTCCAGCAGGATTCACGCGGCTGAGCGCGTCGCGTTCGCGTGCTCGAAGGCCAGCGCCAGGCGTCGGCGCCCGTCGACCTCGGGCTCGGCGCGCACGATGGTCGCCGGGAGCATCGCCTGTCGCTCGATGACGCCCTTGCCCAGCCAGTCGAAGGCGATGCGCACGCGATCGCCCGGGAGGAACGCCCGGACCGCGCGGACCTCGACGAGCGCACCGCCCGCCGAGAGATCGCACGCACGGGCCTCGGCGTAGCGCAGGGTCTCTTCGTGGAAGATCTTGGCGGCTCGGTCGATCTGCTGTCTGGGATACCTGCGTCGTTCCATGGTGCCTCCGGGAAGATTCCTATCGGTCCATCCGGCGCCCGCCTTGTGCCCGTCGTGGCACCAACTCCAGCCCGGGGTCGCCATGGGCCGATTATGGGAACATGACCGATCTGAGCATCCTGATTCCGACGCGGGCGCGTGCCGACAAGCTCGAGACCTGCCTGCGATGCCTCGACGGGCAGACCCTCGCGGGCGACCGGTTCGAGGTGGTCGTCGGCATCGACGGACCCGATGAGACAACCGCCGGCCTGCTGGAACGCCTGCGCACCGAACTGGCTATCGGCGAACGCCTGCGATGGTTCGCCCTGCCCCGCCTGGGCCTCATCGGCGTGCGCAACGCCCTGCTGGGACAGCTGTCCGGCGAGATCCTCGTCTCCATCAACGACGATGTGCGCCCGGACGCCGAGTTCCTCGAGGCTCACCTGATCGAGCAGCGTCGTCGGATCGAGCGGGGACGGCCGGCGATCGTCAGCGGCTATTCCCCCTTCGTGTCGTGCGAGGACGAGTCGCTGCTCCAGCGTCTGGTGCGCGAGACGGGCATGGTCTTCTTCTACGACGAGATGCTGCAGGGCGAGGAAGAACGCGACTGGGGATACCGCCACTGCTACGGCCTGAACTTCTCGGCTCCGCTGGACCTCGTGCGTCAGGTCGGGGGTTTCTGCTTCGTGCCCGACACCTACGGCTACGAGGACATCGAACTGGCCTGGCGGCTCCAGCGCCGCTTCGGCCTTCCCGTGATCTTCGCCCGTCAGGCCCTGGCGCCGCACGATCACGCAATGCACGCGCCCGACCTCATCGAACGCGAGCGACAGCTCGGGATCGCCGCGTGGCGCTTCAGCGCCGTGAACCCCGCGTTCTGCGCCGAACTCTTCGGACGATCGATCACTTCATGCGAAGAACTGGCCTACAGCGAGGCGTTCTGTGCGCGCGAGGCGGGCGATGTGGACCGCCTGCAGGAGGCGTTCTGCACGCTCGATGAGGTCCCGGCGGACGGTGCGGGCGACGACCCCCGCCTGCTGACACTGCTCGCCCAGCAATGGACGCTGATCAAGCGGTATCACTGGCGGCGGGGACTGCTGGAGGCCGCGTCCGCTTCGCTTCGTCAGGTGGCATAGCGCCATAGAGGGCGTGGACAGGCATCGATGGGTCCAGATCGCGCATGCGACGCAACATCTCGGACTCGTGCAGGTGTGAACTGATCACCACGGCTTCGGGATCCACGGACTCGATCTGCGCCGGGGCGATGACCTCCCACCCCAGGAGGCGACCGCCCCACTTGGCCGGATCGTCGTCGCAGACGGCAACGATCCGACAGGGTGCGTCGGCGAGGAGGGATGCCAGTTCGATCGTGTGGCGACCGGCGCCATAGAGCACGACGCTGCGTCCGGCGAGCGACGCGAGCACCTTGCGCATGCGAGACGCCCCGCCCTCGGGCACGACCCCGGACCCTGCGCCGGTGCTGCTCGTGAACGCGCAGGGACGATCGGCAGGCCAGGGACGGTCGCCCTCGTGCTCGACCGCAATGAGCATGTTCGAGACGGCCCGTGCGTGGTGCTCGATGCTGTAGGCTTCCTTCGCCCGCTTCCACGCGCCACGGCCCATGGCCTCCACGCCGAGCGCGAGCGCCCGCTGGACGCCGCGAGCGAGCGCCTCGCCGACGGCACGCTCGTCGTCGCAGGCAGGCTCGACCAGGACGCCGGATTGCCCATCCTCGATTGCTTCTGCGGCACCGGAGCGCACGCGCGTGATGACGGGCACGCAGGCCTCGCTCAGGGCCTCGAGCATGGAAACACTCAGGCCCTCGTAGCGCGATGGAAGCACGAACAGATCACCCCATCGCAGATGCTCGCGCACACGCGACGGCTCGCAGGCGCCGATGCGGGCGATGGCGGGTCGGCGTGCGCACGCGTCGTCGACCTCGCTCGCCGCAGGACCATCGCCGACGATCCGCATCTCGAACGCGATTCCTCGCGCCGTCAGCGCATCGCCCAGCGTGATCAGCGCACCGATGCGCTTCTGGGGATGCTCCAGGCGTCCGGTGTAGACGAGACGGAGGGGGCGTCCTCCGAGCGGCTCGCGCGTGGGAGGTGCGGCGGGCACCTCGACGCCGTAGGGGATACGGACAAGATCGCCCGCGCGTGTGGCGAGCGTCTGAGCGAGCGTCCGATGGATGGCCTCGCTGACCGCGACGAAGCGATGGATCATCGGCGCATAGTGTGTCAGGAGCCTGCGGTCGTAGGCGATGTCCGAGTGCTGCCAGGCGAGCACGCGCACGCGCTCGGGCATGGTCTGGGCCAGCGCCGCCACGGTCCCGAAGCAGTCGCCGACGAGGTTGGGCGCGATCGCGACGGGCCCATCGCGTTCCATCTGCCCGATGATGTCGCGATAGGCGCGGATGAATGGCGTCAGGTCACCGCCGGCGCCGTCGATCGGCGGAAGATGACGAAGATCGAAGACACGCACGCGTCGATCGACGGGCGCTCCGATCGGCGCGTGGTCGTCGCCCTCCCGATGCACGATCAGGGCGACCCGTCGATCATCGCCCAGTGCGGACGCCAGGCGCAGGGCCCACAGCGTCACGCCGCTGACGCACAGACCGCGAGGCAGGCAGATGATCAGGGGCATGCTCACGGGCGGGCTCGCTCGCACAGCAGGATCGCGCAGCACAGGCGGCTGGTCGGCGCAAGACGCAGGCGCCAGGCGATCTCGCGGGCGATCGCGGACCGCACGGGTGCGTCGTCCTGCGGGCGCAGGCGACGGCGCAGCACGCGCAGGCCCGCACGCTCTGCGAATCGCGCGAACTCGTCGATCGACCACTCGCGCACATGCTCGGGCTTGAGGCTCTCCATGTTCGTGCGCCCGCGCCTGCGGGGGCGATCCGGCGTGCTCAGCAGCACCAGCGATCGCTCGTGGCAGCATCGCCTGATGAGATCCATCGCCGGGCGTGGATCCAGCAGGTGCTCGAGCACATCCGCGCAGATGATGAGGTCGAAGGCCCGTCCCGGATCGCAGCCGCCGCGTTCCAGATCGCCCTCGATGAATGTTGCGGGCACCTGCTGCTCGCGTGCCGCTCCGACGGCGCTGGGCTGGTCGATGCCCGTGATGTCGTCGCAGACCGGCGCGATGTGCTCGCGCAGCTTGACACCCACGCCGCACCCGACATCGAGCACGGATCGAAGGTGCCGCCTGCGGATGAGGTGGGCGGCCCATGCATACACATGGAACTGATAGCGGGCGGCGTTGGCAAGACGCTGCCCCGACCAGTACGGCGTGCTGCGCAGCGGGGTATCGAGCGTCTGATTCTGCGTCCGCTGCACATAACGAGGGGGCAGGCACAGGGCCTCTGCCGGCGGCGGAGGATGCATCTCGATCGTGCTGGCCATCGGGTGGACCTCCCTCTACGCGCCGATGCGCAGAGCCGGGCGCTCGCCGGTCGCACAGCGCACGATCGCCCGCGCCCGGCTTCGATAACTCAGACGGTGCGCCAGGGCCAGCGCCCGGCATGCCCGATCGGCGCGGATCTCATCGCAGAGATCCAGCGTGCGCCCGATCGCGTCCGCGAGGCTCTGCGGGTCGTCCGGCTCGCACCACTCGACGAGATCGCGCGGGATCCAGTCGCGCAGAGCAGGGATATCGCTGCACACGACGGGAGTCTGGCTCGCCAGATACTCGCCCAGCTTTACCGGGCTCGTCCAGTCCTTGCTCGCCTCGCGGGCGCTGGGAGTCAGCAGCAGGACGCTCGCGTGCCAGAGATAGGGCGGCACACGCACATGCGCCACCCGCCCATGGATGACGACATGGTCGAGACCGCGCTCGCGCACGATCTCGGCGGTCCGTGTGATGTCCTCGTCCAGCCCACCGACCAGATGCAGCGCCCACGCGCTGCGACCTGCCAGCCCCGCCGCCTCCAGCATGGTCGGGATGCCCTTGGCGTCGTACAGGTGTCCGGCGTAGAGCACGGCGGGCGGACCGTCGCCCAGGGGCGTCGGGCCGATGTCGTCCGGGCGGGCGAAGAGATCCGTATCCACGCCGTCGGGCACGATGTGGACCCGAGCCGGGTCCGCCCCGCGCTGGATGTAGTCCTCGCGCAGGCGGTGCGAGATGGTCACGATCGTCAGGCCGATACTCCGGGTCGCCTTCAGACTCGCCAGCAGGGCCGGGTTGGGATCTCCCCGATAGGCGTGCGTCTCCATCACCGTCCGCAGCCCAAGCGAGGCGCAGGCCATGGCACCATGGAAATGTCGGGCGTAGACGAGGTCCGGGCGCAATTCCTGCGCGATCCGGGCCACCTCATGCCCGAACGCCACCCCGCCGTCCTGCTCGCTGGGTGTCGTGTCGTGCGTCAGAGAGACCGCCAGTCGTTCCTCGCCCAGAGAGGCCAGCGCCTCCTGCGCCGAGGCATGACGCGGAGCGCGCGCACAGAGCAGGACCTCGTGCCCGCCTCGCAGGAATCCACCCGCGGTCTTGATCACATTGATCGCATGGGCCCGGGGGCTGTCGAGTGGAACATCACTGAGTGCGAGCACGCGCATGGCGAAGTTATCGGCATCCGGCACGCCCCTCTTTGCACATCCCGCCCGCTCGTCGCCGATGCTGTCCCACAATCGGAGGGCGAGCATGATCTTCGGCATCGGGCTGAGCAAGACCGGCACGCACAGTCTGACCCGCGCACTGGAACTGCTGGGCCTGCGGGCGATTCACTACCCGGACCCCGCGGGCATGGTCGCCGGACGGTTCCGCGAGGTGCTCGCGGGATACGACGCGGCGACCGACATCTCCGTCAGTGCCTTCTACCGCGAGCTCGATCGCGCCTTCCCGGGCAGCCGGTTCATCCTCACCACCCGGGAGATCGAGCCCTGGCTCGAGAGCGTGGGCGACCATCGCAGACGACGCGACCACCTGCCCATCGCCCCGGACTGCCCCAAGGCCATCATCCGCGAGCGGGTCTACGGCGTGCGAATCTTCGATGAGGAGAGGTTCCGTGCCGCCTTTCATCGCCACCGCGACGAGGTCCGTGCGTACTTCGCCGACCGCCCGCAGGACCTGCTCGAGATCGACCTGTGCAGCGACCCGTCCTGGGACCGCCTGTGCGCGTTTCTCGGGCGCCCGGCTCCTGCGGTTCCCTTCCCGCATCTCAACGCGCGCCGACGGTCAGCGTGAACGGGCCTCGACCCAGAACTCGCCCCAGCGCGTGATCCAGTCGCAGACCTCCAGCGACGCCTCGCTCAGTTCGCTGCGCAGTTCCTCTTCCAGATACTCCGTCTCGTGCGTCTCGTCCAGACGCCACTCGACGCCCAGTTCCCGCTTGTAGGGCACGCGCCAGTCCCGCTGATACATCGGGACGCGGATCAGGAATCGCGAGCACCCGCTTGCCCGGCGCCAGCGTGCCAGCAGGCCCGCCCGCTCGCGCAGGTGCTCCAGCACATTGCTCAGCACGATCGTGTCGCAGGCCTGCGGCTCGACCCGGGTGATATCGCCGACCTCGAACCGAACGAGGTGGTCGACGGCGTGCTCGCGCGCCAGCGCCCGGCTGCGCTCGACATTGCGCTCGTCCCAGTCGATGCCCGTCACGCGGGCGCCGCATCGCCGCCCCATGGCAACCGCCAGTGCCCCGACGCCGCTGCCCAGGTCCAGCACGCGCTCGCCGGAACCGACCCTCGAGCAGAAGAAATCGTGGTACGCCATCAGGCGGTGCTTGGGGTGCAGGCCGCCCTCGGCACAGATCGCCGCGTGCCCATGGAGCGGATACAACGCCGCGTCCAGCCCCATCACAAAGCGTGCCCCGGCCGACGGCTCCAGACGCTTCCAGAATCCGCCGACGGCGTCGGCAAACGCCCGCACCTGCGCCCGCGGCTCGGCGTCCAGCAGCGCGGGCTCGAACGAGACGGCGGGCTGCCCCGCAGAATCCGTCCGCACCAGCGCGTCGCGATGGGCCTCGCGCTCGATCTCGATGATGCGATCCAGGCCAAAGACCCGACGGGCGTGCTCGCGGGCCGCCTGACCGATCCGCTCGCGGGTCGACGGGTTCTCGAGCACCCGCCCGATCGCCGCCCCCAGATCCTTGGCCCTTGCGGCGCACAGCAGGCCCGTGCGCTCGTGCTCGATCACCTCGCGTGTGCCCGGGGCATCGACGGCGACGACACAGCAGCCGGCGTGCATCGCCTCGATGATCGTCTTGGGGTGCCCCTCGAGTTCCGAAGCATGCGCATAGATCGCGCTGCGACGCATCAGGTCGCGCAGCGAGCGATGCGAAACACGCCTGAGAAATCGCGCCTCGACGCCCGCCTCGCGCGCACGCCGACGCAGCGCGTCTTCCTCCGGACCCTCGCCGACGATCGTCAGCGTGCCCTCGCACCCGAGGCGGGCCATCGCGTCGATCAGCAGGTCCACGCGCTTGCGCCGGATGAGCTGCCCGGCATAGAGCACGCCCCGTGGATCGCGCAGGACGGGCGCCTCCTCGTCACCCATCACGAAGTTGGGCACGATCCGGAAGCGATCGCGGGGGATCGCGTACCTCCACGCCAGATCGTCGGCCATCTGCTCGCTCGTGCAGGCGATCAGGCTCGCATGTGCGCACAGGGCGTGCTCCTCTCTGCTTGCCGCGCGAGCCGCGCTGGATGCCGGTCCCTCGCGATGGGCGACGAATCGGGACCAGCAGTATCCCCCCCGCGCCAGGAGTGCCGCGCAGATGCCCGCTTGGCGAAGGGCACGCACGATCGCGACCGCCAGACGCCCGCCCTCCATCTGATTCGTCTTGACGAGCACGCGCTCGCATCCCGCCAGACAGCCCGCCACCAGCGCCGGGACTTCACGCTCCCACGCCCGGACGGACAGCCCCCGGGCGTTGCAGACCAGCGTGGCCTCCGGGCAGTGCTCGCGGGCCACCTCCTCGTCCCGGGCGTCCCCCCCGCTGACCAGCACGATGCGCGGATAGTCCGCCTTCAGACGCCGATACAGCGCCCACTCACGCTCGATCAGCCCGAGCCTGTGCCAGTCGCAGAGCGACACCCCGCGTGTCATGGTCAGCACGAGCGCATCGCCGATCATGGCCTGCCCCGCCGCAGCACACACCACATCGTCCCGAGGCGAATGTTGGGGCTTTCGAGCAGATCGCGCCCCCCGGGTCCGATCCAGTACGGCCCGCTCTCGTCCGCCGCCTGGAGCTGCTCGATCACGAACCCCGCCCGCTCGCCACGGGTGCGCACGAACGCGGCGGCGTCGCAGAACCCGAAGAACCACTTGTGACGATCGCCCGGCGGATCCACGGGCAGCCCGTAGTGCTTCAGATGTCCCCCCGACCCCCCAAGGATCGCAAACAGGAGGCTCCGCACGCAGTTGGGCAGCGAGATGATCACGGCATCGGCGCTCACACGCAGCAGATCGTCCAGCACCCTGTGCGGATCGCTCAGATGCTCGAGCACATCCGTGCACAGCACACAATCAAAGGATCGATCGGCAAACGGCAGGGATTCGCGCTCGAGGTCCAGCACCAGATCCGCACGCGGATTCAGGTCCACACCGGTATAGTCGGCCTCCGCCAGCAGCCCGCGCAGGCGCCCCTCGTCGCACCCGACATCGAGCACACGCCCGCGCAGCAGCGCCGAAAAGACCCGCGCAATCCAGTGGGCCTTCGAGTCCCGATCATGGTACGACCCTTCGATCGGATACGGCCCCGCGACCTGCGGATCGTCATCCAGCCGCGCCGTGTTCATGCGAGCAGGCATCACCCCTGCTCATCGGCCAATCCCGGAGCCCGTGCGCAGGAAATCACGCGCCCGCGACCCGCCGGGCCGATACCAGACCCATGCCCCGCCCCCTTCGGATCAGCGTCGCCCTGCCCGTCTGCCGCCTGCATCCGCACCTGGAACGCGCCGTGGACTGCATCCTCGCCCAGCAGGCACCCGACGGCATCGACCTCGACCTCATGCTCATCGCCAACGGTATCGACCCCTCCCTTCTGGCACCCCTGAAAGAACGCAGCGCGTCCGTCCGCATCCTCCACCTCGAACGCCCCAGCCTGCCGGCGGCCCTGAATCTCGCCCTGCGACAGGCCCGCTTCGACCTGGTCGCGCGCATGGACGACGACGACGAGTGCCCGCCGACCCGTCTTGCCCGACAGGCCCGATTCCTGCGGGACCATCCGCCCGTCGCCGCCGTCGGATCCGCCTACGAGATCGTCTCGCCCGCAGGCATCCGGACGATGCGTCCGCCCACGGACCCCGGCCCGCTGTATGCCCGCCTCCTGCTGGGCAACTGCCTGGCCCACGGGTCGATGATGCTCCAACGCGATCCGATCCTCGACGCGGGCGGATACGACGAACGCCTGGACAAGGCCCAGGATTACGAACTCTGGCTCCGTCTGGCCCGCGATCGACGCCTGGCCTGCCTCGACGAGGTGCTCTACCGTCACCATGCGGCGTGTGCGAGCCCATGCTCCAGCGAGGCCCAGGCCCGCGCCGCCGCTCGCGCCATGCTCGAAGCATGGAGGGATCTTCCCCCGTCCCAGGGCAACCTCGAGCAAGCCCTCACCCAAGCACTGGTGGGCAATCATGAGGATGCGAGGTCCATTCTCGAGGAGATCCTTCGCACCACCCCCTCGCGTGAGGCACTGCTGGGCTGGCTCTGGCTCTCGTGGTCGGCTCCGGGCGCCCAGACACGCGCTATCGAGGCCTGCCGACGCAGCAGGCTGCGCGAGGTCGGCGCTCGCCTGCGCCACGCAGGCGTCGGCGGGGTCTACCTCTACGGCGCCGGCAACCACGCCCGATGGATCCTCGACCATCGCCACGATCTGGCGCTGCCCATCCTCGCCATCGTCGATGATGCCCTCGCGGGAAGCACCGCCCACGGCTACCACATCCAGAGCCCCGCCACGCTCCAGGCTGGAGACTGCGCCCTGATCGCCTCGGACGCGCACGAGGACACGATCTGGGCGCACACGGCGCCGCTTCGCGCTCGCGGCGTGCGCATCGAACGCCTCTACGACGACGAGCCCGCGGGTGTCCGTCTCGCCTCCTGAATCCGCAGGTCGCTCAGCAG